>CAVAFU010000025.1:0-26898 GCA_963588325.1 Oribacterium sp.
AGTTCAAGGTGTTAAACCAACAATGGTTGATATTAATAATCGTGCAATTGATTTAGCACAAAAAAATGCTGCCAAAAACGGTGTAACAGCAGATATTTTCCAGTCAAATATCTATGATAAAGTAACTGGTACTTTTGATTACATTATCAGCAATCCCCCTATTCGTGCAGGAAAACAAGTTGTTCATACTATTATTGCAGATAGTATTAATTATCTTAATGATGGTGGTAATTTAACAATTGTTATTCAGAAAAAGCAAGGGGCACCGAGTGCCAAAGCTAAAATGGAAGAAGTTTTCGGGAATGTTGACATTTTAAAACGTGATAAAGGGTATTATATTTTACGAAGCACAAAAAACTGAATATTTGAATAAAAAATCTTTATTGAGTGAGAATATAAATCTTACTTGGTAAGGATTTTTTTAGTGGATTCCCATGATATCAGCACTTATGACAGATGTCACAAAATAATTATGACATAAATGTCAGTTTCGATGGTATAATTATAACTTCTGAGCGCATAGAACACCATAAAATTAACCGCTTACACAGCGCTGAAATATTTTTTTAAACATTGTAAATTCCTTCCGTTGATGATAGTTTTAGTGCAAAAAGTTCAGAAATACCGAATATGACATATGACATAAATGTCATATTAAAAACAAGAAGCTTGCTATAACTAGCCTTTCTTGGAGAGAATAAATTATAAAAGCGTTTTAATAATTTTTCGGTTTTTGCCATTTTTACTAATTATTAAAAAAACGATAAAAAGTACTTACATAATCGAAAAAAAATGGTAGAATAGATAGAGTGTAATTATTAATCATTGAAAAACAAATTTTCAGAAGGAATATAAAATAAAATGACTATCAATAAGTATATTGATCATACTTTATTAAAACCCGAAAGCACTCAAACTCAAATCGACAAGTTAATTGCTGAAGCTGCTGAGCATCAGTTTGCTAGTGTTTGTGTGAATCCTACTTGGGTGGCATATGCTGCAAATGCTTTGAAAGGAACAGGCGTTAAAGTTTGTACAGTTATTGGTTTTCCTCTTGGAGCAAACACTAGTAACGTCAAAGCTTTTGAAACAAAGGATGCTGTTGCTAATGGCGCAGACGAAATTGATATGGTGATTAACATTGGTCAATTGAAATTAGGACAATACGATGCCGTTGAAGCAGATATTCGTGCAGTTGTTGAAGCTAGTGGTGATAAACTTGTCAAAGTCATCATTGAAACATGTCTTTTGACAGATGATGAAAAAGTTAAAGCTTGCCAATTAGCGGTGGCTGCTGGTGCTGATTATGTGAAAACATCAACTGGTTTTTCAACAGCAGGTGCAAATGTTGCTGACGTAAAATTAATGCGTGAAACAGTAGGACCAAACGTTGGTGTTAAGGCTGCTGGTGGTGCACGTTCGTTTGCAGATGCAGAAGCTTTTATTAAAGCTGGTGCTACTCGAATTGGCACATCTGCTGGTTTAGCTATTGTAAACGGCGAAACAGCTGATAGTAGCTATTAAAAATTTCTAAAGTTTATGAATGAAAAGTGACTGGTGGACGGTCGTGATGACGGTCAGGTGGTTATTAATCCCACGTAAAAGACTTTTAAAGTCTATTTTAAAAAGTTCATTGAGCCGCTTGGCTTGATATATATTTGGCAACTTGGCTTGCCTATAAGTTTTTTAGGAGGGTTCATTTTCATGAACAAGAAAATTGTTGGTCTTGGACTTGCTGCAGTAGCAACATTGACACTTGGTGCATGTAGTCGTTCAAATTCTAGTTCTAGCTCAGATTCTAGTGTTAAAGCTGCTATCGTAACAGATACAGGCGGTGTCGATGACAAATCATTTAACCAATCGGCTTGGGAAGGTTTACAAGCTTGGGGTAAAGAAAATAATTTGACAAAAGATACTGACTACACATACTTCCAATCAGATAGTGAGTCAGATTATGCAACTAACCTTGATTCTGCGGTTTCAAATGGTTACAACTTAGTCTTTGCAATTGGTTACAACCTTCACGATGCTGTTGAAGAAGCAGCGCCAGAAAACGAAGATGTAAACTATGTTATCATTGATGACACTGTTTCAGATCAAGACAATGTTGAGAGCGTATTGTTTGCAGATAACGAAGGTGCTTACCTTGCTGGTATCGCAGCTGCTATGCAAACAAAAACAAAACACGTTGGTTTTGTAGGTGGTGTTGAATCAGATACAATCACACGTTTTGAAGCTGGTTTCAAAGCTGGTGTAGCATCAGTTGATAGCTCAATCAAAGTTGATGTTCAATATGTTGGTTCTTACTCAGACTCTGCTAAAGGTAAAACAATTGCCGCTACAATGTATGCTGGTGGTGCTGATGTTATCTACCACGCAGCAGGTGGTTCAGGTACAGGTGTCTTCTCACAAGCTAAAGAAATCGATGAAGAATTGCCAGCTGATAGCGATCAAAAAGTTTGGGTAATCGGTGTTGACCGTGACCAATCTGAAGAAGGTGACTATACATCATCTGATAAAGTTGATTCTAACTTTGTATTGACTTCTACAATCAAAGAAGTAGGACAAGTTGTTCAAGATATCTCTAACGAACAACTTAAAGGTAAAAAATTCAACGGAAACACAACAAAAACATACGGTCTTGCAGACAGTGGTGTTGATATTGTAACAGATAACCTTTCTGATAGTATTAAAGAAGCGGTCGAAACTGCTAAACAAAAAATTATTGACGGTGAAATCACTGTTGATGATGGTTTGAGTGATTAATCTATCATTCTTGAAAGAAGCGACCAATAGGTCGCCTTTTTTCAGGGCTGAGGTAAAAAATATTTTTATCTCAGTTAAGTTCATTAAATAATGTTTTCCTCTTTTATAAAGGTAACTTAATGAGCTTAACTGACCTAAAAATTATTAATTATTAGACTGAAAGGATCACATATGACACAAGAAAAAGTCATTGAAATGCGTGAAATTACTAAAAAATTTGGTGATTTTGTTGCTAATGACCATATCAATTTAGAAGTCAAAAAAGGTGAAATCCATGCTCTCCTTGGAGAAAATGGTGCCGGAAAATCGACTTTGATGAATATGCTTGCCGGTCTTTTACAACCAACAAGCGGTGAAATTCTAGTGAAGGGAGAAGTTGCTCACTTAGATTCACCTTCAAAATCAGCTAAAATGGGAATCGGAATGGTTCACCAGCACTTTATGTTGGTTGAAGCTTTTACAGTTGCTGAAAATATCATTTTAGGTAATGAAGTGACTAAAAAAGGTGGAATTCTTAATCTTAAAAAAGCAACCGAAGAAATCCAAGCTTTATCTGAAAAATACGGCTTAGCGGTTGATCCGTCAGCTAAAATTGCAGATATTACCGTTGGTGCACAACAACGTGTTGAAATTTTAAAAACACTTTACCGTGGTGCTGATATCATTATTTTTGATGAGCCAACAGCTGTTTTAACGCCTTCTGAAATCGATGAATTACTTGATATTATGCGTAATTTAGCTAAAGAAGGAAAATCAATCATCTTAATCACACACAAATTGGATGAAATTCGTGCCGTTGCTGATAGGGTCACAGTTATTCGTCACGGAAAATCTATCCAAACAGTGCCAGTCGCTGATTCAACTAGTGAAGAATTGGCAGAAATGATGGTTGGTCGTGCTGTTTCATTTAAAACAGAAAAAATTCCTGCTAATCCAAAAGAAGTTGTTCTTTCAATTAAGGACTTGGTGGTAAATGAAAACCGTGGCGTTCCTGCTGTTAAAGAACTTTCTTTAGATGTTCGTGCTGGTGAAATCGTTGGTATTGCTGGTATTGATGGAAATGGACAAAGTGAGCTTGCTGAAGCCATTACTGGACTCCGTAAAGTCGAATCAGGAAATATCATTATCAAAGGAATCGATATGACCAACGAACGCCCTCGTAAAATTACTGAATTAGGTGTTGGACATGTTCCTGAAGATCGTCACCGTGATGGTATGGTTCTTGACATGACAATTGCTGAAAATATTGCTCTTCAAACTTATTATAAAGAACCATTTAGTAAACACGGCTTCTTAAACTATAACAAGTTAAACGAACATGCTCGTGAATTGATGGAAGAGTTTGACGTTCGTGCTGCTAGTGAATTAGTAGCAGGTGGTGCGCTTTCTGGTGGTAACCAACAAAAGGCTGTTATTGCTCGTGAGGTTGACCGAAATCCAGACTTGTTAATTATCAACCAACCGACACGTGGATTGGACGTTGGTGCTATTGAATATATTCGTAAACGTCTTGTCGCTGAACGTGACAAAGGAAAAGCTGTATTAGTTATTAGCTTCGAATTAGATGAAATCCTTGATGTTTCTGACCGCATTGCCGTTATCCATGATGGTAAAATTCAAGGTATCTTAGATGCTGCCCAAACCAATAAACAAGAACTTGGTATTTTGATGGCTGGTGGAAAATTGGAAAAGGAGGATGCTAATTAATGTCTAAGAAAACACAAAAATGGGCTGTTCCTTTGATTGCCGTCGTTCTCGGTATGTTATTGGGAGCAATCCTTATGCTTATCTTTGGTTATAATCCTTTCTGGGCTTATAACGATTTGCTTTACACGGCATTTGGTTCAGTAAAAAACATTGGTGAAATCTTCCGTGCTATGGGACCACTTATTTTAATTGCACTTGGTTTCTCTGTAGCATCAAAAGCAGGTTTCTTCAACGTTGGACTTCCTGGTCAAGCATTAATTGGTTGGGTGATGTCAGTATGGTTTGCACTTTCTTTCCCTGATTTACCAAAACCAATTTCAGTTATTTGTACGGTTATCGTTGGTCTTATCGCTGGTGGTATTGCAGGTGCGATTCCTGGTATCTTACGTGCTTTCCTTGGAACAAGTGAAGTTATCGTAACAATTATGATGAACTACATTATTTTGTATTCAACACAATACCTTATTCAAGATGTTTTCCCTGATAGTATCATGCGTACAACAGAAGCTACAATCAAGGTTTCTGAGAATGCTTCTTATCAGGTAGAATGGCTTTCAGCTTTAACAGATAATTCACGTATGAATATTGGTATTTTCATCGCCTTTATCGCTGTTATCATTATCTGGTTCATGATGAAGAAAACAACACTTGGTTATGAAATTACTTCAGTAGGTATTAATCCACACGCAGCAGAATATGCTGGTATGTCTGCTAAACGTCTTATTATCGTGTCAATGATTATTTCAGGAGCGCTTGCAGGTCTTGGCGGTACAGTTGAAGGTCTTGGTACTTTTGAAAATGTTTATTCTCAAACAAGCTCACTAAGCATTGGTTGGGACGGTATGGCTGTTTCACTTCTTGCAGTTAATGATGCTCTCGGAATTCCATTTGCTGCATTCTTATATGCAGTGCTTTCAATTGGTAAAACTGGTATGATTGGTGTTCCATCTGAAGTTATCGATGTTGTATCTGCCCTCATAATCTTCTTTGTCGGAGCAAGTTACATCATTCGTCATTTTCTTAAAACTAAAAAAGTAGAAGGAGGAAAATAAGATGAGTTTTACAACAATGTTAGCCCTATTAGTTTCTTCCATGTTAATCTATTCTGCACCTTTGATTTTTACAAGTATCGGTGGAACGTTCTCTGAACGCGCTGGTGTGGTAAACGTCGGACTTGAAGGTATTATGGTTATGGGAGCATTCTCTGGTGTTCTTTTCAACCTTAGCTTTGCAGATGTATTTGGAGCTGCGACACCATGGGTTGCCGCAATCGTTGCTGGATTTGTTGGCGTTCTTTATTCATTAATTCACGCCGTTGCAACTATTAATTTCCGTGCTGACCATGTTGTGTCTGGTACTGTATTGAACTTGATTGCACCATCATTTGCAGTTTTCTTCTGTCGTCACCTTTTTGGTAAAGGTCAAACAGATACTATCTCAGAAACATTTGGACGTTTTTCATTCCCAATTTTGAAAGACATTCCTTTCATCGGAAAAGTTTTCTTTAATAACACATCATTAGTAGCATATGTTGCTATCTTGGTGTCATTTATTTCATGGTTCATCATCTTTAAAACACGCTTTGGTCTTCGTTTACGTTCTGTTGGTGAACATCCTCAAGCAGCAGATACTCTTGGTATCAACGTTTACCTTATGCGTTATGCTGGTGTTATGATTTCAGGATTCTTAGGTGGTATCGGTGGAGCAGTTTACGCACAAAGTATCTCTAATAACTTTGCTGTTACAACAATTGCAGGTCCTGGATTTATTGCCTTAGCTGCCATGATTTTTGGTCGTTGGAATCCGGTTGGTGCGATGTTGTCAAGTCTATTCTTTGGTTTGTCACAATCACTTGCGATTATTGGAGCTCAATTGCCATTCTTCTCAAGTATCCCATCAGTTTATTTGAAAGTTGCGCCTTACGTTTTAACAATCGTTGTTTTAGCAGCATTCTTTGGTAAAGCAGTAGCGCCTAAAGCAGATGGTGTTAACTATATTAAATCTAAATAAAAGTAAAAATAAGTTGGTTCTGCCAGCTTATTTTTTTGTAAGCAAATAATTTGTAAGCGTTTTAGGTATATGGTATATTAGTCATGTTAAAATTAATTAGTTAGAGGTTACTTTTATGAGTAAAATTGTTGTTATTGGAGCAAATCACGCTGGTACAGCTTGTATAAAGACAATGTTAACCAATTACGGTACTGAAAATGAAATCGTCGTATTCGACCAAAATTCAAATATTTCATTTCTTGGGTGTGGTATGGCGTTATGGATTGGAGAACAAATTTCTGGACCAGAAGGGCTGTTTTATTCTGATAAAAATGAATTAGAAGAACTCGGTGCGAAAGTTTATATGAATTCTCCTGTGGAATCCATTGATTACGATAAAAAAGAAGTTACAGCTCTTGTTGACGGGCAAAAACATTTAGAAACATATGATAAATTGATTTTTGCGACAGGTTCCCAACCAATTATCCCACCAATTAAAGGCGTTAGCATGAAAGAAGACTCACTTGAGTTTGAATCAAAACTTGAAAACGTCCAATTTGTTAAGCTTTACCAAAACGCAGAAGATGTTATCGAAAAATTAGAAGAAAAAGAAATTTCTCGTGTTGCAGTTGTTGGTGCTGGTTATATCGGTGTTGAGTTGGCAGAAGCGTTTCAACGCAAAGGGAAAGAAGTAACGCTTATCGATGTTGCTGAAACTTGTTTAGCAGGCTATTATGACCGCGATTTAAGCGATATGATGGCTCAAAACTTGCAAGAACACGGTATTCAGTTGGCGTTTGGAGAAGCTGTGCAAGAAATCGCTGGCGAAACCAAAGTCGAAAAAATCATCACTGATAAGGCAGAATATGACGTAGATATGGTTATTCTAGCTGTTGGTTTCCGCCCTAATACAGCATTAGCTCAAGATAAAGTTAAACTCTTTCCAAATGGCGCTTTCTTAGTTGATAAATACCAAGAAACAAGTGTTCCAGGTGTTTATGCTATTGGCGACTGTGCAACGATTTACAATAACGCCACACAAAGCACAGATTACATTGCCCTTGCTTCAAACGCTGTTCGTACAGGTATTGTTGCTGCGCACAATGCTTGCGGTCATCAGTTAGAAGGAGCAGGTGTCCAAGGTTCAAACGGTATTTCTATCTACGGATTGAACATGGTTTCTACAGGTTTAACATTGGAAAAAGCAAAAGCTAAAGGATTTGATGCCCTTGAAGTGGAATATACCGACAATCAGAAACCAGAGTTTATTCAAAAAGATAATTTCCAAGTTACCCTAAAAATTGTTTACGATAAAACAACACGTGTTATTCTTGGAGCGCAAATAGTAGCAAGAAAAGATATTTCAATGGGAATCCATTTATTCTCACTAGCTATCCAAGAACAAGTAACAATTGATAAGCTGGCGTTGACTGATTTATTCTTTTTGCCACACTTTAACAAGCCATACAACTACATCACAATGGCTGCGCTTAATGCAAAATAGAACATAAAAAAAGCTACCCAAACGGGTAGCTTTTAAATTGCTAAAAATTAGAAATTAGTTTTTAGCTGCAGAAGCAAATTCTTCTTTAGAGAAAGCTTCGTCGATGATAGCTTTCAATTCTTTAGCAGAAGCTTCCATTTTTTGTTGTTCAGCGTCGTTTAATGGGATGTTAACTGGACGAACGATACCGTGTGCACCAACGATAGCTGGTTGACCGATGTAGCAGTCAGTTACGTTAGCGTATTGACCTTCTTGGAATACAGAAAGTGGAAGTACTGCATTTTCATCGTCAAGGATTGCTTTAGTGATACGAGCAAGCGCAACAGCGATACCGTAGAATGTAGCACCTTTTTTGTTGATGATTGAGTAAGCAGCGTCACGAACACCTTCGAAAAGTTCAACCAATTCAGCTTCGTTAACGTTTTGAACGTCTTTAAGGTAGTTTTCAAGGTTAACACCTGCAACGTTAGCGTGTGACCAAACAGCGAATTCTGAGTCACCGTGTTCACCCATGATGTATGCGTGAACTGAACGTGCATCAACATCAAGTTTTTCAGCCAATGCTTGACGGAAACGAGCTGAGTCAAGTGAAGTACCTGAACCGATAACGCGTTCTTTAGGGAATCCAGAGAATTTCCATGTAGAGTAAGTCAAAACGTCAACTGGGTTAGCAGCAACCAAGAAGATTCCGTTGAAACCAGATTTAACAACTTCAGTTACGATTGATTTGTTGATAGCAAGGTTTTTACCAACAAGGTCAAGACGAGTTTCACCTGGTTTTTGAGGTGCACCTGCAGTGATAACAACAAGGTCAGCATCTGCACAGTCTTCGTATTTAGCAGCGTAGATTTTTTTAGGTGAAGTGAAAGCAAGAGCGTGGCTAAGGTCTTCAGCATCCCCAACAGCTTTATCAAACAATTGTGGGATTTCGATGATACCAAGTTCTTGTGCGATTCCTTGGTTTACAAGTGCGAATGCGTAAGATGAACCTACGGCACCGTCACCAACAAGGATAACTTTTTTGTGTTGTTTAGTTGCAGTCATTTATCTAAACATCTCCTTAATTTTTTTAGGGGCTTCCGCCCATACGATAATATTTTAACACGTTAAGTGAGATATGTCACGAACTAAATTGTAAAATATTTGAAAAAACGAAGAAAGCTAGTGAATCTGGCGAAAAAACGCTATTTTTGCTGAAAATGTGGTATAATATAGTAGAGTTTTACACTAGAAAAGGAGTGTTTTTCCTTAATGCAGGATAAGAATTTAATTGACGTAAATCTGACTTCAGAAATGAAGACAAGCTTTATTGATTACGCCATGTCTGTTATCGTCGCTCGCGCTCTTCCTGACGTTCGTGATGGTTTAAAACCTGTTCACCGTCGTATTCTTTACGGAATGAATGAGCTCGGCGTAACACCAGACAAACCTCATAAGAAATCTGCACGTATCACCGGGGATGTTATGGGTAAATATCACCCACACGGTGATTCGTCTATTTATGAAGCCATGGTACGTATGGCACAATGGTGGAGTTATCGTCACATGCTTGTTGATGGTCATGGTAACTTCGGTTCTATGGACGGTGACGGCGCTGCCGCTCAACGTTATACCGAAGCACGCATGAGTAAAATTGCTCTTGAAATGCTACGTGACATCAATAAAAATACCGTTGATTTCCAAGATAACTATGACGGTAGTGAACGTGAACCACTTGTTTTACCAGCGCGTTTCCCTAACCTTTTGGTTAATGGTGCGACTGGTATCGCCGTTGGTATGGCTACTAATATTCCACCACATAATTTGGGTGAGTCTATTGACGCTGTCAAATTAGTTATGGATAATCCCGATGTCACAACACGTGAATTGATGGAAGTTTTACCTGGTCCTGATTTCCCAACAGGAGCTCTTGTAATGGGTAAATCTGGTATTCGCAAAGCCTACGAAACTGGTAAAGGTTCAATCGTTTTACGTTCACGTACTGAGATTGAAACAACTAAGAGTGGTCGTGAACGTATCGTTGTCACAGAATTTCCATACGGTGTCAACAAAACAAAAGTACATGAACACATCGTTCGTTTAGCACAAGAAAAACGTATTGAAGGAATTACGGCAGTACGTGATGAATCAAGCCGTGAAGGTATTCGTTTCATCATTGAAGTTCGTCGTGATGCATCAGCTAACGTTATTCTAAATAATCTATTTAAACTAACAAGCTTGCAAACAAACTTTAGCTTCAATATGCTTGCCATTGAAAATGGTGTTCCAAAGATTCTTTCTTTGAAACAAATTATTGTTGACTATATTGAACACCAAAAAGAAGTTATTGTTCGTCGTACAGAGTTCGATAAAGCAAAAGCTGAAAAACGTGCCCATATTTTAGAAGGTTTGCTTGTTGCACTTGACCATCTTGATGAAGTCATTAGCATTATCAGAAATAGTGAAACTGACGTAATTGCTCAAGGCGAATTGATGAGTCGATTTGATTTATCAGAACGTCAAAGTCAAGCTATCCTTGATATGCGTCTTCGTCGTTTGACAGGTTTGGAACGTGAAAAAATCCAAGCTGAATACGATGATTTGCTTGCTTTGATTGCTGATTTAGCTGATATTTTGGCTAAACCAGAACGTGTTATCACAATCATCAAAGAAGAAATGGACGAAATCAAACGTAAATATGCTGACCCACGTCGTACAGAACTTATGGTTGGTGAAGTTCTTTCTCTTGAAGATGAAGACTTGATTGAAGAAGAAGACGTTCTTATCACACTTTCAAATAAAGGTTACATCAAACGTTTAGCTCAAGATGAATTCCGTTCACAAAAACGTGGTGGACGTGGTGTACAGGGAACTGGGGTCAATGATGACGACTTTGTTCGTGAATTAGTCTCAACAAGTACGCATAATCATGTTTACTTTATGACAAATAAAGGACGTGTTTATCGTTTGAAAGGGTATGAAGTACCTGAGTACGGACGTACTGCCAAAGGTTTGCCAATTGTCAACTTATTGAAACTTGATGAAGGCGAAACTGTTCAAACGATTATTAGCCAGTCTAGCCATGATGATAAAGAAAGCTATCTATTCTTTGTAACACGTCAAGGTGTGGTTAAACGTACAAAAGAATCTGAATTTAGTAACATCCGTCAAAACGGTCTAAAAGCTCTTACGCTTAAAGACGGTGACGAATTAATCAATGTTATTCGCACAAATGGTGATGATGACATTATCATCGGAACTAAAGCAGGTTATAGCGTACGCTTCAATGAATCTGCTGTTCGTAGCATGAGTCGTTCGGCAACGGGTGTTCGTGGTGTTAACCTCCGCGAAGGTGACGAAGTTGTTGGTGCTTCACGTATTACAGATGACCAAGAAGTACTCGTTATTACTGAAAAAGGTTATGGTAAACGTACACTAGCATCTGAATACCCAACCAAAGGTCGTGGTGGTAAAGGTATTAAGACAGCCAATATCACTGAAAAGAACGGTCAATTAGCTGGACTAGCTACTGTAAATGGCGACGAAGACATTATGGTTATTACTGATACAGGTGTTATCATTCGTACAAGCGTTGCTAACATTTCACAAACAGGCCGTGCAACATTAGGGGTTAAGATTATGCGACTTGACAAAGATGCTAAGATTATGACCTTTGCCCTTGTTGAACCAGAAGAAGAGGAAGAAAAAGCTGGAGAAGACCTAGAGTAACATTATGAAAAAAGAGAAAAAAACACATCGTTTCGCAAATAAATTGAGAATATTTCTGTGTCTACTTTTATTCATTATTGGTGTCGCTTTGATTTTTCACAAATCAATTTGTAATTTTTTAATCGGTCAACAATCTAATCATTATCAAATTACACATGTGTCAAAGAAAAAAATAAAAGAAAACGAATCTGCTGATGTCACTTATGATTTTTCAGCTGTCGAACCCGTTTCTATCGAATCTGTCTTAAAAGCACAATCAAACAGCGCTAATTTGCCAGTTATCGGTGGAATTGCAGTGCCAGATGTTGGTATCAACTTACCAATTTTCAAAGGATTAGGTAACACTGAATTATCTTATGGAGCTGGAACAATGAAAGAAGACCAAGTTATGGGCGGTGAGAATAACTATGCTCTAGCTAGCCACCATGTTTTTGGGCTTGTTGGGTCTTCAAAAATGCTTTTTTCTCCTTTAGAAAATGCTAAGGTGGGAATGAAGATTTATTTAACAGATAAATCAATGATTTACACCTATGTTATTACAGAAATCGAATCTGTTACTCCAGATCGCTCGGATGTGATTGATGATGTTGCAGGTCAATCTCAAGTGACCCTTGTTACTTGTATGGACCAAGAAGCGACAGAACGTATTATTGTTAAAGGAAATTTAGAATCATCTGTTGCTTACGACGAAGCATCATCTGATATTCTTGAAGCTTTTGATTATTCCTATAATCAGATGACATTTTAAAAATGAAAGCTGGGAATAATATCCTGGCTTTCATTCATTTTAGGAGAAAACTATGAACTTAAATGCTATTCACCACGTTGCACTTATTGTGTCTGACTATGAAAAATCACGTGATTTTTACGTTAATAAACTTGGTTTTGAAATTATTCGAGAAAATCATCGCCCAGAACGTCACGACTATAAACTTGATTTAAAATGTGGAGCTATTGAATTAGAAATCTTTGGTAATAAACTTAGTGATCCTGAGTATGTTGCGCCTCCAAAAAGAGTCGGACAGCCTGAATATCACATGGAAGCCTGCGGATTACGCCATTTAGCTTTTTATGTTGATGATGTCGATGCCTACAAAGCTGAATTAGAAGCCATGGGTATTTATGTCCAACCAATCAGATACGATGATTATACAGGCAAAAAAATGACTTTCTTTTTTGATCCAGATGGCTTGCCATTAGAACTTCACGAATAGTTTTTATAACGGAAAAACAGTTTTTTTCAGACTGAATTTCTAAGAAATGGTATAAATAGGTTCTCTAAGAGAAAGGAAAATGATTAAGATGAAATTAAAAAAAGCATTGATGGCTGGCGCTTTAGCGGCTTTCTCTCTTGTTACCGTTGGTAGTGTTCAAGCCTCAAGTAGTTCTGTTCAGGATGTTATTGATGAAACTTATGTTCAGCCCGACTATGTTTTAGGATATTCATTATCAGATGATCAACGCACACAAACACTATCTTTGCTAGGTTATGATAGTTCGACCGATACAAGCGTTAAAACTATTACAACAAGTGCTTATGCTAACATTATGAATGTCGCAGATGATTCTAGCTTGCAGCTATATTCTTCTGTTAAAATTCAAAAATTAGGCTCTTCTGAGACCTTAACTGTTAATATTGTCACACCAGAAAATATCACTAAAGTCACAGCAGATATGTACCGAAATGCTGCCGTTACATTAGGTATTGAACACGCAGCTATCACTGTTGCCTCACCAATCGCTGTAACAGGTGAATCAGCCTTAGCGGGTATCTATTATTCTCTAGAAGAAAATGGTGCAGATGTTTCTGATGAAAGCAAAGAGTTAGCCCAAGAAGAATTGGATGCCTTATCAACTATCAACTCTGAAAATCAAGGAACAGATGGTTATGATGCTGATAAATTAAACGTTGCCATGACTGATATTAAATCAGCTGTCGCAGATGCTGGTGATGGTGTTTCAAAAGAAGATGTCCGTAAGATTGTTGAAGAAACTCTTGAAAATTATGAACTTAAAGACGTCTTATCAAGTGACCAAATCACGTTGATTGTTAACTTCGCTTTCAATCTTTCAAAATCAAGTATCATTGATAGCAGCAGCTTTAAATCAACACTTTCTTCTTTGAAAGATAGTATTGTATCAAATGCAAGTTCAACATTCAAAGGAATCAATCTTAATTTCGATGCAACAAATGCCTTAGAATCAAGCAAAGGTTTCTTGGCTAATATTTGGCAAGCTATTGTAAATTTCTTTACGAATTTATTCAATTAAAAACAATAATAGATATTTTCCTCGCTTTGTTAAGCGGGGATTTTTTTGTGTCTATTTTTTTCAAACTTTTTCCAAAAATAAGGTTGACTTTCCATTAATCAAGTTGTAAAATGAGACTTACAATTCAGAATTATCTGAATATTGAAAAGTTTATTTAGAAAGAGGTCTGTTTCATGACTGAAAATATAGAACAACAATCAACCTGGCAAACAAAACTTAAAGCTCTTGGGCCAGGGATTCTGATGGCCTCCGCTGCAGTAGGTGGTTCCCACATTGTTTCTTCTACGCAAGCAGGAGCTATCTATGGTTGGCAATTAGCACTTGTGATTCTACTTATCAATGTTTTCAAATATCCATTTTTCCGTTTTGGTTCACAATACACAATGGAGAACAACAAGAGCTTGATTGAAGGATATGCTGAAAAAGGTAAAGGCTGGTTAGCAATTTTCTTTGTGCTAAATATTTTCTCAGCAATTGTTAATACAGCAGGGGTTGGTATTCTTTGCGCAGCTATTCTTTATAACATTTTTCCAAATGGTTTTGGTTTAAGTATCTCTCAATTAACAACTATTATTATCGTGATTATCTGGGCAATGTTGTTGATTGGTGGTTATAAATTCTTGGATTCATTAGCAAAATGGGTCATGACAGCCTTGACGATTGCTACTGTAATTGCTGTAGTGATTGCCCTATTTAAACACCGTGAATACGCTCCAAATTTTGAAGCACCAACACCTTGGCGTATGGCTGCTCTGCCATTTATCGTATCATTGATGGGATGGATGCCTTGTCCAATTGAAATTTCAGCCATTAACTCAATGTGGTCGGTTGAAAAACGTAAAGAAGTGAAGATGTCAGAAGCAGATGCTATCTTTGATTTCAATACTGGTTACATTGGAACAGCTATTTTAGCTCTTATTTTCTGTGCTTTGGGAGCTCTTATCCAATTTGGTTCAGGTGAAGAAGTACAGAGCGCTTCAGCAGCATATATTTCTCAATTCGTTAATATGTATGCTTCTGTTTTAGGGGAATGGTCTCGTTTCTTGATTACACTTATCGCATTTTTGTGTATCTTCGGAACGGTTATTACTGTTATTGATGGTTATTCACGTGCCAATAACGAAACACTCCGTTTGCTCCTTGATAAGAAAGAATCTTCTCAAAAGATGCTTTACGGATGGATGACAGTTACAGCGGTTGTTGGTTTAGTTATTGTGTATCTCTTTGCTGGTAATGTGGCAACAATGCTTCGTTTTGCAATGATTGCTTCATTTATCACAACACCATTCTTTGCTTATCTTAATTATTCATTGGTAAATAACAAAGAACATCAAGTTAAACCTTGGCTTAAAGGATTATCAATCATTGGTCTTGTTTATCTATTTGGTTTCGCTTTATTCTTTATCGTTGCATGGCTAACTGGTAATATTTAACCTGATTCTTTGAGATTTATATATCAAACACCTCATCATTATGGGGTGTTTATTATTTGCGTAAATATAATTATGTAAAATTCTTTTTTAGAATATCGTTTTAATTTTAAATTCAATTAGTTATAAACTAAAAAATCACTCCCTCTATGTAATAGAGGGAGTGATTCTGATATTCAATCAATTAAAGATTATTTGACAAAATCGTTAATTTCTTTTTCGATGTTAGCAATTTTTGCTTCTGCATCGGCTAAATCTGTACCAACAGTTGCGATGTAGAATTTGATTTTTGGTTCTGTACCTGAAGGACGAACAGCAATCCAAGAATCGTCAGCAAGTGTGTATTTCAATACGTTGCTTGGTGGTGTCGTTAAGCTTGTAACATTTCCATCAGCAGTTGTAGCAGTTTGTGCTAAGAAATCTTCAGTTTTCACAATATCAGTTGCGTTGAATTGTGCTGGTGCATTATCACGGAATTTGTCCATGATTTTCTTGATTTCAGCAGCTCCATCAACACCACTAAGAGTAACAGAGATAGTTTTTTCTGCGAAGTATCCATATTCTTTATAGATTTCTTCGATACCGTCAGCCAATGTCAAACCACGTGAACGGTAGTAAGCAGCGATTTCGGCAACGATAAGTACAGCTTGGACAGCGTCTTTATCACGCACGAATGGTTTGATGAGGTAACCGAAGCTTTCTTCAAAACCAAACATGTAAGTGTGATTGTGTTTTTCTTCAAATTCTTGAATTTTTTCAGCGATGAATTTGAATCCAGTCAACACGTTAAACATTGTTGCGCCGTAGCTTTCAGCAATTTTTGTTACCAATTCAGTTGAAACGATTGATTTTGCTAAAGCAGCGTTTTCTGGAAGAGTACCAGCTGTTTTATGTGCTTCAAGAATGTATTTAGCGATGATGGCACCGATTTGGTTACCAGAAAGGTTACGGTATGAACCATCAGCTTGACGGATTTCAACACCAAGACGGTCAGCATCTGGGTCAGTTGCCACAAGAACGTCAGCGTCAACTTTACGACCAAGTTCTTCAGCAAGAGCAAATGCTTCTTGGTTTTCTGGGTTTGGAGATTTTACAGTAGAGAAGTCTGGGTCTGGAACAGCTTGGGCTTCAACAACTTGAACTGAATCAAAACCAGCTTGAGCAAGTGCGCGACGAGCAAGCATTTCACCAGTACCATGAAGTGGAGTGTAGACAATTTTCATGTCTTTACCGTATTCATCAATCAATTTTTGGTTAATGTTAACGTCTTTAACTTCTTTAAGGTATTCAGCATCAACAGCTTCACCAATAACTTCAATAAGACCAGAAGCTTTGCTTTCTTCAAGATCAGCCAATTCGATAGAGAATGGGTCTTCGATAGCGCGGATAAAGTCAGTCAAAGCATCAGCATCAGCAGGTGGCATTTGTCCACCATCTTCACCATAAACTTTATATCCGTTAAATGGAGCAGGGTTGTGACTAGCAGTTACCATGATACCAGCAAATGTACCAAGATGACGAACTGCAAATGACAATTCTGGTGTTGGACGAAGTGATTCAAAGACATAAGCTTTAATGCCATGTTTTGCTAAAACTTGAGCAGATTCGAATGCAAATTCTGGAGAGAAGTGGCGAGAATCGTAAGCAATTGCAACACCACGTTTTTTAACAGCGTCACCTTTTGTTTCGATGAGTTTTGCTAAACCTTCAGTTGCTTGGCGAACAACGTAGATATTAATACGGTTAGTACCAGCACCAATAATACCACGCATACCAGCAGTACCAAACTCAAGGTTTGTGTAGAAGGCATCTTCTTTGGTCTTTTCATCCATGGCTACTAATTCTTCGCGAAGATAGTCAGGTAGCTCCGCAAAGTCAAGCCATTTTTGATAGTTTTCAGTGTAAGTCATAATGGAACTCCTTTTCTCTGTTCTTCTAAACGCTTTCATTATACCACTTTATAAGAGATTTTTCTAGTCTAAATTTAAGATTAGTAAAAGTCTTGATACATAAGGGTTTTGGGGCATTTTTTAAATTTATGCAAACGATTGTTTAACCCTTGAAAATCCTTACTTTTTTATGAAAAAATTTGAAAATTTTACTGCTTTTAACTAAAAAATCACGGAGCTTTTTAGTCCGTGATTTCTGAAATTATCTTTTGATTTTTTGCAAACTTGGAACAAGAGCTAATGTCAGAATAGCTGAGATAATCATTTCAGCAATAGCATTTGTACCAAAAACGACAGCAAGCAAAGCCTGGATATTTCCGTTATAAACATTTGAGAAGAGTATGAAAATTCCTCCCAGAACAAAGATTGTATTTGTCATTGAACCGATAGCACCAGCAATGACAAGCCCTGTCTTATTATGTAACCATTTATAAACGAAATAAGGAGTTATCCCAATCAAAATACGAGGAACAACAGCGATAATCAATGAAGCAAAGTTCCCGTTTTCAACAAATGGAGAAAAGAGATAACTTGTTGGTAGCAAAGTGAGTGTATTTACGGTAACACTCATAACTCCCATTAAACCACCTAAAATAGCTCCGATACGTGGTCCATAGACAATAGAAGCAACAATAATTGGCACATGAACAAGCGTTGGTTTAATCGGCACTGGTAAAAGATTAAAGACTAAACTTGTTAAAAAATTAATGACCAACATTATTGCAAAGAAGATAGCAATAATAGCAACATCAGTTGCTGCTTTATTTTTTTTCATAACTCCTCCTTAACGGAATGAAAAATTTAGCTTTGGAAATTATACGTTCCAAATGCTCAATCCATTATACAAAAAACACATTTGTCTTGACAAGTGTCTACTAAAAATTGATTTAAATGATTTCCTGAATTTTTTTGATAATATCGTCTAGTTCAGCAAGCGCTCCACGACCGACATCACCGCAAGCAAGCATACTTGAACGTGGTTCAATTTCTTGATAACCAACTTCTTTTAAAATTTGTAAATTTCGTTGCGTTAATGGATTTTCATACATTTTGGTATTCATAGCTGGCGCAATCAATTTAGGAGTTTCACTAGGTAAAGCAAGAGCAGTCGCTGTTACGATATTATCAGCGATGCCATAAGCTAGTTTTGCCATAGTATTAGCAGAAGCAGGGGCAACGATAAATAAATCAGCTTGTTTTGCTAATTCGATATGATTGACAACTTTCGGATTTTCTTCTTTCATCACATCAAGATGAACAGGATTTTTTGACAATACCTGTAGTGTTAATGGAGTTATGAATTGTGTCGCAGCTTCAGTCATTAAAACATGGACAGCGTAGCCTAATTTATTTAATTGATTACTTAAATCAGCTGCTTTGTAGGCAGAAATACTTCCTGAAACAGCAAGTACAATAGTTTTACTCATGATTTGTCACCCTTTCAAAAATTAATTTAGCCAGCTCAGCTTTGGTATTTGCTTCATAGGATTCGTTTTCTCCTAGTAAATAAGCATGGTGCTGCGTTCCTTTTATTTCAGTTAAGTCATTTGCGACAATGTAACGTGCTTTATTTTTCGTCAAACTAGCACGCGCAACCGCAAAAAGTTCATCTTTGCTGACATTTACTAATAATTTAAAACCGATAAGCATAATATCGGGATTCCATGTTTTGACCAAACTGATAACTTTCGGTGTTTTCTTTAAAAAGAGCACTTGATATTCTTCTTTAGAAGATATTTTTGACTCAGTATTTTTTCGCGCCAACAAGTCAGCTACATGCGGCGCTTGTTCGACCTCGTTTAAATCAGTCATATAAACAGGAGTGTAATCCGACACAGCCATGCTATGAATAAAAACGTCGTGTGTTTTGACAAGAGGTTCTAAGGTTTTTACTAAACTATCAACGTTTGAGATGGTAGTAATTGTCAGATTTGAGTGCTCTTTGGGTTTTACAGCGTCTTTAGTTGTTACCAAAGTTACCTCGTGACCTTCATTTAAAAAAGTTTCTGCAATATATTTTCCTAAAGTGCCTGTAGCATGGTTGGTAATGCCACGAACAGCATCGATTTTTTCGGTTGTTCCACCAGATGTTATTAAGATTTTCATAGATTTATTGTACACAAAAACGTTTTTTTCGTAAATTGTTTAACACGAAATTACTGATTAAGTTTTCTTTTAGTTATTTTTTAGAAAAACTTTAGCTGTTTTCGATATTCTTAATCATGCTTATATTGCACGAAAGGGGGAGGCGATGAGATTTTTAAAAAAACACGCCTATACATTACTATTTAGTACAGCTTTATTATCCGCAAATGTTTATGTTCTTTTGAAGACATTTGTTATACCATCTGCGGTAACTAAAGTGGCAGCAAGTACAAGTAGTACAACGGCGTCAACAGATACGGGAGAAGTGACAACAACAGACACTTCATACCAAGATGACAATATCTCCATCACCATTACAACAGGAAACACAAGCAATACAACGTATTATGTAGCAGATATCACATTATCTAGTGCAGATTATCTGAAAACAGCTTTAGCTCAAGATACTTTTGGTACTAATATTACAGAAACAACTTCAAGTATGGCTTCAAGTAAAAATGCGATTTTTGCCATTAACGGTGATTATTATGGTGCTAATACCTCTGGTTACGTGATTAAAAACGGTGTTATTTACCGAGATACAACACGACAATCAGATTATGAGGATTTGGCTGTTTATTCAGATGGTAGTTTTAAGACATTTAACGAAAGTGATACAACAGCTCAAGAGTTATTAGACAGTGGTGTTGTTAACACATTTGCTTTTGGTCCAACTTTAGTATCAAATGGTCAAATTGCCGTTTCTGAATCTGAAGAAGTGGGGCAAGCTATGGCAGAAAATCCACGAACAGCTATCGGAATTATTGAGACAGACGATGGTAGTCTACATTACATCGTTATCGTTTCAGATGGTCGTACAGATGAATCGGCAGGACTCACTCTATATGAAATGGCAGAGCTGATGCAATCTTATGGTGTCACAACAGCTTATAATTTGGACGGCGGTGGCTCATCAACCATGTATTTCAATGGCAAAGTCATCAATAATCCAACAACAAGTGGTAATACAATCGAAGAAAGGGCGGTGAGTGACATTGTTTACGTCGGTTACTAAACGAACATTTGGCAGAGCAACCCTTGTCTATCTAGGATTAACTGTTTTCTGCGTTGTTTTTACCATTATCTACGAAAAATTTAGTTATGGTGAATCATCCATTTATATGCGTTTAATGTTTATAGCACCCCTAGTAGGAGCAATTATTTCATTTTTATCGGGTTTGGAGTTGACTTGGATAAAAAAACGCGGTCCGTTTCTCTTGTTTAATTCAAGCCTTGCTATTATAGCTAGTGCTTGCTTGGTTAGAGGAATTATTGAAGTTTCTGGACGGACAAGCTCTTATGACCGACCATATTGGTGGGCTGCGCTTATCTTTGTGGCTTTGAGCATGGTAACAGGATTATTTAGTCGAAATCAAAAATCGAATTAATTGATAAAAATAAAAAGAATTGAGGAATTTATGAAATCAAAACAGACAATATTATATAGCGTGTGTGCATTAACTCTATTGACGTTGGGCGCATGCTCTCAAACAAGCAATACATCAACGACATCTTCTTCGTCAACAACAGCAAGTACAACTTCATCAAGTAGTTCTATAGATGCTAACACAGACTACTTTACAGAGACTGATTTGACTTCTTCTTATGACGAGTCATCAGCATCAACGATTAAATTATCAGATTCATCAGCAAAAGTATCTGGTGACGGTGTTAGTGTAGATGGTTCAACAGTGACAATTTCTGAAGCAGGAACTTACATTGTTTCAGGAGAAAGTGACGGTGTTCAAATCAAGGTAACAGCAGCTGACTCTGATAAAGTTCAAATTGTGCTTAATGGGGTAACGATGACAGGAACTGACGCCTTGATTGCGGTAACATCAGCGGATAAAGTGGTGATTACATCTGCTGACGGAACAACAAATACGATTACTGACTCTGAACACACAACAGATGATTACAAAGCAGCCATTTATAGTAAGAGTGATTTGACTTTTAATGGCTCAGGTACCCTAACAGTCGAAGGTAATTACAACAATGCTATCAAAGGTAGTGACGATGTTAAATTTACAGGCGGAACTTACAATATTACATCAACGGTAAAACATGCCGTATCTGCTAACGATGCTATCGACATTTATAACTCAACCCTTAATTTAACTTCTACTGAAGATGCTATTCATTCTGATAATGACGAAGATACTTCCCTAGGAAATATTTACATTCAATCAGGTAATATCACGATTAATGCTGGTGATGATGGTATCCACGCTTCTAACGATTTAATCATTGATGGCGGTACTATTGACATTCAATCATGTGTTGAAGGTATTGAAGGTAAAACCATTACTATTAATGACGGTACAATCTCAATCACTGCGTCTGATGATGGTATCAATGCGACAGACTGGGCTTTCACAGGTGATGAAATGGCAGCACAAGATGGTGTTCTAATTACCATTAACGGCGGTGACCTTACTATCAACATGGCAGACGGTGACACTGATGGTATTGATTCAAACGGTGATTTAGTGGTTAATGGCGGAACAATTAATGTAACAGGACAATCAGCATTTGATTTCAGCGGTGAAGCAACTTACAATGGTGGAACATTAATTGTTAACGGCGAAACACAAACAGAAATTACTGAAACTGGACCTGGTGCTGGTGGCGGTCCTAGTGGATTTTAAGGAATAGTTTTGGGTTCACAAGAAGAAAGGAATTTATCTCATGTATATTATCATTCCGGCTTATGAACCAGACCAACGGCTTGTTCAGGTCGTTCAAGATATTAAAGAACAACTTCAAGCAAATATTATCGTTGTCAATGACGGTAGTGATGCTTCATATGATACTTTTTACAATCAAACCGAAGAACTCGGTGCCAAGGTGCTTATTCATCCTCATAATCTTGGAAAAGGAGCGGCTTTAAAAACAGCATTTTCTTACATCCAAGAAATCAATACGGATAGCGATATTATGGTTACTGTTGATAGTGATGGGCAACATTTGATTAAAGATATTGTCAAAGTGGCGCAAGCTACACAGCAGCATACAGAAAGTATTGTTCTTGGTGCGCGTGCGTTTGTTGGAAAAGTACCAGCTCGGAGTCGCTTTGGAAATAAAGTAACCGCTCATCTTTTTCGTTTGGTAACAGGAGTAGCCATTACGGATACTCAAACGGGACTGCGCGGACTATCGACAGAATTGATTCCTTGGTTGCTGTCGTTAAAAGGCGAACGTTTTGAATATGAATTTAATATGTTGCTTGAAGCAGACCGAAACGGTTACACTATTCATGAAGTTCCAATTGAAACGGTTTATATCGAAAAAAATGAAAGTTCCCATTTTCGACCAATCCAAGATTCGATTAGGATTTATAGCCCGTTTTTAAAATTCTCTGGCGCGTCTATTTTGGCAACGATAGTTGATGCACTAGCGTTATTTACGCTTGTAGCTTTGACCAAAAATCTCTTAATTTCTGTTATTATAGCGCGCCTTATCAGTGCAACAACACAATGTTTATTAAATGCTAATCTTGTTTTTAACCGAACCAATCCACTTTTAATATCGATTGTTCGTTATTTCTTGTTAGCAGCCATCATTTTAACTTGTAATTATTTGATGTTAAAAGTTCTTATTGGCATCGGTCTAGGTTTGATTCTCTCTAAAATAGTGACTGAAACAGTGCTCTTCATCTTAAGTTATCGTGTTCAACGAAAATTTGTTTTTATCTAATTCAAAATTATTTCTGTAAATTTCAGAAAAGCAAAACACGAACATTGATAAATATTTCAAGAAATAACGTGCGTTTTTGAAAAAGTATGTTATAATATTTCTATCAATCATTAACTATTAGAGGAGAATCCCGTGAAATCTGATATCGAAATTGCACAAAGTGTCGAATTAAAACCAATCACAGAAGTTGTCGAAAAAGTCGGTATTACATTTGATGACATTGAACTTTATGGTAAATACAAAGCCAAATTGTCATTTGATAAAATCAAATCTGTTCAAGAAAACAAACCAGGTAAATTAGTTCTTGTAACAGCGATTAATCCAACACCAGCAGGTGAAGGAAAATCAACAATGTCTATCGGACTTGCTGACGCTTTAAATAAAATCGGTAAAAAAACAATGCTTGCTTTGCGTGAACCATCTCTTGGTCCTGTTATGGGGATTAAAGGTGGAGCAGCAGGTGGTGGCTATGCTCAAGTTCTTCCAATGGAAGACATTAACTTGCACTTCACAGGTGATATGCATGCTATCACAACAGCTAACAACGCGCTTTCAGCAATTATCGATAATCACCTTCACCAAGGAAATGAACTTGGCATTGACCAACGTCGTATCATTTGGAAACGTGTAGTTGACCTTAACGACCGCGCTCTTCGTCATGTCACAATCGGTCTTGGTAGCCCAGTTAATGGTATTCCTCGTGAAGACGGCTTTGATATTACAGTAGCTTCAGAAATCATGGCAATTTTGTGCTTGGCTACAGATATTAAAGACTTGAAAGAACGTTTAGCGAATATCGTTGTTGCTTATCGTTACGACCGTACACCTGTTTATGTTCGCGACCTTAAAGTCGAAGGTGCATTGACACTTATCCTCAAAGATGCGATTAAACCAAACCTTGTTCAAACAATTTACGGAACACCTGCCTTTGTTCACGGTGGACCATTTGCTAACATTGCACATGGATGTAACTCAGTTCTTGCGACAACAACAGCTCTTCATTTAGCAGATTACACTATTACAGAAGCTGGTTTTGGTGCAGACCTTGGTGCTGAAAAATTCCTTGATATCAAAACACCAAATCTTCCAACAACACCAGACGCTGTTGTCATTGTTGCCACAATCCGTGCCCTTAAAATGCATGGCGGCGTAGCCAAAACAGATCTTGGCGAAGAAAATGTAGAAGCAGTTCGTGCTGGATTTGCTAACCTCAAACGTCACGTTGAAAATATCCGTAAATTTGGTATTCCAGCAGTTGTTGCTATCAACGAATTTGTGGCTGATACAGAAGCTGAAATCGCTGCGCTTAAAGAACTTTGTGCTGAAATCGACGTTCCAGTAGAACTTGCTAGCGTTTGGGCAAATGGTGCTGATGGTGGTATTGACCTTGCCAATGCAGTTGTTAACGCTGTTGAAAATGGTAATGCTAACTACAAACGCCTTTACTCAGATGAAGATTCTCTTGAAGAAAAAGTAACAAAAATCGTTACTGAAATTTATGGTGGCGACAAAGTTATCTTTGGTAAGAAAGCTAAAACTCAATTAAAACAATTCGCTCAATTTGGTTGGGATAAATTGCCAGTATGTATGGCTAAAACACAATATAGTTTCTCTGATAATCAAACACTTCTCGGAGCACCAGAAGGATTTGATATCACAATCCGCGAATTTGTACCAAAAACTGGTGCAGGATTTATCGTTGCTCTTACAGGTGATGTTATGACAATGCCTGGTTTACCTAAAAAACCAGCAGCCCTTAACATGGATGTCGCCGAAGACGGTACAGCTATCGGATTGTTCTAAGATTAACACATCTAAAAGGTTGGATTTTTTCCAACCTTTTTCTTTTGACTAAACTCTCTAAAACCTTCCTTAAAATATGTTATAATGATTACCAAGAAGAGAAGAAGATGGAGGTTATGATTATCGAAAATAAAAATACAAATAAAGATAAGGCTATGCGCTTGTTAGATAAAAGTCGACGTAGCTTTCTTCGAGGCATTTTTAGTCGAACAACCGTTATTTCTGTTCTCTTGATACTGCAATTATTTTTCTTGATAGCTTCTTTTGCTTGGCTCGATCAATATCGAATTTGGATGGAGATTATTGAACGTGCCCTTGCCATCACAGCTGTTTTATATTTGGTTAATAGTGAAATGGATGCTCTATCACGTGTCACATGGCTAATTTTGGTGATGATTGCACCATTGTTAGGGTCACTTTTCCTTATTTATACCAAGCTTGACTGGGGTTATCGTGGCTTGAAGCAACGAATGAACGAATTAGTGGACAGTAGTGCTAAATATTTGCCAGATAATCAAGAGATTTTAAAGGTTTTAAAAGGAAATACATCAACAACTTATCATTTGGTACAATATTTTGATCGTAGTCGTGGAAATTTCCCAGCATATCAAAATACAGAAGTAACCTATTTCCCGATTGGTGAAGATTTCTTTGTAGAATTAAAGAAGCAGCTCCTAAAAGCTAAAAAATATATTTTTATGGAATTTTTCATCATTGCTGAGGGCGTTATGTGGGGGGAGATTCTAAGCATTCTTGAACAAAAGGTCAAAGAAGGTGTAGAAGTTCGTGTTTTATATGATGGAATGATTGAATTTTCTACCTTATCGTTTGATTACACCGAGCGTTTGAAGAAAATTGGTATCCAAGCCAAAGCTTTCTCACCAATTTCACCGTTCATTTCGACTTATTATAATTACCGCGATCACCGTAAAATTATCGTAATAGATGGTAAAGTTGGTTTTACAGGCGGCGTTAACTTAGCAGACGAATACATTAACAAATTAGAGCGTTTTGGTCATTGGAAAGATACCGCATTAATGCTCGAAGGTGAGGCTGTAAATAGTTTTGTCGTCTTATTTTTACAAATGTGGTCTGTTACTGAAAAACAATTGGTTATCGAACCTTACTTAGCTGAACATGATAAAACAAGGCGTGCCAATGGTTACGTGATTCCTTATGGCGATTCACCTTTAGATACTGATAAAATTGGTGAAAATGTTTATATTGATATTCTTAACCATGCCAGAAATTATGTCTATATCATGACCCCTTATCTGATTTTGGACAGTGAAATGGAACATGCCATTTGTTTTGCGGCTGAGCGTGGTGTAGATGTCCGTATCATTATGCCTGGAATCCCTGACAAACCAATTCCGTATGCGCTTGCTAAGACTTACTTCAGTAAATTAATGCGCTCTGGAGTTAAAATTTATTATTACAAGCCAGGATTTGTCCATGCTAAAGTCTTTATCAGCGATGACAGCAAAGCTGTTGTTGGAACAATTAACCTTGATTACCGCAGTTTATATCACCATTTTGAATGCGCGACTTATATGTATAAAGTCGATGCTATCCAAGATATCTATAATGATTGCATCCGAACTTTAAAAGACTGCAAACGCGTAACACCTGAAATGGTCAACGGTCGTCCAGCATATGAAAAAGTTATTGGCTTACTTGTAAAAACCATCGCACCGTTGATGTAATGATTTATAAGTATTTTGAGAGCAGTATTGCTGTTCTCTTTTTTGAATAATGATATATAATATTACTTTTATCTCATTTTTTACTGTGATATAATGTAAAGTATCATGTATTTTTTATTACTAAAAACATAGTATTAATTTTTTGAATAAAAATATCAAATAATATTTGATTAAGGAGAAAATGATGGTACAATCTATCAGCACAGCACAGCACAGCACAGCAC
>CAVAFU010000026.1:0-24471 GCA_963588325.1 Oribacterium sp.
GAATTGGAATCTATTAAAAGTTTGAATGATAATATCAGCATTCAAGACGTGGTTGAGGTTTACCTTCCTTTGATTAGTTTGATTCAGATTTACAAAAATGCTCAAGAAAATCTCTCTTTTTCAAAAAGTATTTTTCTGAAGAAAGAAGTTAGTAAACGTCCTTTCATTATTGGAATTTCTGGCTCAGTAGCTGTTGGAAAATCAACGACTAGTCGTCTTTTGCAACTTCTTCTATCACGAACATTCAAAGATAGCAAAGTAGAGATGGTGACAACGGATGGATTCATTTATCCAAATGCAACTTTGATTGAACAAAACATCCTCGACCGTAAAGGGTTCCCCGAAAGTTATAATATGGAACTCCTCTTAAATTTCCTTGATACCGTCAAAAATGGTATGGTCGCAGAGATTCCTGTTTATTCACATGAAATTTACGATATTGTCCCTGACCAAAAGCAAATTATTGATACACCTGATTTTCTTATCGTCGAAGGTATTAACGTTTTTCAAAACCAGAAAAATAAACGTTTGTATATGACAGGATATTTCGACTTTTCAATTTATATTGACGCTGAAATCGAAAATATTGAGAAATGGTATTTAGAGCGCTTTGAAAGCCTGCTAGAACTCGCTAAAACGGACAAAAACAACTATTATAACCGTTTTGTTGGAATACCACATCAAGAGGTGCTAGAGCTCGCTAAAAACACTTGGAAAAGCATTAATCTTGTTAATCTTGAAAAATACATTGAACCAACACGAAATCGTGCTGAATTGATTTTACATAAGACTATCGACCACAAAGTTGATAAGATTTATTTGAAAAAATAAGTATTTTTTCCGAAAAAGTGAATAAGGCTTGCCAAAAATCAATAATTTCTATATAATAATGTAGTTAGATTAATTTGGAGGTGAAAACATTGGCAAATATTAAATCAGCTATCAAACGCGCTGAACTTAACGTTAAACAAAACGAAAAGAACTCAGCACAAAAATCAGCTATGCGTTCTGCTATCAAAGCATTCGAAGCTAACCCATCTGAAGAGCTTTTCCGCGCTGCTTCTTCTAGCATCGATAAAGCTGAATCAAAAGGGTTGATTCACAAAAACAAAGCTAGCCGCGATAAAGCACGTCTTGCTGCTAAATTGGCTAACTAATATCCAATGAAAACTCCAAATGGAGTTTTTTTCTTTTTCTAAAACACTCTTTACCTAAAAAAGATTGCTATAACAAGTATAGCAATCTTTTTTTATTAATGACGGTTGAAACGTACTTCAAAAATTGTTCCTTTTGGTTGGTTATCTTTGACTTGAATATCACCTTTTAAAACGTCAACAATTTGTTTGGCTAGCGATAATCCTAGACCAAATCCACCTTTTTGACGTGTTCTTGCTTTATCAACACGGTAAAAACGGTCAAAAATCTTAACTTTATCAACGTCACTAATTCCTGGACCGTTGTCAGCAACAGTTAAAATTGTTTGTTTATCAGTTGTTTTTACAGTAAATTCAATAACGCCATCATCGTCAGTATATTTTATAGCATTATCAAGCAAAATGGTCATTAATTGTTTCAATAAGGTACGATCCGACTTAACTGGACGATTAGCTAAGTTAGTGCCAATAAATGTTTTGCCATTTTCTTCAGCAATCATATCGTAATTTTCAAAAATTTCATTGAATGTTTCAGGTTTTATGTCCTCAATTTCGACATTCAAACCATCATCACGACGTGCCAAATTCAATAAGTTTGTTGTTAAAATCCGCATATTACGAACTTCATCCAAACTTGCAGCGATACTTTCACTATTATCTAAAATGGTAGCATCTGGTCGTCTGAATAAGCTTTCCAAACGATTTTGCAAAACGGCAAGCGGTGTACGCAATTCATGACTAGCATTTTCAACAAATGATTTTTGCTTTTCATAGCTTTCCATGATTGGTTTTCGTGTCCAGTTAGCAAGATAGACACTTGCCACAATAGAAATTATCCAGAAAATAATCATGACTGTAATCGTAATCGTTACATAGCGCTCATTGGCTTCATCTAGTTGGCGAACGCTGACCAAAAAGGTAGCGTAAGCAATACTTGGATACTCTGTACTATTAACTTTTACTGTCAAAACATGGTATTTTTCGGTTTGACCAAAAATCGTTGTAATCTTTTGGTCTTTAATTTCCCCAATGCTATCTTCGTCAAAAGTTGATGACAAGGTTCCAAATTGAACAAAAGCGTCTAAAGCGTTCAAAATTTTGCCATCTGAATCATAGAGAAGGACACTAACATTGCTTAATCCTGTACCACTACTAGTACTTGGTTTTGCTTTCCCTGAACTAGTGCTTGGCTTATCTTTTGCCGAACTGCTGCTTGTTGTATCACCACTTGAAAAAATATCGGTAGAAGAATCGTCTGATTGCAACGAATCACTACGTTCCATCGTTCGTACAACATAATCATTAGCATTGTCTGCCGCATTTTGCAAAGTGGTATCAACTGACGAGTACAGCCCATAACGCATAATTTGCAAAATGATAACTGTCATCACGACAAAGATACCTGTAAACACAGCAAAGAAATGGAAGAAATGTGAGAACGTTCCTGAGGATAATTTTTTTTGTAATTTATTCAGCATTTTTTAGAATATAACCTACACTTCGTAGGGTTTGTAGATTTTTGGCAAACGTTGTGCCTTTAAGTTTTTTACGAATTTTAGAGACATAAACCTCAACAACAGAAATGGTTGTGTCACTATCAAATCCCCAGATACGATCAAAAATTTGTGATTTTGGTAAAATAACATTTTGATTTTGTAAGAAATAAACTAATAAATCAAATTCTTTACCAAGTAGTTCTACTTCGCTGCCGTTAACAGTTGTCGTATTTGTAGAGGTATCAACTGTTAATTCTTCATAAGATAAAGTATTGTCATTATATTTACCTGAACGTTTTAAAAGCGCTTGAATACGCATTTTCAACTCTTCAAGGTAAAATGGTTTTGTCAAATAATCGTCAGCTCCAAGCTCAAAACCGTGTCCTTTATCATCAAGACTTTCTTTGGCAGTCATAATGAGTACTGGTGTTGATACGCCTTTTTCTCGTAATTCTTTAAGGACTTGGAAGCCGTCTTTTTCAGGCAACATCAAATCAAGCAAAATAAGGTCATATACGCCACTTTCTGCTTCATACAAGCCTTCTTCGCCATCAAATACCTGCATAACATCGGCAAAATCGTCTAAAAAGTCAAAAATGGAATTAGATAGACTCAAATCATCTTCTACTAATAATATCTTAATCATATGTATACTCCTTGCATTTATATTATTATATCATGACTTACTACTTTGGTCTAAGTATTTACCGTAAAATTCTTAATTTTAGTAGTATTTTTCCTGATAAAAAGGATATCTGACTGAGCTTAAGATTATCTAAAACAGTAGCGCTTACATCAATCGTATTAAAAAACGAAGCTGAGATAAGTACTCAACTTCGTTTACATTTATTATTCAACTTCTGCAAGGGCTTCTTCAACAGCGACTTTACTTGTGCTAATTAAATCAAGACGAGCTGAAATTTCTTTGATTCCCATTGTAATGTTACGGCTGATAGCCATATCATCAAGTTGTGGTTCAAAGAAAGCTTTGTATTCTTCGAGACGTTCAGTTGTCTTGAATGAGTTAGCAGGATAAATAACAAATTTATCAAAGCTCATATCACCGCCTAGAGCTGCTTTAATCCAATTCCAGTTTTCACGTGCCCAAGTCCAGAAAGCACCTTGAGCAAAGTCTTTTTCAAGGAATGGACGATACCAGCTCATTGCTAAATCTTGCGGTTTCACGATATCTTTATCTTTTAAAACGCCTAAAATACGTTCAACAGTTGCTGCTTCTTTTGTATTTGATAAAGCAGATGCCAATTGACGACGGAAGTTACCATCGTTCGTTTTTACATAAGTATCAAGGTAAAGTGAAACAAGTTCTTCAGTTTCAGCATGTTTAACTTGATTTGACAAAACAGCTAAACGAATAGAGGCTGGAATAGCTTCGATATTATCTTTGTGTGCATGGAAAATAGCTTCCGCTTTAGTAACTGCATCAGCATTATCAGCATACAACATCAATGAAATGGTATTTTGACGAACCATTTCATCTTCATCAGATTCACCTGCTTTAGGTTCAAATCCTAGACGGTCGTAGTTCTTTTGCATCAAACGGCTAACCAAGGCTTTAAATTGTGCTTGTGTTTGGCTACCATCTTCCATGAAGATATCCAAACCTTCGACAACTTGTGAAATAGCTTCCGCTACTAAGTAAGATGTTTCATCTGTCAATTTAGTCAATAATGGCACCAATTCTGCGTATGAAATTTCTCCGCTTTCAGCCAAAAGACGACGTTCTTGAACAATTTGAAGTTTTGAAGTAGTATCAAGACCAGTTAACTGACCAAGAACTTCTTCTAACAATTGTCCTTTATAGTTTGTGATATAGTGCGCTGTATTTTCAGTATTAAGACGAAGAGCCCCTTCGTTTTGTGCTGCTAATTGGCTAAAGTTTGGAATTTCAAGACGTTCTTCTGTTAATGTTTCAGGTAAACCATTCCAGTTAGTATTCAATGGAATTGGCCAAACACGACCATCATCAACGCCTTCACCAATGAAGAATTGTTTTTGACTAAGAACAAGTGTGTCATCAACTACTTCTGCTGTAACAACTGGATAACCAGGTTGTTCTAACCAAGCATTCATAAAGGCAGCGACATCTTTTCCAGAAGCTTCTGATAAAGCATCCCAAAGGTCGCGACCGATAGTATTACCATATTGATGTTTTTCAAAGTAGATTTTCAAACCAGCTCTGAAATCATCGTCACCTAACCAACGGCGAAGCATATGCATCAAACGGCTACCTTTAGCGTACACAATCGCTGGATCAAACAATGTGTTGATTTCGTCAGGATGTTTTACTTCAACGTGTACAGATTGAACACCATCGGTAGCATCACGTTGAAGTGCTAATGGAAGACCTGCTGTTTGGAAATCTTCAAAAATATTCCATGATGGTTCGATTGCATCAATAGAAACGTATTCCATCATGTTGGCAAATGATTCGTTAAGCCATAAATCATCCCACCATTTCATTGTAACAAGGTTACCAAACCATTGGTGAGCTAATTCGTGAGCAACAACAAGAGCAACATTTTGACGGCTCTTAACGGTAGAATTTTCATCAACTAAAAGGTAGACTTCACGATAATTTACCAAGCCCCAGTTTTCCATTGCTCCAGCTGAAAAATCAGGAAGGGCAACATGATATGATAATGGAATTGGGTATTTAACACCATAGTAATCTTCGTAGAAATCAATTACACGAACAGCAATATCTAAAGCAAAATCTAATGATTTAAGCGCATGTGCTTTTGTTGAAAAGACACCAACTTCTGTACCATTTTTAGTTTTTGCTGTTTTACCTTGCAAATCGCCAAGAGCAAAGGCAAGTAAGTATGATGACATACGAGGTGTTGTATCAAAAGTCCATAAACCAGTTTCTTTGCGACGTTCTGCGTCAACTTCTGGCATATTTGAAAGAACAATTTCACCTTCTGTTTGGTCGAATTTGATACTTAAATCAAAAGTAGCTTTTGCTTCTGGCTCATCAACACATGGGAAAGCTTCACGAGCAAAATGGCTTTCAAATTGTGTTGAAATAACTTCTTTTTTAACACCATCAACAGTGTAATATGATGGGTAAATTCCTGTCATATTATCTGTGATGTTGCCCGAAAATTCGATAACAAGTGTCATCGTACCTGTTTCTGGTAACTCAACATGAACTGCTTCATTGGTGTTATCAATCGTAAACTCTAAGTTTTGATTGTCTAGCAAAATAGAAGCGATGGTTAAATCTTTTTGGTGGAATGAAATAACATTATCTAAAGCCTCACCACTAATGGCTACGTTCCCTGAAAATGCTTTTGCTTGACGGTTAATATCAAGGAAAATATTATAATTCTCAGGAACAAACTTTTCAATAAAATGTTCTACAGTTTTCATATAACTCCTTTAAAATGTAGAAATGAGGACTAACAATTGTTCTCCCTCACATCATTTAATCTTTTAAATAATTCTGACAATACTTACAATAAAAAATCGTGTCTTTAAATTAATGATGGTTAAGTACTATCAAACTATTTTATTATATCACAATACTAAATATCTGTCAGTTTTTATAAACAAAACAAAAGAGAAGGCACTACCCTTCTCTTTATTGTTACAAATTACAATTCAATAATTTTACCAGTTTTAAGGTAAACAACCCATTCACAAATATTACGAGCATAATCACCAATACGTTCTAGGTAAGTGATAACTTGCAAGTATTCTTTCCCAGCAAATACGGTATCAGGTTGTTGACGGATTGACTCAACAGCCATATTTTGAATGTTGCGGAAATAATTATCAATCACTTCATCTGATGCTGCTACTTCATAGGCACGTTCTTCGTCTCCAGTGATGTAAACATCCAAAGCTTCTTCCACCATATCACGTACTGCTTTACCCATTTTTTTGATTTCTGCTTCGACTTCTGGCAAACGTTCTTCGCCTTTAACTCGAATCGTTGCTTTTGCAATTGAAGCTGCATGGTCACCCATACGCTCAACATCGCTTGAAGCTTTCAAAACAGTAATAACTGTACGTAAATCTTGTGAAACTGGTTGTTGCAACGCAATGATTTCAAGTGATTTTTTCTCTAATTTTGTTTCAAAATTATTAACGATTTCATCACCTTCGATAACTTCTTTAGCTAACTCACGATCATGACTGATGAATGCTCGAACAGTTTTGTTGATTTGAGAAAGAACTTCAGTCCCCATTGCGTAAAATTGATTGTGTAGTTTTTCTAATTCTTCGTCAAATTTTGACCTTAACATAATATCATCTCCCTTTGCAAGCTGCTAAAAACTAACCAAATTTTCCTGTAATGTAATCTTCTGTCTCTTTACATTTAGGATCCATAAACATTTCGTGTGTCTTACCGTATTCAATAAGGTTACCACCAAGGAAAAATCCTGTGCGGTCTGAAATACGTGATGCTTGTTGCATTGAACGTGTTACGATAAGCATTGTGTATTTATCTTTTAAGCTATAAAGAGTATCTTCAACTTTACCAGCTGAAATTGGGTCTAATGCAGATGTTGGTTCATCTAGCAAGATAATCTTAGGACTTGTTGCCAAAACACGTGCCACACACACACGTTGTTGCTGACCACCTGATAAGCCAAGTGCTGAATCATGCAATCGGTCTTTGACTTCATCCCAGATAGAAGCACCAATTAGTGATGTTTCTACTGCTTCATCAAGGACTTGTTTATCTTTAATCCCTTTTAGACGCAAACCATAAACAACATTTTCATAAATTGACATTGGAAATGGATTTGGTTGTTGGAAAACCATACCGATTTCTTTACGAAGTTCAACCGTATCTGTTCGTGGACTGTAGATGTTGTGACCGTTGTATGTGATTGCTCCAGTCAAGGTCACTTCTGGGTTTAAATCTCCCATGCGGTTAATCGAACGTAAAAGTGTTGATTTTCCTGAACCAGATGGTCCAATCAAGGCTGTGATTTCGTTAGGGTAGAAATCCATAGACACGTTGTTTAAAGCTTTTTTCTTGTTATAGTAAACAGATAAATCACTTACTTTTAAAATAGGTTCTGTCATGTCTTTCCTTTCTAACCAAAGTGTCCAGATACATAATCGCTAGTTGATTGCAATTTCGCATTTTGGAAGATATTATTAGTCTTATCGTACTCGATTAAATCTCCCAAATAGAAGAATGCTGTGTAATCACTAGCACGGGCAGCTTGTTGCATATTGTGGGTTACAATGATGATTGTGTAATCCTTTTTCAATTCAAACATTGTGTCTTCCAATTGCATAGTCGCAACTGGATCCAATGCTGACGCTGGTTCATCCATTAAAAGAATATCAGGTTTCACAGCAATAGCTCGCGCGATGCACAAACGTTGTTGTTGACCACCAGAAAGTGTAAAGGCAGATTTATGCAAATCATCTTTTACTTGGTCCCAAAGCGCAGCTTGTTTTAGAGAAGTTTCAACAATTTCATCTAAAAATTGTTTATCTTTCACACCTGCTCGTTCATAAGCAAATGTGATATTTTTATAAATTGATTTAGCAAATGGATTTGGACGTTGGAAAACCATACCAATGTGTTTACGCATTTCATAAACATTGATGTTTTTGGCATTAACGTCAATACCTTCATATAAAATCTCACCAGTCACTTTAGCAATGTCGATGGTGTCATTCATTCGGTTCAAACTACGAAGAAATGTTGATTTACCACATCCTGAAGGACCAATAAGGGCTGTAATTTTATTTTTTTCAAATTGCATATCAATTCCCTTGATTGCCTCTTTTTGACCATAATAAACATGAAGGTCTTTTGTTGCCAAGGCAAGTTTTTCTTCTGGGAAAGTGATGATATGCCTTTCATTCCAATTATATTCTGTCATTTCTTCTCCTTTAGTTTGCTGACGTTAATTTCGCGTGAAGTTTCTTACCGATATAACGTGCTGATAGGTTGAAAATGAGGATAAAAATCAATAGGACAGCGGCACTTCCTTGCGAAACTTGTGTCGCATCAGGAATTGTACCTTCACTGTTAACTTTCCAAATGTGAACAGCAAGTGTTTCAGCTTGACGGAAGATAGAAATCGGACTTGTGACACTAAGTGGATTCCAATTTGACCAATCAAGCGCTGGTGCAGATTGTCCAGCTGTATAAATAAGAGCTGCCGCTTCACCAAAGATACGTCCTGAAGCAAGCACGATACCAGTAACAATACTTGGCAAAGCTTCTGGAACAACAACGTGAACAACTGTTTCCCAACGTGATAAACCAAGCGCAAGCCCTGCTTCACGTTGTGTGTGGTGAACATTACGCAAACCATCTTCAACATTACGTGTCATCTGTGGCAAGTTAAAGACCGTCAAAGCAAGTGCTCCCGAAATAATTGAGAATCCATATTGAAATTGAACAACGAAAATAAGATAACCAAACAAACCAACGACTACTGATGGCAAAGATGATAGAATTTCAATACAAGTTCTAATGAAATTTGTAAAACGTCCTTTTTTGGCATACTCAGATAAATAAATTCCCGCTCCCATTGATAATGGAATAGAAATAACTAGAGTAATCACTAGAAGAAAGAGGGAATTGTATAGTTGAATTCCGATACCACCACCAGCTTGGTAAGATGATGATTTACCTGTCAAGAAAGACCAGCTAACATGAGGTAAACCTTTAACCAAGATATAAAGTAGCAAAGATGCCAAAATCGCAACAATAACTCCAGCAATAGTGTAGAGAATTCCTGTTGCTAATTTATCAATTTTTTTAGCGTGCATAATTTCTCTTTCTTTCTCTTGTAATAAATTTCACGAGCATATTAAATCCTAAGCTCATCACAAGTAAGACTAATGCTAGTGACCAAAGAACATTATTTTGAACAGTTCCCATGACAGTGTTACCGATACCCATTGTAAGAACAGATGTCAAGGTTGCTGCTGGTGTTGTCAATGATGTTGGAACAACTGCTGAGTTTCCGACAACCATCTGAATGGCTAAGGCTTCACCAAATGCGCGAGCCATACCGAAAATAACAGCTGTAAAAATACCAGGTCTAGCAGCGTTCAGAATAACACGCCAAATTGTTTGCCAACGTGTTGCGCCCATCGCAAGACTTGCTTCTTTGTAGTGTCTTGGTACGGCTTTTAAACTATCAACTGTCATGAAGGTAACAGTTGGTAGAATCATGACAAAAAGAACACAAACCCCTGATAAAATACCAAATCCTGTCCCACCAAAAATCGAACGGATAAATGGTACGATAACTTGCAAACCGATAAAACCATAAACAACTGAAGGAATACCAGTTAGCAATTCAATGGCAGGTTGTAAAATTTTAGCACCATATTTTGGTGATATTTCTGTCATAAATACTGCTGCTCCAATCGCAATCGGAGTTGCAACCAAAGCAGATAAAATTGTTACAATAAATGACCCTAGAATCATCGGAAGTGCACCAAACGATCCTGAACTTGGATCCCATTTACTTCCAAAAAGGAATGTTAGCGGATTGACCCCATCAACAAAGAAAGTAGACAATCCTTTTTGAGCAACGAAAATTAAAATCATTGCAACGATAAAAACAATTAGTACCAAACAGAAGAATGTCAAACTTTTTCCGAATTTTTCCAATCGAGAGTTTTTTGAAGGTGAGGTTAATTGTTTCTCAAGATCTTGATTTCTCATAACGTCTCCTTATTTTTCTGTTACCGTGCCATCAGCTGACTTAGTAACTTTCATATCATTAACTGAAATGTACCCCATTTGTTCAACAATTCCTTTTTGAACTTCATCACTCATGACATAATCCAAAAATTCTTTTGTTAAACCTGTTGGCTCACCTTTAGTGTACATATGTTCGTATGACCAAAGTGGCCAGTTATTTGTTGTAACATTTTCAGCCGTTGGTTCATATCCATTTAGACTGATTGTTTTTACAGAATCATCAACATAGGCAAAAGCAAGATATGAAATCGCACCTGGTGTTTGTGATACGATAGATTTTACCATACCATTTGAATCCTGCTCTTGGCTTTGCACAGCTGACTCACCATTCATGATGACACTGTCAAATGTTGCACGTGATCCTGAACTTGCTGCACGGTTGATAATTGAAATCTCTAAATCTTGACCGCCAACTTCTTTCCAGTTTGTAATTTCACCAGTGAAAATCTTACGAAGTTGCTCTGTCGTTAAATTATCAACTTTTACTTTATCGTTAACAATAACAGCAATTCCTGCTACCGCTACTTGATGGTCGACCAGTTTGTCGGCATCGATTCCATCTTTTTCTTCAGCAAAAACATCACTGTTACCAATTTGTACCGCTCCTGATTGGACTTGTGAAAGTCCTGTACCAGAACCACCACCTTGGACATTGACTGTTTTTCCTGTATTAGCTGTTCCAAATTCATCAGCCGCAGCTTCAACAAGAGGTTGGAGAGCTGTAGAACCGACACTAGTAATTGACTGACCTTTGTCAATCCAACTAGCACAACCTGATAAAATGATGGAAACTGAGGAAATTAGCAGCAAAAAGCTTAGTTTTTTCATTTTTTTCATTTGTGATTCCTACTTAATTTTGAAAATAAAAAGTAATTTACATGAAGTTTACAAATACCTCACAAAGAAATAGTAACATATCAAACAGGCATTTGCAAAGTGCTTTTCTTCCTATTTAAGATAAATTGTATCTGTAACAGTTCACGAATTAAAACGCAGTCCTTTTGGAAAATAATTTTTCAGAATATTTCCAGTAATTTTGGCAAAGCCCATGCCATTGCCGTTTATCGTTACCAAATACCAGCCGTTTGAAATTGGTTCTTCCAATTTAACAATATTTCCAGACGCATAAACCTTGAACTGTTCTATATCAATTTTCACAAACTGTTCTACGTCATCTGGTGATAATGAGAGTCCTAAAGCAAATGATGGCTCGAAGCGATTTTTCTTAAAAGTTCCCAAATGAAGTCCGTTGCGTGCAATCTTTAATTTTGACAAATCAGGTAAACCTTCTGGTAAAAGATATAGATTATCACCAAAGGTTTGCAAAATCCCTTTAAAATCAACTTTGATGTGCTGTTTTGCAAAGTCTTGCCAAAGTTTTAACTGAGCTTTTGTTAGGTTGGATTTGATTGGTTTAATAGAGCGAGCCTCTGGCACTCTTGTATCACGTAGTTTTGCAACGAATTGTCCTTCACCTTTAAAATGATGCGGGTACATTCGAGCTACTTCAGGTAAGCCAATTCCTTCTACCATGCCATTGATTTTCTCGACATTTACTAATTCAAGGTAATCATAATTTTCTAAAAGCCATCTTACAACTTCTTCATTTTCTTCAGGCGACCAAGTACATGTTGAATAAACTAAGGTTCCTCCGACAGCTAACATCTTCATTGCTTCTTCTAGGATTTCTTTTTGAAGCGCAGCACATTCAGCTGGGTAACCTTCATGCCAATATTGAGTAGCTGAAGGGTCCTTACGGAACATTCCTTCACCTGAACACGGTCCATCAAAAACGATAAGGTCAAAATAGTTTTTAAAAACTTTGGCTAATTTTTGAGAACTTTCATTCGTAACAACAACATTTCGCGCACCAAAACGTTCAATATTTTCGACTAAAATTTTGCTACGTTTGCTTGAAATTTCATTGCTAACCAAGACACCTGTATTATTCATGTAGCTAAGCAAATGTGTCGATTTGCCACCTGGCGCTGCTGCTAAGTCAAGCACGCGCATATTTTCTTGTGGTGACGCAACTTGAGCAACCATTTGTGCAGCTGGTTCTTGAGAATAAACAAGCCCCGAAACATGCTCTGGTGATTTTCCAGAAACTTTCCCATAATGTCCCCAAGGTGTATTTGGAATCGGGTCATCAAATGCTTGTTGAGCAGTTTTGAGCGGATTGACACGGAATCCTGAGATAGCTTCTTGGTCAAATGTCGCCAGAAAATCATCTGCCTCATCACCGAGAAGATTGCGATATTTTTCGATAAATTTTTCAGGTAATAACATACTTATATGATAACAATTTCACATATTAATTACAACTATCAATATCAAGTAAAACCGTGATTTTACTTAAAATAAAAGAGCTGAGATAAGCTCTCAACTCCATAAATTCTAAAACTGCATTAAAGGATTCTTAGTCTTTGCCAAGTTTAATTTGTGGAAAATGCTCTGCAAGATAATGAAACATTTCCTGCAGCTCATCATCTGTCGTTTTACCAATATTTTTAATAGAAATGCTTTTTCGTCTTTTATCAATAACCCCAACAAGCATTGAACGGCGTCCGATTGTAATAAATAAACGCTTGATTTTAATGATGTGATGATATAGTTGGTGAATGTCATTTAAATTTATCGTATAAAACCCGCCATAATAAGAAATCAAATGATGCTGATAGATAGCAATTTTCAATTTATCATTAGCATAGCCTGCTTCATCCAATAAATGTTCAATAGAACCATTTAATTCAGGATATTCCGTGTAAAAGTCATCGAAGGTCTTTGCGGTTTTGGATTTGGTGACAAAGCTTAAACCAATTAAGAACAGACCGATACCACTAAAGATAGCAGCCATAATATAAGTAGACTGCCTATCACCATTAGCCGCCGATAATGAGACATAAGAATAATAATCAAAACGTTGCCCTAACTCCGTTGATGAATCAACAATTGTTCCCATTGCGCTAGCGTAACTCGTGATACCATTGGAATTAACATAATGTGTATCAAAATATTTAACAATTAATTGCTGCGGATGCTCACTCAAATCACTTCCTTTTGACAAAAGATTAGCGACTTGTTGGTCATCTTCTTTTGCTTCTAAGCCCACATAACCATTATCGTAAGCAATTAGCCAAATAACGGTATTGTGCCCATCTATATCTGCAATAGGTTCTTCATAAATGCCATAAACATTGACCAAAACAGTAGCTTCGGTATCAGCAGCAGTATTTTCCCCATCAAATACACGATTCTTTTCAGATAATACCTCAACGGTATTATTTTTGTAGTTAATAACTGCAGTAACTAAACCACCAGCTAAAAAAATAAAGCCGATTAACAATGTGGCAATAAAATTTCGATAACGATTTTCTTTCATCATAATCCTCCCAATAAATCCGCTTTCCCAATCACAAGTAGTTTATCAAAATTCTATTTTCTATTGGGTGACATAAAGATGTCGCTTTAATGTCAAAATAGCATAAAATGATGACGAAATAGTTAGAATAATTTTAATGCATAACACAAAAAGAGCTTGAAACAGTTCTGCTCCAAACTCTGTATCTCTTTTATCTGAAAAGCTATCTCATCGTTACAAATTCTTCGGCTCCTGTCGGATGAATGGTTCAAAAGCTTCAGGGAAGGTTTTGAATAAGAAAGAGGCACTCTTTCTCTTGTTCCAATGAGAGGCATTCAGACAACAGATAATAATTTCCCGATAAATAGTGAGTATCTCCCTGTCCAAATCTACCTATCTCATCGTTACAAATTCTTCAGCTCCTGTTGGGTGAATGGCTACCGTATTATCAAAATCTTCCTTGGTTGCTCCCATTTTGATGGCAACTGAGAAGCCTTGAATCATTTCATCAACACCATAACCGATGCCGTGTAATCCGATGACCTTTTCATCCTTGCCTAGAGTTACTAATTTCATTTTGCTTGGTTGACGATGGTTACCTAAAGCTGTATACATCGGTGTGAAACTAGAACGATAAACTTTGATTTGTTCTGCTCCAAACTTTGCAATGGCTTTTTCTTCTGAATAACCAATTGAACCAATAGCTGGATGGCTAAAAATAACGGTCGCAACATCTTTATAGTCCATTTTAGCTTCTGGTTTATGATTAAACAATCGTTCCGCTAATTGACGCCCTGCTTTGACAGCAACTGGTGTCAATTCCAATTTACCATTGACATCACCAAGAGCATAAATACCTTCTACAGATGTATTTTCATAGTCATCAGCCTCAATAAAGCCTTTTTCATTAAGTTTTACACCTGTTTTTTCAAGTCCGAAACCTGTAACATTGGCTTTACGACCGATTGCCCAAATAAGCGTATCAACGGTGTAACTTTCACCGTTTTCCAAAATCAATGTCAAGCTATCATCAGCGTTTTTGATGACTTCTTTCGGAATAGAAAAAGTATGTAATGTCGGACCATTTTCAGCCATAGCATCGACGAGTGTTTCAACAATTTCTTTATCAAATGTTCGTAAAGGGCGGTCACGTCGCACAAAGAGATGCGTTTCTGAGCCAAGAGCATGCAGAACACCTGAAAGCTCAACAGCAATGTAACCAGCTCCCACTACAGCCGTACGTTTTGGCACATCATCCAACTCAAAAAAGCCATCTGACGTCATACCATACTGCGCACCAGGAATGTCTGGGTAAAGAGCATGCCCACCTGTAGCAATTAAAATGTGCGGTGCTGTGTAGTATTTACCTTCTGCCTCAACAGTATGAGCATCGACAAAACTTGCATAGGCATAAACACGGTCAACACCATTATTGTCAAAACCACGTTCGTAAGAACCATGAATACGGTCAATGTAGGCTTCACGATTTGCTTTCAATGTTTTAAAATCAAAAGACGTTTGCCCAACTTGAAAGCCATATTCGCCAGCATATGTTTTCAATGTTTCTGCGACTTGCGCTCCATACCACATGACTTTTTTAGGAACACAACCCAAGTTAACGCAAGTTCCACCAACATCCTTAGCCTCAAAAAGGATAACTTTTGCACCGTGCATAGCAGCACGGTTAGCCGAAGCAATACCACCAGAACCGCCACCAATGACTATGTAATCGTATTGATTAACTTCCATAAAACCTCCCGTTAGTGAGTAATAAAGTCTAAAATAGCTTCTTCTGACAATGATGAATCACAAACAACTTTGACATGACCTGATTTTGCTACCAAAAGCCCTGGAACGGTTGGAACATCATAAGTTGCACGTAATTCTTGTATAGCTGAATCTGGATTATCACTATTTAGAAAATGAACTGTTAATTGATTATCTTTTGCCACTTGGTTTAGTTTTGGTTCAAAACGTCGGCAATAAGGACAAGTTGGTCGTCCGATAAAAAGAATAAAATTATCTGCTGTTTGAAGCTGTTTTTCAGCTTCCTTAGCTGTGATAGGTGTGAAATATTCTGCAAATGTTGCCATAATAATACCTCCAATAATATCCTTATCATATCCCATACTTTTAAAATTCTCAACTTTCTGATTCGGAAATCAAAAAGAGGATTGATTTTGCCAAATCCTCTTATCGTATGTCATTATTTTCGGATAAATTCACTATCAACTTCGCTATCATCAGACACGTAACGTTCAACAGTCATGTGCAAATCGTATTTTTCTCGGAGTTCAGCTAGTGTTACCATCATCGGTGAAGCATGATGAACATCAATTGCCTCTTGATTTTCCCAGCTATCAATCAGCAACACCGTTTCAGGGTCGTTTGCAGGAAAGAAATACTCATATCTTAAATTTCCTTTTTCAGCTCGAATGGCTGCAGCCGTACCTGATTTTTCCATTTCTTCCATAAATTTTCGAGCATTGCCATTGATGCCTTTGTAATATAAATTAACCGTAATTGCCATAAAATCACCTTATCTTTTTTTCTTTATTGTATGATATTTTGAAAACATTTCCAAATAATTTGTACAGCATAAATCAAAACCCTAGTGAATCACTAGGGTTAATCTATAATCATATTAGCCTAAAGCAACATCCATTACCATCATAATAACAAAACCAACCATAAGTCCAAGGGTTGCAATATCAGTATTGCCATTGGTTTGTGATTCTGGGATAAGTTCTTCTACAACAACGAAAATCATCGCACCAGCTGCAAAAGCAAGAGCGTAAGGAATAATCTGCAGCATAACAATCACAAGAGCCGCCCCCAATACTGCACCGATTGGTTCAACAATTGCTGACATGGCGCCTAAAAAGAAAGCACGACCACGAGAGCTACCATCTGCACGAATCGGAATTGAAAGTGCTGCACCTTCTGGGACATTTTGCAAACCAATACCGATAGCTAAACCAATAGCGCCGACGAGTGCAGCACTCGTCATATTGCCAGACGCTAATGCTCCAAAAGTCACCCCTACAGCTAGTCCCTCTGGAAAATTATGAATGGTAATAGCCAAAAATAGCAAAGCCGTCTTTGAAAGTTTTTTCTTTGGCTGAATTCCTTCTGCTTCTGACACATCTTTTCCTAAATGCAAATGTGGGACAAGAGCATCAATCAAGCGCAGACTAAATCCACCCAAAAGAAAACCGACAGCCGCTGGTAACCAAGCAAGATTTCCGTAATCTGCTTGTGCATATTCAATAGCTGGGTCTAGTAACGACCAAAAAGAGGCAGCAATCATAACTCCAGCTGCAAACCCCATCATGACATCCAGCAATTTGCGACTAACTTTTGTAAAGAAAAAAACAACAGCAGAGCCAAGAATGGTACACCCCCACGTAAACAATCCTGCTAACAAGGCTAACAAAACAACGTTTTGCGTCATCAGCCAATTTATCATAAAATATCTCCTTTTAAAATTAATTATTATCTATTTCAGCTATAAAATCATTCTGTAAATTTATTTTATTTTAGCAAAAAGTCACAAAAAAACCTAGCAAAATCACTAGGTTTTGATTATCTATAGTCACAATTTATGAGATGGTCGTTAACAATGCCAACAGCTTGTAAAAATGAATAAGTAATGACAGGTCCAACAAAACTCATTCCACGCTTTTTCATATCTTTGCTAAGCTTTTGTGATAAATCAGATACTGTTGGAATGTCTTCTGGCGTCTGCCATTTTCCATCAATTTGTTTACCGTCTGTAAAACTCCAAAGATAAGCATCAAAAGAACCGAATTCTTTTTGAATAGCTTGCACAACCCGCGCATTTTTTCGGACACTAAAAATTTTATTACGATTGCGAATTAAGCCAGAGTTTGACAACAATTGTTCTAATTCGTCATCAGTCATCTGAGCGCAGGAATCAATATCAAAATGATGAAAAGCATTACGATAATTATCACGTTTGTGCATAATTGTTTTCCAAGACAAACCAACGCTTGCCCCTTCAAGACACAATAATTCAAATTGAAATTGGTCATCATGGGTTATCTTACACCATTCATTATCATGATAAGCTTCTAAAATAGAATCACCCTCGTACCAACCACGACAGTTTCCATCATTCATTGTAGTGTCCTCTTTCTACGGTTTCAGATAGCTTTGAATCGTTGCTAATTTTTTCTCAGGAACAAACATTACTTTTTGACGTGTTGTAAAATCAGGCTCTTTGCCATCAAGTGTGACAAGGACATAGCCTAATTTTTCACCCATGATTTTAGCAGCTGCATAATCCCAAGGTTGAATATAAGAGAAATACGCCATTAACTGTCCAGTCATCACACATGCCATGCTAAGACCAGCACCACCATAAACACGGACTCCTAACGTTTGGTCAATCAAGTCACGAATGCCACAGTAATTTCCTGCAAACATACTAGCATTGCAACCAATCAATGTACGTCTGAGAGCTACATCTTGATAAGCAGAAAGTTGTTTGTCATTAGCACAAACGTCAAACTGCCCACCGCCACTATAAAGAACGTCGTTGATGACATCGTAAATCAAGCCAAATTGTCCTTTGCCGTTTTCATAGTAAGCAATCATCACCGCAAAATTAGCCCCTTGGACAACAAAATTAACAGTGCCATCAATCGGGTCTAAAACCCAAACATTGCCGTCTAAAATAGGATGGTGAACATTATTTTCTTCTGCCATGATATTATCATCAGGATAAGCGGCTTTAATTCTAGAAATCAACAACTCCTGTGTCGCCTTATCCAGATTTGTCACCAAATCATCAAAACGCGTTTTTTCTTCAATCTGCAAATCTTGCACCATATTGTCCTTGATGAAAGCACCTGCATCATGAATCAAGTCTTTAGCGAATGTAAACTTATTTTCCAAGAGAAATAAATCCTTTCTCTTTAGCTTTTGCTGCCTTCACAGCTCGGTAAGTTGAGTAGCCACTGCTTCTTTCAAATTCACGGTCAATTTGTTTTTCTTGTGCTTTGCTTTTTACAATGGTTTTAAATGCAGCATAGCTGTCTAAAATATCTTTTACAGAAACTTTCGTTTCATAAGCGGCTTCAACTTGATTCAAAAAATGAAGCACTGAGGCAATTTCTTCAGTGCTCCAAGACAAATCAAGTGGATAGCTGTAATTTTTCATACAAAGATACCAAAACTCCCTAGTAGCTTGTCTTATCAAGCTAAAACCAGCAATAAAGCGAGGTTTAATTAACTCGCTTTTCCAATTCTGATGACCTTGTAGTGCACTAGTCTAACAAAATAATCAAAAAAGCTAGTTTGAGTTATTCCTTTCTATCCTTCAATTTCTGCTTTTATAGTCGCTTGACGTAATTCTTGTTTACGGTAATCTCGTGGCAGAAAAGCACGGATTTCATCTTCGTTAAATCCAATTTGCATGCGCTTATTATCTAAAATAATCGGGCGACGTAACAAACCTGGATTTTTTGAAATCAAATCAATTAAGTCTGAAACAGATAAGTCATCGACATCAATATCTAATTTTTGAAAAACTTTAGAACGAGTTGAAATAATATCTTCTGTTCCATTCTCAGTAAATGCCAAAATTGACATCAATTCTTCACGACTGAGAGGATTGGTGATAATATTATGCTCTTGAAATTTCACGTCGTGTTCATTTAGCCAAGCTCGAGCTTTTCGGCAGCTCGTACAACTTGGTGACAAAAATAAAGTAATCATATATAACCACCTCTCCCAATATTCTTGCTTTTATTATACAAAATTTTAAAGAACTTGGCTATCTTTTTTCCAATTTAGGGCAACTTCTTTGTCAGAATTTAATTGTCTAACTAACTCATCAGGTCCTGAAAATTTTATCATATCGCGGATTTTATCTAACCAGATAATCTCAATCGTTTCGCCGTAAATATCCTCTTTGAAATCAAAAATATTAGCTTCTAAACGAAGCTCAGTGCCGTCGAAAGTCATATTTTTTCCGATACTCGTCATTGCACGATACGTTTTTCCATTAACAATCACATCTGAAACATAAACGCCATCGCCTGGGAGGTAAACTCTATCAATAGGTGCCAAATTAGCTGTTGGAAAGCCGATAGTTCGTCCACGCGCATCGCCATGAACCACAATTCCACGCGTACTGAATTCATACCCTAATAGACGATTGACTTCTTTGATGTTACCGTCAAAAATCAATTGACGAATGCGTGTTGAGCCAATCTTTTCACCTTTGTCTTGTACCTCAGGAACTACCACGACTTCTCCATCAAATTGCTGTGCTAAATAGCTGACATCTTTTCGGTCATGTCCAAATTTGTAATCGAATCCAACAACAATCGTTTTAGCACGAAGTTGTTTAATATAGTTTTCCAAAAATGAATCTGAAGATACTTTTGAAAATGCTGACGTAAAATCAATCAAATACAACTGATTAACACCGTATTCCGCAAATTTTTCATAACGTTTTTCAGGAGATGTTAAATTAAGCAATAAATCTGGTGTAAAACGTGATAAGGCAAGACGCGGAGACTCATTAAATGTTAAGACAGTCAATGATAAATCTTGACGTTCTGCGATTTCTCTTGCTTTATCAAATAAGGCTTTATGACCACGATGAAGCCCATCAAAGTATCCTAATACTAAGACACTATCTTTATCATTTTTTATATCTTTGTAGTCTTTTATTCGTTGAATATCCATTGTTTCCATTCTAAATCATATAAATACCTTGTGTGGTTTGTAAAGGTCATCGCGTAGTTCAAGAATTGCTACCAATTTGTCTTGGTGGAATCCTGCCAACTGTTCTTCTTGGCTATCTAGACTAATTTTTCGTCCAAAAGAAATTTCTGTTTTTTGGTCTTCAGTTAAATCAACGCGTGGTAAATCCATAACGCCGTATTCAACAGGAAGCAAAAATGAAAAATCCTCTACGCTCACTTTGTCTGCAATTTCTGTTAGTGTTAAAGCGTTCTCTAACAATAAACCAGCTGACGCTTTACGCTCTAAATAAGACATATGGCTAGCATAACCCAGTTTCTTACCTAAATCGACTGACAGTGTTCGGATATAAGTTCCTTTACTACATGCCACTTCAAAGTCAAAATAACAGCAGTCATCTTTAAATTCTAACTGACTAGTACGTTTGAAGTCATAAATCGTCACATGACGTTCAGGTCGTTCTACTGTTTGACCAGCACGAGCATATTCGTATAAACGTTTTCCGTTGACTTTTACAGCTGAATACATGGGAGGAATTTGAGTGATTTCACCAATAAAACTAATTAAAGCTTGGTCAACTTGTTCTCCTGTTAGCTGACTTTCTTTAATTGGTGTACGCTCAATAATATCACCACTGGCATCTTCTGTCGTTGTCGCATAGCCCAAGCAAATCTGACCACTATAGACTTTTCCAGCTTCTGTCATGTATTCAATAACACGTGTTGCTTTACCAACAGCAATCGGCAAAACACCCACAACATCTGGGTCTAGTGTCCCTCCATGACCGATTTTTTTCTCATGCAATATCTTGCGAAGCTTAAAGACAGCATCATGGCTAGTCATTCCAGCTTCTTTTTTCAAATTAATAATTCCGTTAATCATAACTTTTATTATAACTTTTTTCACTAACAAAAGACAAGCTAAAACTCAATTTAAAGAGTTCTAGCTGTGTTTACTTTCTAAATGTCACGATTATTATCGCTGTCTAATTCAAAGAAATCCTGTATTTCTTGAACGTATTCTAATACACCTTGAAATTCGCCTTTTTCATCACGGACGGCAGCGTAGGTGACATAAACAAATTTACCAAGTTTTTCTGATTTGAACCACATAACCACTTTATCACGTTCACCTGAACGCAAAAGCGTAAAAATTTTCTTAACTTTATCCAGAACTTTTGGTGGATGACAGAGTTCAACATGACGTCCAATTTGACTTGGGGTACGTTTAAAAATCATCTTTTCTGGTTCAGTGTTGTCATTATAATATTGGAAAATATCGTCTTTATTTACGAAAGTGATTTCTAATGGCAAGTGGTTAAGGATAAGATTTGCTTGCTCAACTGACAAATAACCGTTACCAAATGGCTGTGTCGCTGTTCTATCAACGGCTGTCTTTTCCTTTTTAGGAGTAAAGCTGATTGTGAATTGCCCTTCAGGGGTATCAATAATTTTTGTTAACGAGTCATCATTTGAGGATACCTCTTGAGATTCTTCTGCTACTTCCGTTGTTGATTCAGCTTCCTGTTCAGCATTTTCAAACTTTTCACGGTGTGGTTGCCATTTAGCGGTTGGTTTGACAATAGCATACCCGTAAGCATCACTTTCTTCGGCAATCGCAAGCCAATCATCTTGAGTCAATGTTTCCAACAAAATCATCAAGAGAATAGCTTCTTCCTTGAAAATCATTTCTTCAAACTCTTTAGCGAATGCTTCAAAGATTGAAGAAACTTCTGTGATGGCTATTTCAGGTAGTTTATTGACAGCAACTTGTGCTTCTTTGAAAAGTACTCTAATCTCATCATCGACGCCCCACATTACTTTTGGCGGCGCATCATGTCCATAACGCTCCATGATTGGGAAAAAGAGCTTTTCTTTACGATTATAATGATTTTGGAATTGCCCCAATAAGCTCATCTGATGCTTCAAACCACGAATCAAATCTGAACGAAATTCTTCATTTTCAGGTTTTTCATAGTTTTCAATAATACGACGAATACGCAACATTGCTGCGCGTAATGCCAGATTTTCTTGCTTGAAAACATAAACAGGGTGTCCTTCTTGCTCGGCATCTGGAACGTCAACATCAGAAACCGCACCGTTAAAAAGATTAGCATGAACATTACATAATCCCATGACATCTTCAAAAGTAATTCCAGTATCTGCTCCCATTAATTCATGTTCCATCATGGAAATTTCTAAAGCAGATACACCTGTGAAGTGCTGATTGAAGTCCTCTTGAACAGATTCAGCATCAGCACCTTGGTGAAGACGTAAAAGAATATCTTTTAGTATTTCAATACGATTTTCAGTCATTGTTGCCTCCAATCACTTCATAACCGTTAAATTCTAGTATTTGTTGAATTTTATCAAGCGAAATGTTGGCTAATTTTGCACCAGCTTTTATCGACGTCACTTTACCGACAGTATTTAACATCGTAGCTTTCGCCAAAGGTTTAAAGCCCAAATCTACCAGAATTTCTTTTACTTCTGGGTGTTCCTTAACCGTCTCTGCAACTGGTTTTGACAAATCTATAATATTATTCATAATAATTACCTCAATTATTTGATAGGTTTATTATAGCACATCAATTTTAAAAACCTAGTCAAGAGATAGGTGATAATATACTTAACTAATCTTTCAACGCTTCAAATTTGGCACGCATGGTCGGATTTTTTCGTGTTAATTTTTTGACAGAAACATCGTCTAATTTATTGTTAGCAAGGCGAAGCTGGTTTTCGCTGGTTGTCAAGAAACGTTTAACTTCTTCCATACGACGAATTGACTTATCAATTTCATCAATGGCTTTTTTGAAGTTATTACTTGCTGAATTGTAGTTTTTAGCAAAGGCATTTTTAAAGGTTTCAAGGTCATCTTCAAAATGCGTAATATCAATATTTTGTTCACGAACTAAAGCTAATTCTTGCTTGTATTTTAATGAATTAAGCGCAGCATTTCGCAAAATACCAATCAATTGGATAAACAATTGCGGACGGACAACGTACATTTTTTCGTATTCGTGACTGACATCAACAATACCTGTATTAAAGTAATCATTGTCTGCTTCTAGCATGGTTACTAAGACGGCGTACTCACAATTTTTCTCGCGGCGGTCTTTGTCTAGTTCTTTGTAGAAGTCTTTGTTTTTATGTTTGGTTTTGGTTTCATCAGCTTCATTTTTCATCTCAAACATAATAGATAGTATTTCAATACCATTTTCGTCTGTTTCACGGTAAATGAAATCTCCTTTTGAACCACGACTTGACACTTCATTGTCTTTACCGAAAGTGGCATTTGGAAAAGCGTAAGCACGGACCTTGTTGAATTCTGTTTCAGCATAAACTTCTAAGCTTTCGCCAATTGCCTTAGTAGATTGTTGCGCTTTGAAGTTTTTGTAAAATTCAACTTGTTCATTGGCAGCTTTTAATTGTGCTTCATAATCACTTTTAACAGACGCTAAGGATAATTCTGCTTCTTTTTCTTGTAATGCCAACTGAGATTTCGCTTCATCGCGCTCTTTTTCAACTGCAGCCACAGCTTCAACTAAGCTATTTTTATTTTCCAAAGACACACGCTCAAGTTGATTTTGAACCTTGATTAATTCTTTGTCTTTTTTAGATAAAGCCTCGCTTAATTCCAAATCTTTAGCTGAAGTTAAATTATCTAACTGTGATTTAAGCTCAATAATTTCTTGTTCTTTTTGACTTAACTGACGTTGATTTTCCAATTCCAGCGTTTGTTTCAATTGCTCCAATTGTGCTGTTAAATCAGCGATTTCTTTATCTTTAGCGCTTGCTTGTGTTTGTAAATCATTTTTAGATTTTTCTTCTAATAACGCCTTTTCTTTTTCTAGGCGATCATGAAGTTCTTTATCAAATTCATTGCTCCGAACCTGCGCCAAGAGTTGACTGTATTCTGTTTCGTTAATGGTAAAAACAGTTCCACAATGTGGACATTTAATATTATTCATAATTTCCTCGCTTGAATCTTGTAGTACTATTA
>CAVAFU010000027.1:0-124986 GCA_963588325.1 Oribacterium sp.
ATACAGGACTAAATCCTTTCAATAATTAATTGTCCAACTTTTTGGGGTCAGTACAAAGCCGAGAGCGTGTTAAAGTGTTTGCTATTTAATTATAGCATTATTTGTAATAATTGACTAAATCATCTTTATCTCGACAAGATAGCCAGACTGTACCAAATTGTCCAAACTCGAATTTACGCCAGTAATAACCACCATAATAGCCACCTTGACCAGTGTCAGTGATGTGAGCTTCGTCAAGCTCAAAGCTAAAGTACATACCAGCTTTAAAATCTTTGTCTTGACCGTCAGGGACGTTGTTGCCGTTTTCATCTACCCAATTGACTAGACCGACGGGGATTCCGTTATCAACGTAATCAAACCCGACTGGGGCTAAGTAGTCACATTTAATTTGATAGATACCATTGACAAAAGCTACTTGGTTAGCTAAGTAGTAAGCTTTGCTGTCTGGTTTGCGTGTAGAGGTTGGTGTGACGACTGTATTCGCTTGTGTAGCTGTAGAACCAGAATAACGCCAAGCTTCCACATAAGCTGGTTTGGTGCTGTTGTAATAACTATCCCAATTGTGGCTTGATACTGCTGTGCCAGCTTGTCCGCCAGTAGAATAGTCAACGCTGATGAATATGTTTGCGTCCTCTAACACACCGACATGGCCACCAGCACCACCAGATTGCGACATATCAGCGCCCCATGACATGAGAATAATGTCACCACGTTGACCGTTCCAATCTGTATTTTTAGAAACACGGTAGAAGCCGTTTTTAGCTAATTGTGAGCCCAAAGTGACCGTTGACGGTAAACCAATGATATTTACTCCTGCTTCTTTTAAAGCTTGCGAGATTGAGCCAGAACAGTCTGCTGTCCCGTCTGAGCCGTTGCGTGAGCCGTACATGCTATAAGTAAGCTTACCTCGACGTGACTCGAACCAATTGATTAAAACATCTGTATTCATTATTCGTCCTCCTTGTTATTGTAATTAGCTGTGGAAATACCGATACAAGCACCTAGAAACGTTGTAACAGCTGTCACGATAACTAAAGTAATTTGTGTGTATTCCCAATTAAACGCTGTTCCGATTGTTCCAATAAGTGTGCCTAATGCTGGTAAAAGCACCACGACCACCCATTTTAAATAATCATAAGTTTTGTTAGTTAGTTTCATCTGTTTTCTCCTCGTCATTATTTGTGTAATCAGCTTTATCCACGTCAAATTTATCGGTATCAACATTTTGCCGAATAAATTTATCAATGTATGGAATGTGAACACCTAAAGCTGATAAGTTAGCCAGAACACTTGACCCATAAGCAAATAGCATGGAAATAATAAAGGCGTCTACAGCGACACCCAAACCAGCAAACACGCACAATGGATAAGCTAAAGCCGTCATCAAGAACATAGCCACATGACTGACTAGGCCTTTGCGGAACTTAGAACTTGAATAACTGTGTTGTGCCCACGCCCTGCTAAACCCTAGCAAAATGTCAAAAACAATAACGACCAACAAAACAAATACTGCTAAGTGGTCGTCAATACCGTCTTCATAAAATTTACCAATAATATGTAAGATATGCATTAGCCCGTCTGGTTCTGGTTTAACATATGTCACTTCTTCTTGTGTAATTACTGCTGCAAGAGTTAACATCACTTCAATAGAGCCACCTCACTTGCTATGCCTCTGTGTCACTTACTGATTCTTCAGTAACTTTTTCTGACAAGCCATAATTTTTACGTTGTTCATTAGCAATAGCAACTTCCATTTTGGTCACAGTGTTATTGTGCTTGTAGACATCAAATGTCATGTTAACACCGTGGGTTTCAGCGTCAGCAATCAAATTACGACAATATAGCGTTGCGGCGTTTTGTGATTCAAAATTACAACGGTCTGAATACTCACTTACCCAAGCGCGTAGTCCAGTGTAGCTTTGATACTCCAAAAATTGACCGTCATTGTTTTTGATTACGAATACTGTGTTAGTTGTTGATTCTGCCATGATTATTCTCCTTTTTCTGTTTCTTCTGGTGCAGTCGCTTCTTCTAGTTGCTGTTGAAGTTCTGCGTTTTGTTGTTGCAATTGTTCAAGTTGTGCTTGTAGAGTTGCTTTATCAAGTGATAATTGCGCAATCTCTAAAGCAAGTTTTGATTGAATTTGTTGATTAAGATTATCCATTTATGCTCCCACGTTAATATTTTTGGACAACAGAATTATTTTTCACTATTTTTATTCCGCCGCTTTCTAATATCTCAATATAACTATTTACTGTCCCTATCCTAGCTCTAGTATTCCTTAGTTCTAGTAATGGAGAGTCCATCTTCTGGTTATTACCGAAACCAACTCTAAACAGGCCAGGCGTGGCTATATTAATACGAAGACCACCATTTGGTGTTGCATCTATTCCTGTGAAAAAACCACCATAACGAAATTTCATAAGATAATTCGAGTTGTTTATTGTTAATTTTGACGTATTATCTGAACTTTGGAACGTGAATCCGTCCCCTGTTATATCTACATAGCTATAAAGACTTTTAAAATTAGCCTTAATAAAATTAGCAGTATCACCAGTAATTTTGCTAACATCAATTGCATTCGCCGCTATTTTATCAGCTGTTATCGCACCAGTCGCAATATTCGCTGCACTAATCCCACCAGCCTTAATCTGGCTACTTGTAATCGTACCACTTGCAATTTGACTAGCTGTAATACTACCAGCTTTGATTTTGGCTGCATCCAACGTTCCTGCTGTGATACGGTCACCATTAATACTGTTCGCTGTCATCTTGTCAGTCGTAACAGCGCCTGCCTTAATCGCGTCAGCTGTAATCGCATTGCTTGAAATTACATCAGCCGTAATGATTTTACCGTTCAAATGTGCCGTATTAATCGATTTGCTGGCTATCTTAGTGCTTGTGATAGCACCGTCAACAATCATATTCGCTTTGACGTTAATCTTGTCAGAAAACAGATTAATAGCATTCTGATTAACAGCAAAATAAGCCCCTATAGCATTAGCAACATCAGTCGTTGACTTGCCAGCCTTCATCACAATTCCGTCTGTATTAATGGTTAAACTAGCCGTCTTAACCGTTGCATTATCCAACGCAGACACGCTAGCTTTGATTGAGTCAGTTGTCTGTTTGAATTCAGACTGGGCTGTCTTTAAATCTTGACTACTTGCCATTTCAGCTTGCGAAGGGCTCCAACCATTATTTGATTTACCTTTTTTTACTGAAACATCACCAAAATATAAATCTGCTTCTGTACCAGCAGTTGTTGAACCGTTGTTGTCGAAACGAATAAAACCTTCATCATAGTTGCCAGTATTGAAAGTTACTGAAACCTCTTCTGCTTTTGAAATTGATAACTTGCGACCGCTAACTAAGATTTGTGCTGAGTCAAATTCCTTTGTACTTCCGCTAACACGTTTCAAAAACCAGACATCCATATGAGTAATAGCGCTATTGTTAAAACCTTTAAAATACAAAGTATAATCAGTATTACGTTCAACTTTAAAGCGATTCATGCCTAACAATTTCTCACTTGTAGCTGTATTTTTAATAATATACATTTTATAAGCGCTATTGTAATAAAATGGGTGTATTGAGTATTCTGCATTCTTATATGGACTGAATCCATCAGCTGGTCTGCCATACTCAACAAGGTTCATTTCACCGCTTGGAATATTACCTTCGACACTCGTAATCTTACTGCTTAACTCGTTAGCTTTAGCTGTGATATTATTTTCAGCGGTTGTTACACGACCAGACAGCGTATTAAAATCAGTCTGTGAGACTTTAGCAGATAAGCCGGTAGTCAACGAGTTAATTGAATTAGTGTGTGATGTAATTGTGTTGCCTTGCGACGTTACTTGCGTACTTAGCTGTTCAAGACCGTTTGCGGTTTGAGTTAGTGTTGTATTTAGTTTAGTGATGTCACTAGCTGCATCTGTTGGATTTTCGGAATAGCCAGTATCAAGCACACTTTTAGCTACTTTTAGGCCCGCAATATAAAACGTGTTTCCGTCTGGAATTGTTGCACCTTCGTATTCAGCCCGAAATTGTAAAGAACCGTCTGAAGTTATATGAACAGTCTTTGAATAACGTTTCCACTCACTTGTAATTGTGATTTGTTCATCACTTTCTTTAACACCAGCCAAAGGCGCTTGATAAACTGATGAACCATTCCAACGCGAGCTAACTTTTAGTTTGGACAAAGTCTTAGTTGCTTTTGCAAAAAAGCTGAACGTTACGACATCTCCGTTTTTTACAAAAATATTTTGATGACTACCGTTATAGCCTTTTTGAGTTGAATGAACTTTTAAACCTTGATATTCATCATTTTCAATCGACCAGCCTGTGCCCATATGCCACACATTCGTTTTAGTTGACCAATCTCGAGTGCCAGTCATTAAATTTAACGAATCAAGATTTGTCGGTATCTTACCCTCAACCGCAGACACCGCACTTGTAATCTGCCCGGGAACAGCTTCAACTTTTGTCTGCAAACTGCTAATGTTGCCATTCGCTGTTTGTAGATTGCTTTGCAGGTTAGCTACTGCCTTATCATTGCTAGCTTGATAGTTAGCAAGATTAGTCTTAGTCGTGTCGGCAGTTGTTGTAGTCGCTGTTAAGTCGGCTTTAATACCATTCAAACCAGTTTCTAAAGTAGCTGTTTTTTGACTAGTACTGTCCGCAGTCGTCTTAACTTGCGATAGCGTTGTTTTAGTGCTCGTCAAGTCATCTTCAACGGTTTTAGTCCGAGCAGTAACACTAGTAATATTTTTAGTATTACTATCTACTGTCTTGCTTAACTCGCTAACAGTCGTCTTCGTACCGTTTGCGGTTTCTTCAACACTACTTACACGTTTCGTCAATTCAGACTGTTCATTGGCTTGTGCAGTCAACTGGCTAGCTTGTGTTTGCAAGTCTTGCTTCGCTTTAGTCAAATCACTAGCTACTGCGGTGAGTTGTTGTTTAGCTTCACTTGCTGACGTCTTAGCACTGTTAGCAGTATTTGACACTGTGGTTAAATCAGTTTGCACTTTGGCTAAATCGGATTTTAAACTGTTAGCAGTCGTGTTCGCTTGTGCTGCGACTTCCGCTGTTGCCTGGTTGATTTCATCAGCGTATGCTTTAGCATTTGATTCCGCCTGTGTTTTAGCTGTGTCAATCTGCGTTTCAAGTTCTGCTTTTGATGTAGCGAGTTCGTTTCTAACACTGTTTTGATATTCAAGTGATTGTTGCAACATCTCATTGCTGACTTTTTTAAATTCTTCATCAGCGTATTTTAATTGTTGTTGAACTTCTGCTTGAATTCGTGTCGATTTCTGGTCGATTTTCTTAGTAACGAAACTACCATAAGTGTATTGTGCATCACTTCCAGCTACGCTATCAGCACTAATCGTACTTGTTAACCCACCACTAAAACTAAATGATTGATAAAGTACTGGTACTTTAAAGACTTCATCTTTGTTAGTTTTAATCGTTACCCATTGACCAACATCAAGTTTTAAATGACCTTGATAACTCAAATCGTATGGATAATAAACAATGTCTTTCAACGCATAATAAAGCAAGTTTAATGTGTCTTGTGTTGCTAATGGGTTTTCAATTTCAAGTGACCTACCAGTTTGCAAGCCGACCGTTAGTTTTTCGTCATTAGCTACCTCGCAAGTGATACCAGCTATTTGATACTCAACTTCGCTTTTTTCAAGACCATGTAAGAAATAATTATCAGCAGTGATTGTAATACCAGATTCAGTCAGTCCTCTTACTTCCAATTCGCCATTACGATTAAAGAAACAAGAAAAGCCAAGCAATTGGCTTGCTTGACTAAGAACGTCTCTATAAGTAAGTTTGTCACCTGTCGGCCTATCAACATGTTGTTGAATTGCTCGTATTCCAAAATCATCACTAGCAAGTGTAACACCAGTCTTAGTGGCGATTTCCAAAATAACATCACGGATTTGCGCTGGGTATTTTAAATCAGTTTTAAAACTTTCATTGAACTTAAACATTTCGTCCATAAGTTCAATTTCAGTAGTGTTGGCGTTTCGGTCAATCTTAATATTATCAATGTAATATTTTCCCATTTTGACCCATTCGATTTCACTACCAACTAACAAACCAATTTCTGGGTAGACAACATTTAGCTTTTTGAATGATTCGACAATGCTAGTAAAGACTATTGAAGCTGTACCAGCATATGTTCCGCCAGGTGTAAAGTCATCACCAGTAATATAGCCATACTTGAAATTGGCACTCTTGATATTTTCTGATGTGAAATCACCTACTCTAATAGCCAAAGTGCGGTCATTTGATAGCATTGCTTCGTTAAAAGTTACCATAAATTACCTTTCTATTAGATTGAATTTTAAACCACTCCACGGCTTAAATTTGTTAGTAAATGAATAAGCTGGCGCCGTTCTATCACCAACATAAAATGTCCGTGTTGACTGTCCAGAAATAGGGTCTGGATAACTCACACTAAAAAATACGGCCGATACTGCATTAAGTATCGCACTGCATTCTGACTGTGTTAACATTCCCCACTCAATTTCTAGTTTGCGTTTAGTGGTTATTCTGTCTCTGACCATATCACCGTTAGCATTTCGACCAGTTTCACCATCAACGTCTTGTACACCAACTTGAAAATTCTTAGGTGGCACTACTGAAACGCCATTTATAATTAAATTGCTCATTAAACCTCCTAAATCTTAAGCAGTATTTGACCTGCTCGTTGTTGTTCTTTGTTGATTTCCTTGATAGCAATTCTTCCGAACTCACTACCACCAATTTGGATAATGATATCTCCGTCACCTGAAAAACCTGACTGTTGATTGCCAGAACCTAGAGCATTAACAACCGCTGTGCTGACAACACGCCCCATAGTTTGAAGAAAGCCAGTATTTTCAAGTGGTACGACCACTTCTTTACCTGCTTCACCAATCATAGCAATTGTTGGGCTATCAACAATACCACCACGAGCAAGACGTGGTAATCTGACACCACCAATATACCCAAGTGAAACTCCAGGTAAATCATTAATAACACTAATAACACCATTAATCATATCAATAAAGCCATTGACAACATTTTCAATCGTACCTAATACGGCATTGACAGCACTTCTAAAAGCACCACCCACTGCACTTCCCACCATTTGACCAGCATTTACAAAGATACTTTGAACTGTATTCCAAACACCAGAGAAGAAAGAGCTAATAGAGCTAAAGGCATTTTGAACAGCCCGATAAGCTTGACCAAAAATATTACCAAACCAATTAGCTACATTACTCAAAGCAGAAGTTACGTCAGACCAACGTTGACCAAACCATGAGCCAAGCCCATTAAAGATATTAGTTAAGCCAGTCCAAGCTTCTTGAAATCTTTGAGTAAACCATTGTCCAGCACTAGAGAAAGCTTTTACAATGTCGTTCCAACGGTCGCTAAACCATTGACCGATTGGACTAAATATCTTAACAATACCGTCCCAGCCTGCTTGTACAATGGCAACAATGGTATCCCAAGCTGCTTTGAAAAGTCCAATAAGAGCATTCCATAACATCATGACAAGAGATTCTAGGATAGTAGAGAAGCCAGAGAAGATTTGCTTGATACCATCCCACGCCAATGACCAGTCATCAGTAAAGATACCTTTTAGAAAGTCGTTGATACCTTGGAAAATATCAATAACTCCACCAATAATATCAGCAATCTTACCCCAAACATCAAAGAAAACATCTGCTAAATATTGAATAGCAGGTGCTAATATTGGAACTATCCACTCTGCTAGCCAATTGAAGAACGGTTGTAAAACATTTTCCCAGATAACTTTTATATCGTCTATAATGTCTCCAAGATAATCAAGCACCTTATCAACCATAGGTTGAAAATGGTTACTTATCATATCAGAGAATCCCTGTCCGATATTATCAAGCACTGGTTGGATATAAGTATTCCAGCTGTCTAAGAATGTGCCAACAATTTCAACCCAGCCTTTTTTCAGAGAATCCATGTAAGGTTTAAAATGATCATCATAAGTCTTATTGATAGCTTTCATTGAATGTTTAGCAAAATCAGCCATTGATTTAAAAGCTGGTTCAGCCGCTGAAAGTAATCCTGTTAAATTACGAGTAATTTTGCTTTGATTTTCAGTTAAAACTGCATCCATTATTCCAAACCAATCGCGAGTATATTTAGTAAATAGCTCTGCTATTCCCATTCCTGCGTATGTGAACGCTGAAATAATATGACTACCAATATCAGTAGCAGGTGTGCTTGTGATAGTGTCATAGAATATTTGTCCAATCGATTGTGCAATATTTCCGATATGAGCTACTAAGTCACCAGATATTTCGAATTGTCTTATTAACCAACTTTTTATGTCAAATTTGGTTTCATTAAGTGATTTATTGAGGCTTTCGGCGATAAATACCGCAATTCCCATGATGACATTGGCTATAGCTCCTGTTATTTGCCCTAAAGCATAAGCTAATTTTTCACCAAATTTCGCAGCGGCTGCTAATACCGTTCCATCTTCGAAAATATCTTTTAATGACTGCCAAATACCTTTTAGAGCTTCCTTGAAACGTTCAAGACTGTCAGCCCTAAACGAAACATTAAAGCCATCTTTGAATAAATCTTTTAGTTTTGAAAGATAGTCTAAAAGAGGTTTTAACGTCTTGTCCCAACCGTCAAAAATGCTCTTAAAGTTATTGTCCAGGTCTTCAAGTCCGATTTCTGGCAAAATATCGCTTCCGCCGTTGCCATTGCCACCTCCTGAACCACCTTTCCCTGAACCACTTGACGGTGATTTGCTTTTAGGGCTAGATGAAGCAGAGTCAGAATCATTTGAACCAAGACTATTAATTTCATCAAAACTAGCCAGACCAAGTAGCTCTTTAACAGCTTTCTTAGCACTATCTGCCGTGTCATCTAAGTTATCAGCGATACCACTTGACGCGTCGTCTGCGTCACCTAAGCTGTCCGCAACATCATCTACAGCACCAGCTGCATCATTGGCATTATTAGTTAGACCACCAAAATTTTCAGACAAAGAATCCAGTGCACTATTCTTAACCTTTGCCTTCTTATTAAACATCAAGCTAACAAATTCTGCTAATTTAGCTGTAGCGTTCTTTAGTGCCATTGCTAGTGAGTTTAAGATTGGCATAACCGCGTTAAGAATTGGCAACAAAGCACTACCAATGTTTAATGCTGTATCTTTTAAAAGTGACTTGAATAAGCTAACACGACTATTTACGGAATTGGAAAGTGTATTACCATATTTCGCCGTTGCTTGTTCTAAAATCGCCATTAATCGAATTTGTTGTTGCGTGTTGTAGTCCAACTGTTGCCAAGATTGCCCATTTGCAAAACGTTTAAATGCATTTGTGGATTCAATCATGGATACATTGACGTTGATACCTAAATCTTCAATAGCTTCAGTATTACCAAGTAAACCAGAGCGAATACGCTCCATAACATCTGTAATACTTCGTCCAGTACCTTCTGCAATAACGGCTGATGTTTGTAACATTTTACCTGTATAGGCGCTTAGTTTCCCAGAATCCTTAATAAAGCCACTAAATAAATTGGAATAAACGGATGCATATTGTGTCGCATCTGAAATGGACATATTCATTGCATTAGCGTTGTTTTCAATCCATTTTAAGAACGTTTGTGAGCTTTCACCCATTTGACGCTTAATTTGGTTCACAGAAGCCGTTACTTTCAACGCCATTTGTGTCGAATACATACCGACATCAACCATTTTTTTGCCAATGTATGCAAAAGCAGTTATCTTAGCGAGTTTACTAAAAGCATTTTTAATACCAGATGTACTACTTTGAACCTTGTTATTTGAACTCTTTACCTTGTTTTCGACTTCTTGCATTTTTTGTTTAAATGGCGCAATTTTAGCGTCAATAACAACTTGAAGCTCCTCAAGAGTCATGCTCATGTGCGTCCTCCTTTCTAAAACGATTATTAAATTGTGTCACAAACGCACGCATGCGCTCTTTGTGCATTAATAAATCACGTTGCCTACGTTCTTCTTCGATTTGTTCACGCTCTTTATCAAATAAATCTGGTGCATATTCCCAAACCTCTAATGGTTTAGAATCAGAAGATAGTAAACAAGAAACGTGATTAGCAATCATTTGCGATAATTGATAGTTATTTATAATCTGTTCTTTTCGTTTTTGTGTATAGACACGATTATAGCTATCAATTAAATCAACGATTTCAGCAACTGTGTACTCCCAAAAATCAAAAGGACTGCCCTTGATGTCCAAAAACATAGGATACAGTCCATTGATATAATCTTTAGCAGAAATAATTTCGACAGATGTTGTTACTTCACTGTGGTTAGCGTCGCTTGTTCGTCCGTCGTTTCTTTCTGTTTTGGCATAAAACCCGAATTTTCAAAAAGCGGGATAATAACGTCCATTAATAAAGAAGTTTGGTCGCCACCAGCATCAACATAATCGTCATTCATATCATAAACATCATCAAGCGTTGTGCCGTGTTCGAATTTTTGCAAAGCTCCGTGAATGACCACCAACATTACTTTAAGTGGTGGCAATGGGAAATCTTCACCTTGGCGTGGCATGAATACCTTAAGAAGATTGACTCCCAATTTTTCTTCAACTGCTACTGCTTGACGTGTTGTTAAGCGTAATTTGTGTTCTTCTTCACCAATTTTCCAAATTGTATATGGTAATGACATCTAATTAACCTCCGATTGGATCTTTAAATTCAAGTGCTGATTGTAATGCAATGCTTGCTGTAAATTCGATAACACCGTTAACAGCACCGCTACCGATTTTAACTGACACTTGACCAGAAAAGAGAACTTTAGTCCCGTCTGGATATTTGTGTTCAAAGTTGGCAACTGTTCCTGCCTCTTGCAATTTACGCAAGACACGATATGAGTCAGTTTCTTTAGTATTTGAAAAGGCAAATTTGTATTCCAATTCGCCTGCATCACCAATACCAAGTTCATATTGTTTAACTGAATCTGCCAATGTAGTGTTATCTACTTTTTCTGGGTCAACCCCAATTTCAGGAACTTCTTTTAGTCCTGTCAAATTCGTAAAACTAGTTTTACCAGAAGTTGAGTAACCTAGTGTAATTCCATTTGCTAACATAAATTATCCTTCCATTCTTTGTTGATAAACAAGTTCAGAGTTAAGGTCAACAATACCTTCAAAACGCATTAACTTGTGACGTAAATTGCTAGGGTCTGGCACATCTTGGCAAGTCGTACGTTTAAGTCCCAAACTTGCAAAGATAGAGTTAATAGATGTAGCCATATCACTTGTTGTATCGTTGTTAAAGATATCGACCTTATATCTGACATATGTTTTTTGTTCTTGGTTATCGTATTGTTCATAAGGCTTATTTTCCTCTTCCAAATAGATAACCACTGGGAAATGTTCCCAATCATCTGGATAAGTGTCTGTGACATTATCCGTGAGCTTCTCAAGCTCTTTATAAATAAGCGGTTTAATATTAATCATTTGACAATTTCCTTTATTCTTTTATTAACGTAAGTGCAAATATACTGTGAAACACGTTTCTCGTTATTTTTCAATGCAGGGTATAGATAAGGCTGTGCTGGCTGACCATACATCTTATAAAATTCACCTACTTTTTGGAAGTGATATGGTCCTACATCAATTTGACTTTCATGAACATACCACGGCGTCGAACGATAAGAGACACTAATTTCTGGTGAAATACCCGAATGGTTAGCTTGTCCAACTGGTCCTGTTCCAAGTTCAACGTATATACCATATTCTTTCGTAACGTAAATGACTGCTATCGCTTCACCAACGCTTTTAGCTTCAGCTTTCACTTGTATGCCTTCGTTACGCAATTCACCCGAATTAACGGGAGCTAGTAGCTTGGCTTCACCTTGTACCATTTTCCCACCGCCATTGGCAGCCGTCAAAACAATATCTGTAACCGTTCTGCTGTCAGATAGCCTGTGTAACTTTGCAATTAATTTATCAGCATTAACGATTTCTGACATCTTCTAATTCCAATACCTTGTGATTGCTGTAGGTTTTTATTGAAATGACTTTATGTGTCACGTTATCACTATCAATACATAGCCCGTCAAGCTCATTAATCGTTGTATCACGTTCAACTAAAGCATTTAAAATATAGCTTAATCGTTGTCCGTATAGTTCTGCTTGTACATTGCCTGACGCTGGCCATATTTCTGCATAAATCGTAACACCTTCATCACTATAGCCAGTCCTTTTTAGACCCTCGTTAGTTTTAATCGTCTGATGTTTCTTCAGTAGATACGGTTTCAGTCTGTTCTTTTTCAAACGCATATCCGCCCACCTTTGCTAATCGGTATTGATTAATACTAGCTTTTAATGTCTCTGAAACACCGTCTTTGTAGCTGACCGATACACCACCTTCACTACGTGATGACTCACCTTCGCTACCTTGTTTGTTGTACAACTCCAGAGCCAATTCAAGCTGTAAACCTTCCAAAACTGGAATTAGTTTTGTTCGGTTTGTCATTGTCAAAATAATATTTTTAGCCCGCAAAAGTAAAGGCGAAAGTAATTTTGAATCACTCTCGCCAGTTAACGTTTGTAAAGTTTCAAGATTGTTCATGAAACCTCCTTACTTGTTACTTAGAAGATTTCTTATCTTCCTTCACAACTTCCACAACTGTGTCGGTTTTGACGCCCTGTGCTTCAAGATTTTTAGATAATTCTTTGAAACGCTGTTCAGTTACTTCAATAACTGCACCCTTTGGACGTAAAACTTTTGCTTGCCAGTCGTGAAAATCTTGCAACACTTTTAATTTAACCATTTAGCACCTCCAAAAGTTTCTGCTTAGTCAAAGTGCCATAGCCCTCAATACCACGTTGCTTAGCTAACTCTTTTAGCTCTTTAACATTCAAATCTGACAAGCTATCAGTTTCTTCAACTTCCACAGATTTTTTAGGGTGATAATGGCGTCTTAATAATAACCCCATAGATTAAGCCTCTCCAAATTTGACAACTTTTGATTGGTCATATAGGTAAACACCATAGTGTTCATCACCAGTAATTACAGTTGTTTTCTTGATAATATCGCGGTCTGTTTCAACAGCAACATTACGTTTCAAGTTAATAACGAATGCACCGTATTTAGCTTCGTCGTCTGGGTCTGTTTGTTTAGCAGATACTTGCACAAGGAATCCTTTACCTTGTTCTACTTTCTTAGAACGGACGATTTGAACTCCCCCAGCTTCGCCAAACGTACCAGATACAACCATTTCAGCACCAAGCTCTGAGCCTTTAATCCATTCTTTACCAATGTTTGCTTTTAGTGAAATGGCATCTTTTGGATTGATGACAGCGACATAACGCACATCTTCTTCATCTTCGAAAATTTGGAGTGCTTTGTCAATTGTTTCAAGTGTTGTTGGTGCTTCAGCAACGTGTTGTGTAGCTGTTTTAGCAAGTTCCACAATGTCATTATCAATTTTGTTAGCAATAGCCAAACCAAGCTGATAGGTTGCTTGTCCGATAGGGTCACCAAGTCCAGACAAAACAGCTTCGTCGGTAATTTCGTAGCCTTTACCAGCTTTTTTGATAGTCATTGTTGTCTTTTTAGTTGTCAATTGGTCAAGTGGAATAGCTTCACCTTCGGCAACATCTGTGGCATCACCTGCATACTCAAAAGCTGGAACCGTTAGAACGCTTCCTGGTTGCCCTTCAAGTGCTGTTTCGACATAAGCAAGTGGTGTAAATTTCAATAGTTTTGGAAGTTTAGCAGAAACCATATCTGCCATAACTTCCGGATTAATCATGTTTGCTAATTTAGTAGTTCCTGTTGGCATAGTTTAATTATCCTTTCAGTTTGTTATAAAGTTCAGGATTACGCTCGAATAACTCATTACGGCTCTTGTAACCCATTTTGTTAAACTGCTCTTTGGTAATTTCAGCTGGTACACCTGGTGCTTTTTTAATTGTTTTACCACCCTTTATACGTTCTGAAACACCTTTTTGAACAGCTTCCTCCCAACTTTTTTGCAGTTGGTCAATTGATTCATGTACACTATCTGCATTAGTCAAATTGACGTTGTTAACTAATTCAATTGGTAAGCCACGTTCGCTTAGAATAGATTTAGCTTCTGCTGTCAATTCGCGTTTGTTGATTTCTGCTTCACGGTCAGCTAATTCTTGCTCACGCTTTTTAAGTTGATATGCTTGTTTATCGTCAGCGTTCATCTTAGCTAACTTTTTAGCTTCAGATTCTTTAGCTTCTTGGTCAGCTTTCCATTTTGCAAATTTCTTGTCGATAATGGCATCAACATCTGCGTCTGTGTACTTCTTTTCGTCTTGTGGTTCTGATTGTTCAGACCCTGCAGTAGTCTTATCAGTTTCTACCACTTCAACATTATCATTTTCTTCTGCCATGATTGGCACCTCCTATGTTTTAAGTCATCCCTGACTATTAAATCCATAGCTTTTAACGTCTTCCATGCCTGGACAAAAAGAAAAGCCGTATCACTACGACTATTCTTTTAGAGCTTTAATAACTCCCTTGATGAATGCTTTAATAAAAGCCGCAATAGACGTTATTAATACAATCAATAAAAACACTACTGTAATAAAGCCAAATAAAAAACTGGCTAATTGCCAGATGAAATTTACCATAAATTTTATCTCCTTTTTAAGCATAAGAAAAGCACCCTAACTTATTTGCTTATTAGTGTGCTTTTAATAGATTTCTAAACCTTTAGCATACGCTTCTTTAGCTTCTGCCAACGTCATTTTATTGGGACCACCATCAATATTTGTTTCACCAGTGTTTTGCCAGCCACATTTATCACAAATATCGTAGTCCCTAACCTCTGCTCCGCAAACTGGGCAGTTGAGCCATAGCTCACCGTCAATTTCCCAAGTCTTTTGAGACTTCTCCATCGTAATACTCCTTTCCTCCTTTAGGTCTAAACATAGTCGTAATCCTCTTTGTCTTAGGATTACCTAAGACGTATATATTGTTTTTATAATCATATCGAACACGTCTATTATCTGTTTCATATCCTAAAATATCTTCAGAAACTGGTTCAGCTAATAAACTAGCAGCTGCTTTTTGATATTGTTCTTTAGAAATATTCGCAAATTCACTTCCATGAGATTTAAAATGCCCGTTAAAAGATTTTTCGCTTGGGAACTCTGCTTTACCCCAAATGACACGGTCTTTTAACTCTTTGTAACCTTTAACGTTATTATACTTTAAATCAACAAAATCTGCCAGCGTTTTAGGTACTTTTTCATCCCCTAAAATGTGTTTGTATTTGATGTATTGTTGGTTGGCTCTATCAATATCAGACTGTTTCAAACCGTCAACTTTATACAACGGTTTTACATGTTTAGCGTACCAGTCATCATAAGTCATATCAGCTGGAACAAGTATGTTTTTACCTGTTTTAGGGTCCTTCGCACGTCGTTTCTTACCTTTAGCCCACTTGTCATCAAAATAAGCAATGGTTGTCGAACGACACCAAGGATGCATAGGTGGATAGTTAACACCAACTGCCGCTTCTTTTGTCTTATAAACCATTTGGTCATGTTCACGGCAAATAGTAGACGTCCTTAAGTCAAGCGTAGCTACAAATTGATATTGACTGATGTCAGCTTCATCATAGCTTTTTAACTCCATTTGACCATGATAATATGCTGATTCTGTCCGAACCAATCGCCTTGAAGCATTCTTACCAACGTCAAAACGTTGTGAAATGATTTCAGCAATATCACGAGTGCTGCGCCCAGTCATAAGCCCAATTAAAAGCTCGTTTTTTAGGCTATCTGCTAGCGCCTGTGTGTTGTTCCAAATTCTACTTGAGTAATTATCCCCATACCAATTAGAACGCTGTAAACGTGAAATCTCACGTTCTGGTAAGGTATTAAAATCATATGCAACACCAAGGCGCTTTTGAAGCTCGTAAGTATGATGATAATAACTATCATTCATGAAATCAGAATAATAAGTATCCGATTGTTGCTTTTCGCTTTGATATACCTTGTTAGAAATATTATCAATCTGTTTCTGCAAATCATTAAAGCGATTAATTCTAAAAGCAAAAGCTGGGCTGTCTAAATCAGCTAACAATTGATTGATGTTTGGATTATCTGGCTGTGCTTGAAGCTGTCGCTTAAGATTATCAATTGTCTTATCATCTTTTATTGTCTTTAATACTAAACGCGCTTCTTTTTCAGTCAATCCATAATCACGTTGAAACTTATCAAAAACTTTGTTAGATTGTCTGGTCAAATAGCGGTTGGCTTCGTTGTAAATAGCGTCAAACGAATCAGCCTGTTTTTCTGCTTTATCCATTTGATTAAAGATAAGCTGTGCTTTACGACGTTCCCAATAACTTAACTTCTTACTCATCTACATCATCTTCTTGGTCTACTGGTGAATTTTGAACAAATGCAGGAGCTTCGTCAGTTTTATTTTCTTGTTCTTCCTCGAGCGCTTTTAATTCTGCATCTGGATCTTCTACGAATGGCAATAAAGAAATCAATTGACGAAGACTAACTTTGCCGTCAAGATTGTTGATGATTTGTGACAACTCAAGCAAGTTTTTAGGCAAGCCACGCTTATATTGTGGCACGATTGCTTTTGCGTCAAGTGCAATTTGTTTTAAACCTAAATAATTACAAAACAACTTAATACGCTTACGAAGTGACTTACTATAATGCTGTTCTTTAATCTTAGTAATCATTTCTAAGCCCAACAGCTTGTACTCCATAGCCACACCAGACACATTACTAGCGAAATTCTCATCTGTTAAATTAGGAACATGACTAAATGTGTAGATGTCTTGTTTCAACGCTTTACGCAATACCTCAATAGCATTTTCATCTAACACATTATTTAAGAAATCAGCCTTAGCATCTGCGGGCAATTCAAGCAAGCCTTCCTCACTCAAAATCTGCATAGCTTCGTGTGCCTCCTCTGCACTATCTGCTAAACTGGCGCCGTAAAGCACCAAAATAGAATCGATAGCTTGTTCTTTGTCGTTCACACGATTAGCAGTTAATGAATTATAAGCGTCAATCAAACCTAATTGTTGTTCATAATCACCAATCATTAAACCATTATTTCGATATTCAACAATAGGAATAGCACCCATATGATGTTCTTCTGGTTCTGACGATTCATTATCAGCGTTTTCAAAACCACGCAACGTCATGTGATAGTGGTAATTTTCAGTTAAAACCTCTGCTTTGTACGTTGTGTTTTGACTAACATCATCTGTAATATCATAATAATAAACAGCAAATAGCGGACATTGTTCAATCGAATCATCATAAACAATAAATGTATTTTCTGGTTCAAGGCTTCGAACGCTTAACTCTGCTTCATCTTCCTTTGCATAAATAAATTCATATGCACGACCATAAATAGCCATATTTAAAGCATTTTCGTTATCTACGTGGTCTACATCTGCCTTATCAAATGCATCAAGTAATGGTTCAATATCTGCTGCCAACGTATTCGTGTATGTGATACTGTTTCCCATAAAATAACCAGTTGACGTGTCGGCTATATCTTTAGCATGGTTAGCAACGGTTTTAAAGTTTGGTAAATTTGACCGTCGTTTGTGATTTAAAATATCATGCTTTCCAAGGTAGTAATCTTTCAACGTTTTTAGTCGTTTGCTTTCTGAAGCATGAACGGTGATAAGTTTATAAATAATGTCAAGATTTAGGTTTTCTTCGTCGTATTTGCTACGAGAATAAATCAATGTGTCGTCCTGCATGTGACTCCTTTCTACAAACCATAAGCTGACTTACGTCGAACTTTAGCTTTTGTTTTAATTTTGTTATTAATACTTTCAACAATACCTGTTAGAGCATCTGCTGCGTCATCATGTGCGTTTTTACCTTCACGTTGGTAAGACATCAGTTCCTGATAAAGTTCAGGCCATTTGTGACGCCAATTCTCTGGAAAGTAAATGTGTTCAATCGCCCATGTAGCATTTGTTAAAATACGAGCTTGTTTGTTTTGTGACTGATGAAACCAATTAAAAAGTGTGTAATGATTGTTGTATTGTGTTTTAGTTAACCTTTCAACATTACGGGCAAAACCACGACCACCATTATTGCTTTCAATATCGCATGTATTGACTTCATGCTCTGCTAACTTTCTAGCAAGCAACGGTTCAGTGGCTTCCATCGGTTCTTTAGTAAAGACAACATCAAGAATATAAGCTTCATTATCAGATGTCACACCATAAATATAGCTTGATAGATAGTCACTTCCAGTATCTGCCGTATCAGTATAAGCACTAATACGTTTAAATTTAGGTCTTGTATCGTAAGTTTTAAAACTAGAATACAAACGACCTTTTAAATCAATTGGTTCTTGCTGATAGTTAGCAGAAGCTATATCAGCTCCCATGGTCTTAGTCTTTTGAAGATAAGCTTGTTTACTTAAAACCTCATCACAAAGCATGGTGTCTGTCGCTTCGTCATAAGCTTTCATACTAATATGCTTAACTTTGTAATCAGACTTAGGAAGTTCAATCAGCGCCTTACCTGCCAAATCTTGCGAATGCCAGCGCGTCATGATAATGATAATTTTTCCGCCTTCTTCAAGACGAGACAACATAGTGTTTGTGAACCACTCCCAATGCTTTTCCAAAACAGTAGCATTGTTAGCTTCTTCGGCATTTTTGATAAGGTCGTCAACGATAATAATGTCAGCACCAAAACCAGTCGCTGTACCAGTTGGACTTGTAGCCAGATAATTGTTATAACCACCCTCTAAGCTCCACAGGTTCATAGCAGCATCACCATATTTGATGTGCGTATCTGGAAAAATGTCATTAAACACAGTAACGTCTTTATCTGCTTTCGTTTCTTGAATAGCATTTCTGACATTCTTTGAAAACACAGTTGATAACGTTTCATTGTATGAACCAGTCATTATCTTTTTGTTATTGTCATTTCCAAGTAACCATTGAACGAACATGCCTGCCGTCCTTGATTTTCCGTGTCTAGGTGGTTCATTGATAACTAAAACATTATGCTCATCATCACTTAAAAAGCCTTGCAAATCATTGCAAAGCTCAACTAAGTATTTACGAGACGGCTTATAGAAATCACTTGCCATTAGATGACAATAATAAAAGAAATCACGACGAGCTAACTCAAAACGTGCTTGCTGTTTGATTGCTGTTTTATCCATCATCAATCAACTTCCTTAACTCATCTGTTGTCAGTCCCTCAAATGGATTAGACTGGTTCACATCAGCCGTAACATTAAGTTGTTTAGGTTCTTCCATGCCAGCGTAATCAAGTATCATTTTAGCGGCATTTAAACGTGCTTGAGGTGATGCATCAACGTCTTGCAAAATATCAATTGTTTTATCAACTGCAATAGATGCCAAACCCGAAAAGCGCCTTTTTAACATACTCTTTTGCGCTTCGATTAATTCATCAGCAAATGCTAAAATTTCAACGTTTTTCATATTGTTGTAAGCTTGCGTGTCTGCTGATTTTTCTGAATAACCAGCATAGCGTGCCGCTTGACCTTGCTTCATACCTAAAGCGATTCCTTCAGCAAATTTCTTTTGTAGTTTCGTTAACGTCAATTCATCACCTCCAATCCAAAATAAAAAGCCACACAAACGTGTGACTGTAACAGGAACAACTGGGCTCGAACCAGTGACCCTCTGATTAAAAGTCAGTCGCTCTACCATCTGAGCTATGTCCCTACCACTTGTCCAAAAGGTTGCACGAACAAGCATGATACACTCAACCTGTATTATGTACCGTTTTTTAGGCATCTGTCACAAGATGTTTAACCCTTTACCATTTCTTTTCAACTCTAGCCATTGTGACCTGACCTGTTGCGGACCCATTCGAAACAACACAACTCTAAAACGTCCTTATCTTCAAACCTTGATGATAACATAATATCGCATTTTAGGTGACAAAAATATCGTGTTTTTTGTCATTTTTACGAAAAACCATAAAAATCAGCAAAAATTTCTAAAATGCGTTGACGTTTGCGGTAAATTGTCTTGATTGACATGTGCATTTTACCAGCAATGGCGTCCCAGGTATTCACACTACCTCTTGCCCAACGTAACCAGAAAATGCGTTCCATATCGTCGTCTAACATATTCAACGTATTCTCTACTGCATGTTTCTGTGCGTACAAACTATTTAACCGCTGGTCGCTATCCCAACGCGCCACAGTCGTTTCTGTTGGCTTAGACACAACATTAGACCGTCCACCACCCACATTTTCATCTGTATTTGGAACGTCGCTAATTTCTAGCTTACGTACTGCAATCTTATGATTAATGCTAGCGTAATCGAATAAAAGCTCATCAAGTGCTTTTAATTGTGAATTACTTAATTTTCCCACCTAAACAGCTCCTTTTATGATATAATGTAAGTATACCAATATAGCTAAGGGTCTTGCGTGAGCAGGACCTTTTTTATTTAGCCAGACGCACGAGCTATAACATTGAGTTCTTATAAGGACGGGATGGCATCTTCGAATAATAACAGTCTAGCGATAAACTGCGTTAGATTTTATAAAAAAATAATTAAGGAATTCCTACTTTCTAATGTAATTTCGCTAATTCATTTTAATGAGCAAGCCCAGACTCATTAGATATACTAATTTGTAAGTTTTTTGTAAGAAGGAGTTCCCTCCTTTTTATTTTTGGGGCTAAGCCCGTTGTAGGAATCGAACCCACTCATACCATAACGGGCTACTAGCTTAATTTTCGTCCAGCACTTGTATATCTGAAATTTCATCATGCATTAGTGTTCGACTTCCCAATTCAATGTTTAATCCAGCTTGCCAGTGGCTATATATGTAATCATAGGTAGCTTGGCTAAGAAACGTTGTGATATTTTCACCGTTTGCTAAATAAAACTTGATTCGCATTTCCCGTAACTTCCTCCCCTCCATAACTATCAGGATAATAAATAATCGTTTGATTATTCTCTAGTATTTTAATCCTATCACTCGCTTGTTTCAAGGCATTTTGTGTATTTATTACCTCTTTTTGTAAATGGTCTATTTCTGCTTCATATTGTGTTCTTTGATAAACATGTAATCCAATAACAGCAATAATTATCGTTATCAAATTAAATGTGCAATATTTCCAAATAGTCGCTTTCATTTACTTTCCCTCACTTCCACACGATAGAGACGACTATGACGATATTTCCACGCAAACATGTCCGCTTCAGCCTTAGCAGCTGGATAAGTCTCAAACACCCTCACATCATCAACCATATTGTCAAAATAGACAATTACTTCATACATATGTCTATACTCCTTTCGCTTGTTTATCTAGCCATTCCCAGATTAAATGAAACTGACCATTGACTAATTCGTCATTGCCATACTTTTCACAAATAGCCACAACGGACTGATTCGCCCATTCCCAGTAAGCAACTGTTCCAAAACCGACTTCTTGTGATTTCTGGTTACTTTCTCTCATCCAGTTTGGCACTTCCGTTTGAAAGAAATCAATATAGTCAATCTTCATAAGCTTTCCAACCTCACATATATTCCTACTGTGTCAGCCCAGAATTTTTCAGTAATCTCACTAGCCACACGACTATCATTGACGAAAAAACCAAGTTCTTGCATACAATCTTTAGGTAACTTCAACAGATTTTCCGTATCTGGTTTAGTATGCTTGTACTGACCGTTGACAGTTCCTTTAATTTTTGGAAATAACCATTTAGTCGTTAGTCTCAACGGACCGTCCATTGGTTCTTCTGGTGCATATGGTGCTAACAATTCCATGAACATTGCTCGCGTTTCCTTTAGCTTTTCAGGTTCGTAAGATTGTGGCTTTCCATTTTTTACTGTCCACTTCTTTTGCTGATGTGTGACAGTTGGAATTTTTTTCATTGGGATAAAGAATTCAATCATCTTTTACCTCATCAGTGTCGATTAATACATTCTCCCACAAACCTAGATTTTTCAACTCTTCTTGTGTGAATTTTACTTTTGAGTAGGGATTTTCATCTAAATTATTTAGGGAAAACTTTTTATCATCTATAGTTTGATTAATGTAGCATTCCTCAACATCATCTAAGAGCTTAAATCTTGCTGTATACAGCTTCTCTTTCTTGACTTCATAGCTGTAAATTAAAGCATTTACTAGACGACGTTTTACACTTTCAATGTCTTCTTTCTCTTTATAGGGTTCGTATGATAATTCAATACGTGTACCACAGTAGGTAAAATAAAAGCCATTTCCCCAACCTTGACGTGTAATGACGTACAATTGGTCTTCTCTGTGTCTGTAGCGTGCTTTTAATTTATCAAGCCATTCAGCTTCTAGCTTAGACACTACCACTTTTTCTGGCTTGTCAATTTGATTGACAATATCAATGGCTATATCCAGCTCTACATTCTTAGTACAGCCATCTTTGTAACATTCTTTTTCTCCGCAATGATGTCTTGCTTCTGATTGCAACTTTTCAATCGCTTCTTGTTTATTCATTACTCCACCTCAATAATCTTCATTTTTTCGTTTACTTACCAAATAAATCACAATCGAAGTCAATCCCTTCAATTTCAGCACGTTGAACCAAAATACTGAGATAAGCTTGCATAGTATAGTATTGACTTTCAAGTAAAGCCACTGGACAATTTAACTCAAAGTCTAATTCTCCATAAAGATGCTTATCTAACAATTTACCTAACTTTTTAGTACGTCTTTTTAACTCTTGATATTCAATGATCATTTTAAGTTTATAAACTTCCATTTTTACACCTCATTTTTTCTACTTTTGATTTATGACTGCTTTTGGTCATTCGCAGTCACGCGCTTGTCGAAAGTTGGTACGAGATGATTTGGGCGTAGCTTAGTCGCCCAATCTCTCGTAACATTCGACTTTCACACATGCGAATCCAAAACACTCCCCAAACTTGAGGTTATTCCCCAAGATTTTCGCCAGTTTTATGCAGTATTTTCGCAAAACTGCTTTTTTGTACGAAAACGAAAATTATACAGAAAACTGCTTTTTCGCAAACGCAAATTATGCAATATTTTCGTGCGAAAATTACGAACCGCAGTCAGTATTTTCGTGATTTTCGTTTTCGCAATTACTGTTTAATTTTGAAAATTTTTCCGTTATTTAGAATAAATTCATCATGTTCTTGGATATAATTTTCAACCGTTCGTACTTTAACGTTCAAGAATTCAGCGACTTCTTTTTTAGTTACTGGCTCATCTGGGTGAAAAGCTTTTTGAACTTCGTACGCATTTTCTAAAATTTGTTTTCTTTCTTCGGCATTTTCTTCTTTAGATTTACGCCCCTCACGCGCTTTTTGTGTAGCTTTCTTTTGCCAAGCTGGCTTATCATCTTCCAATTGAATATCTGCAAGAACACCCGTCGTGTCCACGCTATGCACTGGATAAGTAAACCACATGTTGACTGGTGGGAATTTCGCAAATTCACGAAGCGTACCTTCAACACGCCATGCAGTAGAAATCTTAATAGATTCTTCTACTTGCTGGATTTCGTGCAAATATGGCTTTCTAACCATGATGTCATTAAGTGCTTTGTCAAAGTGTTTAGACATCTGTGCGACGCTTTGCAAATCATCAAGTGTGATTTCGTGTTGGTAATAATCTAAGTTCTTTTCTTGGATAGCACGTTTAAAGACGTCACATTTCGCTTTGTCAGCACGCTGTTTAATCAGATTGTCGTTTAGTTCAAGTTCGACTAAGTCAATTAGTGCATCTGGGTCACGAGCAAATACCCCTGAACCACTAGCACGGTCCATTGATTTTTTACCACCTTGAGCACCTTTACTGTGGTGGTGACAGTAAATCACACTACAACCTAACTCAGTTGCTACCTTATCAAACTGGTTGGTAAAGTGCGCCATTTGGTCCGCACTGTTTTCGTCACCAGTCAAAACTTTGTAGATTGGATCAATGATGACAGCTTGGTAATTTTTCTTAAGTGACCGTCTGATTAGCTTAGGCGCTAATTTATCCATTGGGACGGTCTTACCACGCAAGTTCCAAACATCAATGTTTTGGACGTTGTTTGCTTGAAGTCCCATAGCGTCGTACACATCTTTAAAGCGGTGCAATGCTGATGGTCTATCCAATTCCAGATTGACATATAAGACACGCCCTTGTTCACATTGCCAACCTAACCACTTGCTGCCTTCTGCTATGGCAATTGACAGCTCAATCAGCGCAAATGATTTACCAGCTTTAGACGGACCAGCGATCAACATTTTATGTCCTTGACGTAGCACACCGTGAATCAATTCTGGTGCTAAGTCTGGCATGTCGTCCCAGCTGTCTAACAACCCCTCAGGGTCTGGTAAGTCGTCGTTTAAATCTTCGACCCATTGATACCATTCATCATAATTAGCTTTACCAATGTTAGTATCAATCAAAAACTGCTTGTGTCCGTTTCGTGTCACACCAGGCATGCGACTTAAACGACTTGGATTGCGGTTTTGCGTATCAATATCAAGACCGTTTTTCTTACAGATTTGATAAATGTAATCAACACGCTTGCGATATTCTTGATAATCACGCGCATCTACTTTCACGACTGCGTGTAATGATTTCTTACCAGAATGAACAAGTGTCGCAATTGGCAATTCAAGCTCTTTAAATAGCGCGTATTGCTTACCAATGTCAAGCGTATCTGATTCAACGAGTGCGTAACGATAATCTGTGACGTTGTCGTTTTTAACACCTTTACCGTCAAGTGGATTAAAACGAATCCACGCACCTGCTTCCTCTTTGTAATCACCAAAGACAGCGCCAATATCATTAGGCGTTTTTTGCAATAACTGGATAAGTTCACCAGCTGTCCTGTCAAAATTCCCTTGAGTTGGCTTATAAATTGTGCCATTGTCTGTTTCAATTGGATAGGTCGCAGTCACATAGCCAACAAAATCTGTTGAGTCAAACAAGGTTTCTAAGTACCTGATTAAGTCTTGTGCAGGTTGCCAATTAAGTGGCTCTCTGATTTCTTTTGACTCGACCCAGTTCTTATCAACGATTTGATAGTCACGGTCAATGGTATCTTCCCAATCAAGCTCATGGAAATCACCACGACCGCTTGACGCAGGTTGCCAGCCATTATCCTTTGCTAATTGTGTGATAGTAGCTCCTGTTACAACACTACCTGCTTCTTCGTTGAAAGTATCCCATTTTTTGAAACACTCCCCACGTTTATAACGTGTATCAGCTTGTGACCAGTTATCCCAGTCCATAGCGGTGTAACCTTCGTGTTTAAGTGCAAAACCAACATTTACCCAGTCTTGATAAGACAACGTTGACGGGTCTATATAATCTAGTAAAGGTAATAAATCAAAGTCTTTATCTAGCATTTCTCTCCTTTCTTATTATTCTGGTTTAAATTCCGCTGGTCGAACACCGCGAGGAACTCGCCAACCGTTTGCAGTAATGCGATTAATTAAGCTACTTGCGCTGTCGAATGTCCACATACCAACATTTTTAAAGCCATAACGTTCAAGCAATCGAATTTGTTTAGGTGTGGTTAGCCCTTCTGTTTGACGTTTTTTAAGTCGGTCTAACAGCTTGCTAGCCTTACCAAAGTTCCCAATGTCATCAGTAAAGATACCGAACTTTTCTAATGCTTTTAGTTGTTTGTCCGTTGGTGGTGCCATCTCTATTCCAAAGGCTGGAATGTAGTCCGCTAAATCCTCAGCTTGGATAGACATTTCAAATTGCAGTGGGTCAACTAAACGACGTTTGCGCTTACGCATTTCTGACAACTGCTTAGCAAGTGCTTCTTCACGTTCAGCCACAACGTCTTTACTAGCTATTTCTTCAGCTTCTAACAATTCAAATTGTTGATTAGTCTGTTCAGCCATGTTTTCAACCATTTTCTTAGCCACTTCTGGGCTGTCGGTAATTAAATGTGCTGGTCTACACAGCTCATGACGCTCTGTGTGCCAAAGGAAATCCAGAATCAACAAATTCTCTTTACCTTCAGCTAAACGAGTGCCACGTCCTACCATTTGACTGTACAGTGCTCTAACTTTTGTCGGTCGTAAAACAACCACACAGTCAACAGTTGGGCAGTCCCAGCCTTCAGTCAAAAGCATAGAATTGCAAAGAACATTGTATTTACCTTCGTCAAAATCAGCTAAAATTTCCGCACGGTCTTCTGATTCACCGTTAACTTCGGCGGCTTTAAAACCTTTTGCGTTTAGGATGTCACGGAATTTCTTAGACGTCTTAACCAACGGTAAGAACACGACTGTTTTTCTGTCTGAACATTGCTTAACCATTTCATCTGCGATTTGTTCCAAATATGGATCTAACGCTGTTCCAACTTCGCTAGCTTTAAAGTCGCCCGCTTGTTGACTGACTGACGATAAGTCCAACGTCAGTGGTATTGTAACTGCTGTAATCTTTGATAGATAGCCAGATTTGATAGCATCTACAATCGAATACTCATAAGCGAGACTGTCGAAGAATTTGCCTAAATTCTGTTTATCTCCTCTGTCTGGGGTAGCTGTAACTCCCAATACATTCGCATCTTCAAAATGTTGCAGCACTCGTTGATAGCCATCTGAAATAGCATGGTGAGCTTCGTCAATCACAATCGTGTCAAAATAATCTGGTGGAAATTGACTGAGTCGTTTCTCACGTTGCAAGGTTTGAACTGAACCGACAACGACACGGAACCATGAGCCGATAGACGTGCTTTCTGCTTTTTCTAACGCTGTTCCTAAACCAGTAGCGGTCTTTAACTTATCGCTAGCTTGTTCTAAGAGTTCTGACCTATGCGCTAGGACGAGCACCCGCTCGCCCATTCTCACACGGTCTTCAATAATCTTAGAAAATACGATAGTCTTACCGCACCCAGTAGGAAGAACTAGCAACGTTCTTTTTCTGCCCTCTTCCCACTCTTGCTGAACAGCTTTGCGGGCTTCTTCTTGATATTTTCTAAGCTTCATAGATTACCTCTTAAAATTGTCCAGCTTGAAATCCTGCAGGTTGTTGCGGCGCTTGTGGCTGTTGTGGATATTGTTGAGGTTGTGCTGTTGGTTGCGCAGGTGCTTGATAATTTTGTGCTGGTTGTTGATAAGTTGGCTGTTGCGGTTGTACGTTTGCGTTTAATACTTTTGTCCAATCAACGTCATCAGCGTAAATCATTGCTCTGATGTTGTCATATTCACGGTCAGCATATTGTCCAGTACCTTTGCGTTTATTTACTCGGCAAACACCTTTTGCGCCAATGACACTATTCCAATTCATACGAAGTGGTTCACCGTGTTTCTTTTGACCGATAGCGCCAAAGAACGCTGACAACATACCTTCTGTTGACGTGTGCAAGAATAAGTTGTGTGTTAATTGTGCTTCACCTTCAGCAGTTTCAATCACAATAGTAATAGTTGCTTTGTTGCAGGCTGGCAATTTTCCTGGATTTTGTGGATTTGGTGTGTGACGTCCACGTTCAAGATTAGTGACTGTGAATTGGTAGTCACCAGGCGTGAGCTGTACGAATTCTTTGGCGTCTGTGGTAATTTCATCATCCCAACCAAGTTCATGGTCAAAGCTATTGTTAAATTGTGTCATGTTATTTCTCCTTATTTCTATAAATTATTAAAATGGTAAGATACGATTATCTTTAATCATGCTAAACACTTGGTCCCAAGCTCCTACAAGAACCCCCTCGATAAATCCTGGGTCGTACATGATGACTGGCGTGTCTTCAGGGTAGTAGCCCTTTTGAGCAACTGCCTTTTGGACTTCAAGCTCTGTGACTTGATTTTGTATCATCAAATCACGCAGCCCTTGTGGTAAGGCTAAATTAGGCTCTTGGTAAGGTTGACGTTCTGGCGCAGGCTGTGTCAAACTATCAGGCGCTTGTGTTGCTTGCTGCGGTGTTTCTTGCGTCTGTGGTTGAGCCTGTGGCGCTGGTTCGGCAGTTGGTGTTTGTTCCTGTGCTGGTGCTTGTGGAGCAGGTTCAGGCACTGTTTGTTGTGGTTGAGATGTAGGCTGTGGTTGCGCTTGGTTAAAGATATGTGTAATGCCTGCATAGTCAAACGGCATTTCCTCTGGTAAACCATGACGATTTTTCGCGTCCCAAGCTGGGTGGTGTTGCGTGTACAGAACACGTTGCCCACCAGTAGCCTTTTTCTTACCATTATCAGCCGTCATGACGACTGTTTTATAATTGGCAAACAGAACCATGTCAGCCCATTCTTTAACGAGTGGTGCCGTCTGTGAACTTGTCTTTTTACCGAGCTTGAGTTCCCAGCGGTCGTAACTTCCCATTTCGTCTGGCTGTTCAAATTTACGCATTTGAGCGTGTGCTGTTAACACAACATTGATGCCTAAATCAACCAATTCACCAAGCTGATTGAGCAGACGCCCCATTTCTTCCTTAGTGTATGTGTAGCCATTTCCCCAGCCGAAGTCCTCAATACCTTTCTTGCCATGTTGTGCGCAGACATCTGCAATGACTAAGCTTTCTGCCCAATCAATCGTATCAATGACTAACGTTTTACAAACAGTTGGATTAGCTTTCACCCAAGCAATTTCATTTTTCAACATGGTATAGCTTGACGGCTTATCCAAGCGTGAAACGTCCATGTTGTCGGTTGAGCCTTCCGTGTCGATAAATAGTGGTTCTGGAAATTGTGCTGCAAAAGTTGACTTACCAATGCCTTCGGGACCATAGACGACTACTTTTTGGGCTCGTGCGCGTTTTCCTTTTGTGATTTGCATTAATCGTCACCTCCGAAAATATCATCAAGTGCATCAAACAGCATTTTAGCTTTACTTTGATTGTTGGCTTTAATTTCCTCTGGTTCTTCGCCATCTAATGTTGTGAGCGTGTATTCTGCTTTGACTTCAATTGGTTCTGCGCCAAAGACGTCTAACATCCCTTTGTAACGTTCGTTTTCTTTCTCAAACATTTCTTTTGTAACATAAACAGCGTCCTCAATGTCATCACTCCACGTTGATTTAAAGGCTAAAGTGGTTTCTTTGCTGTGATATTTCACTAGAAAAGCTCCTGTTTTTTTATCACGAAAGACGATAAAAGTTTTAGTTTGTTTCATTGTTATTCTCCTTTTTAAAATGTGCCTGCTGTGAACGCTGGCTTAGCTGTGGGCTGTTGATGTGCTTCGTTAACGACTGAGTAACCGTCCTCGATTATCACAGCGCACTCCTCACCAGTTGACACTCTTGTGGCAATGGCTTGCAGTCCCTCTTGTTCTAACCAAGCGCCAAACTGTTCGAGTGTGATTTGGTCCATTTGTTCCAACTTATCAATCAGAACGAAGCCACATTCTGGCTTAAGCTTACGAACAATCGCAGTAGCAACCATAAGCTGTTGACTACCAGACATGTTATCCCATTCTTGTCCTTGATATAGTAGCTTACCGTCATTGACTGATAAGCCTTCAAGTGGCAAGTCTGCATTAGTTAACAAGTCTGTTTTCTGCTGACGAACAGCTTCGATTTCATTAGTCAATTGATTGTATTGTTCACGTTGTTGTTTGGCGTCGTCTTCGGCTTTATCTTTGTCTAAGTTAGCGCGAACACGTCTGTTAGTTTCGTCAATACGTGCAATATTTTCTTCAATTTTAGCTGTTGACTCGTCGTGCAAGTCCATAGCGTCAGTCTGTGCAATAGACAAATCATTTTCAAGCTGTGCCAATTGTGCTTCTGCTTGTTTTAATTTTTGTTTGAAGTCCTCTACTTCGGCTTTCTTGAAGTCATAATTTTGTTGAATGACTGTCACGTTCTGACGTTTACGAGCATTCTCACCATTTTTGGCTAAGATAGCTTGTTGCTGTTGGATAAGCTCGGAAATGCTAACTAGTTCTTTTGGTGCGTCTGGATAATATGGCTGTTCTTTTGCGAACTTTTCCTTTTGGTCAGCAATCATACCAATTGCATGTCGTTGATTGTAGATTTCCTTTTCTTTCAACTCCAATTCTGCTAACTGGTCGCCAACACCAATGATTTGTAAAAGCGTGTTAGCCTTGTCTTTTGGCGTGCTTTCCATGAACTTTGGTAAATTGATAGCCAATTCTTCCACAAAGCTATCAAGCAACTGTTGTCCTGCTTTTTGACCGTTTGGGTCAATCACTTTAAGCGAGCTATTCTTGCCTTTACGTTCAACGATAAGACCGTTTGATAATGTTACTTTTAGCGTAGGCGGTACCATTGAGCCTTCACGTTCGGCCTTACTTGGTTTGTATTTATTACCACCTAATGCCCAAGCGATACTGTCCAGAACGCTTGTCTTGCCTTGGTTATTATTTCCACCAATGACTGTCAAGCCGCTTGCCGACGGTTCAATTTTGACCGCTTTAATCCGTTTGACGTTTTCAATTTCTAATTTATTAATTGTCACCATTTGTCATAGCCTTTCTAATTTCTAGCTGGTCAACTTCATCAAGCTGATTGATACATTTGTCAAGCGTAGATGACAAGATATACCCTTCAGCAATGATGATGTCAAGCAAGTTTGCTTTTGCAATAGTTGCAAAATAATGTTTTGTTAGTTCATTGTTAAGACGTCTGTTTTCGTCTTTCAAGAACGCATTTTCGTTAATAACTTCTTGTATCATGTCAACCTCTTTGAATGTAACGTGTCATAGCATTTTGCGCTTTAATAACATTGTCGTAACGTCTTGCTTTTGTTTCCCAGCTTTCAAACACAAATTCTGGTTGAGTAGGTTCTTGTTTTTTAGGTTTTGCAAAAATCCAGTTGATTAGTTTTTTCATGATTAAGCTCCTGTTCTTTTCCAATTGTCGTGATACCACTCAATGACGCTATCTCGTGGGTATTTCTCTCTACCGCCAGTTTCAATACGTGGAAAGTCTTTGTGGCTGTTAAATCGTGCGTCAAATGTCGTTGGGTCAACACCAAACATTTTGCTGACTTGTTTCTTGTTCAGCTCAAGTGGATAAGCCTGTTTTTCATCATTAATTGCTTGCATGACTTTTATCTTACGTTCTGTCAAACCAGCTTCAAACTCTTCAAGCATTTGTAAAAGTCTGTCATCCATGGTAAAATACTCCTATAAAGTTTTATTTGTTTGCCGACTGATTGCCGTCAGTCGCTTTTTTTGTGTCCAAAATACATGCACCGTCCTTTTTATGTTTTGATTTTTTGCTCGTAAGCACGCAATTCGATTTCTCGCTCCACCTGTTTACATAGTTGCAATGCCTCTCCATAAGTTTCACTTGATTCTATAATCTTATCAGCCATTTTGATGATTAAATCTTCGTTCATTGCTACTCCTTTCGGTCTTTAGACTGATTTAAAATCTTAAAAGACTTTATATAATAGTTTTGTGAATAAAACCTTTACACTCTTTTATTCATACACAAAAAATTTTGAAAGGAGAAAATATGGTACATCTAAAAATCAATCTTGAACAATTTGGATTTAAAAATGAAGATATTAAATACGAAGTGTTAGAACAAACACCAACTTTCGTTAAAGCACGTACAACCTATCCAAATGGACTAGTGCTCACTATTGAGCAAACAGCAGAAGAAATCTCTGTCGATACCAACTGGCGCTGGCGTCAAGAATCAGACGGTTCTTTAACGCCTATACAATAATTTGGGGTGCTTCTATTTCTACACCATTGTTGTTTACGGAAATTTTAGTATTACCTACAACTTGGCTAAAAATCTGGTTTGATATCTGACCAGTAGCGATTTCTGAAGCACTTAAGTTTTTGTTCTGTATAGCTTTAGAAATAACCTTTGGATCTATTGTTATTTTAGCGATAGATCCTTTTTTATTTCCGCTGTACGGATAACGTTTTGGTTTCATATTTGCTCCTTCTTTTTTTGTATAATCATCTCGAAAGGAGGTGATTATTATGTATTTTGCTATCCGAAAGTCAATAGATAATCAATATTATTTTGTTATCGTTGGCGATAACCATGAAGACGTTGCTACTAGCGAAATGTACACCACTAAATATTCTGCACAGAAATCTATTGCTGCTATTAAAAACAGTATTAACGACCAGACAATCGTTGTCGACGTATCTGATTCGCTAGACTAGTGAGCTGAGCCGCAATTTCTATCAGCTCCTCGGGACGTAACTCTGGATTGTTTTTGGCAACCTGGAGTTTTTTTATCACTTTTTCTATTTTATTCACACTCTGCTCCTTTCTAATTGTGTTCTACTGCTCTCAACTAGCAGTTATAGCCCTAGCAAGTCATTTTTTCGATTTATGAATTGGGATTTAAAAAAATAAATGAGGAGATTTTACTATTGAAAATTATTACTGTTTTGATTAATGACTTGTATTTGTTGACTTGCTAGAGCCGTAACTACTAGCTGAGAGGTATAAATTCAGGCTCTTTTATTCACGTTTTGTGAAGTCTTTTCGCTAAAAATATCGCCAATATTTCTTTTGAAAAAATTAGCGATTTTAAACATTTCACTTAATTTGAAATCGGTCTGACCTAGCTCTTTTGAGCGATAAGTTGTTTCAGAAATGTTTAGTTTTTCAGCCATCTGCGCCTGTGTTAAGCCAGCTTCTTTACGCAATTCGTACAATTTTATTTGCATATTCTCACCCCTTTCTAAAATGGTATAATGGAAATAAAAATATTAATATCAAGGAAGGTTTTATATGATTATTTACTACGCTATATTGGTCACAGTGATCATTATTTGTTGTTATATTGAGTATGCCGATAAGAGAGATGATGCTAAGGCAGCCGTTGAACTCAAACAGATATTTGAAGAATGGTATAAGAGCAAAACTAAATCTCCAAGACCAAGTAATGCAGTTTTTGCAGAACTTTATAAAAAACGCTACAAATCAGAAACTTCCCCAAAGACTGTTTTTAGAGGAAACAGTGCAATAATTATTAGAAATCAAGTTGATGTTGTAGGAAGTTTCCCAAGTACTAATTCCTTGGTTATTCAAGAAGAATTTATGCTTCTTGATAACATGGCTGACTACTATGTTCTTCAATTTGAAAAAATTAAATCAATCAAATATTTTATTAAATTTATCGTCTCTATTCCATTACAATTTTTAAAATATATTGGTATAGATAATGAAAAACAATACAGCAAACTCATTCAAATATTGTTTTGGATTCTCTCTTTATTCGTTCCAGTATTACAAGAACTATTTACTCGATTTTTCTCTACTTTTTTGAAATTTAAGTAATGTGTAATCGACAAACCAATCACGAATGCCATAAATAAAAATAATGGTCAATATAAATTTAACAATTAACCAACACCATCCTTTGGTAAAAAAATAGATTATTAACAAAAATAAGAGCCATATAAACAGACACGCTGAATAGAAAGCTAAATCATTAATTTTATCTTGCATATCTAATTCACCACCTCGGTTGAAATTTCAAGCTCAATTGCATTAAGTCGTTGAATTGCTTCTTGTAATTCTTCGACTTTTTTTGTTACTTCTCTCAATGTATCAAGAAACTCAGAAAGATTGGTAATTTCTACGTTTACGCTCAAATTAGCCATTAGCTGTACCTCCTCTTATTTCTTTCGGCTAATTCCTTAACCTTGACTATATTATACTTCACGTTTCGTGAAGTGTCAATAGTTTTTTTGCGAAAAAACAAAAAAACTTTTCAAAACGTGAATTTTTGTGTTATAATTTAATCAAATAAAGAAGGAGGTGAAACTATGACAGATGAAGAATTAGCAGTCTTTATTGGAAATAAAATAAAAGAATATAGAAAATTAAAAGGGCTCACCCAAAAAGAATTAGCTAAAGCAGTTGGAATGGGAGATACTACTATTGCTAATTACGAAAAAGGGCTACGTACACCAAAGAAAAATACATTATTTAAATTAGCTAACGCTTTTGATATTTCAATTGATGACTTATTTCCACCGATTGAATCAGCGAAACCAAAACAAAATGTAACTAAAGTCAATTTTGACCCTCGTCAAGCTATTTTGTTATCTAATTATAGACAATTAAATAACAATCGTAAGAATAAACTAGTACAGACTTCCGAGAAGCTTCTAGCTGAAGAGCAAGGTAAAGTTATTGATATTAAAGAAAAACGTGCTAATTATGACGCGAGGAGACGAATAAGCTTATCTGTCCCAGGTAAGGTATCGGCTGGCACTGGCTATTGGCAAGAAGATGATTACGATACTATGGTTAGTTTTTATGCTGATGAAATACCAGACGAAAACGAGTACGACACAATTGCTATTGTTGTCGGACACTCAATGGAGCCAAAAATTAAAAATGGTGACTTCCTTTTTATTAAATTAAAAAATCAAGTAGATTTAAATAAAATCGGGATTTTTAAAGTTAACGGTGAAAATTACGTCAAGAAATTAAAAGGTGATTATTTAGAATCGTTAAATAAAGAGTATGACGATATTCCACTAACTGAAAATGACGATATTAGGACTATTGGAGAAGTCGTAGATATTTATAGAGAAAAATAAAACTACGTGCAAAACTGAATCACGTAAAAAGCTGGATAGGAGAAAAAGAAATGAAAAAGAGTGGAGCAGGAAAAATCATTCTGATTATTCTAGTAATTGCTTTGGCCGTCGCTATTGCTGCAATTTTAATGCCAGTAGTCCTCGTTGGTGGTTTGGGTGCGGTTTGGTACTTCACAAAAAGGAACCCTGATACTGAAAAGAGAAACATCTCAATTGCAGTTGCTGCGGTTGGTTTATTAGGAACAATATTTATTACTCCAGCCGTTCTTAAAGATAATAACAACACTTCAACAACTACTGCTTCTTCAACTGTTACAACAGCTTCTAGTTCTTCTAACACTAAAAGAAACTCTTCATCTTCTAAAGAAACAAGTACAACAAGTGAAAGTTCCTCTGAGACTGAGGAGTCGACTGAGCAGACAACTAAGAATGATGGACCTGAATACACTGAAGATTCTAACGCAGCATTTGCAACGGCATTCATGAATACGCTAAATCAATCTCTTGCAGATAACGGTGTTAGCGTTAATTTTAATGTACAATACTATGGTGATAACCTAATTTACGTTATTGTTCCGCAAGACTTCAAATACGAAGCAAATGCAGATCTTCAAAAGTTAGCTGACATGATTTTTCAGGCTAAAGAAAGTTATTTTAACGAATGGGCAATTGAAAATGGATATGATTTAGGCTATACAAATTCACCAAATCTCTCTGTTAAATCCGAAGATGATACTACTTTAGCTGAAGAAAGTGGAGTCCTTGACAAAAAGATGAAACTAAAAGTAGATAATAGTTAGTTATAACAAACAAGGAGAAAAAAGAAATGGGATTTTTAGACAATAACGGTTATAAACGTACTGATAAAATCGGACCTTTGGAAATCGATAGAGCTAACAAGGTATACCGAATCCATGGAGCGAATAAAGCTAAAGGTTCAAGTCTTGTCGGCGGTACAGCTAAAGCCATTGGTAAAGTTGGGGCAGTAATGGGAACAAGTGGATTAGCTCTTATACCTGGTATGGTTAAGAAATCAAAAAATGATACTGACTGGTATCCATTTGAAGATTTAGTATCTTATGATTTAATCATTAATGACCAAGCTGTTGTGTCTGGTGGTGTTGGTCAAGCACTTGTTGCTGGTGCCGTTTTCGGCGGTTTAGGTGCTATTGCTGGCGGTGTTACTGCTAAGCGAAAAACAACAACTAAAATCTTAAACATGACTATTCGTGTGACTTCAAACGACTTTAGCAAACCTGTTGTATTTATCGACCTTCTTAGAAAACCTGTGAAAAACACATCTAAAGAATATAAAGAAGCGATTGAAAATGCTCAACGTATTATTGGGGCTTTAGACGTCATCACGCATAATGCTTAAAAAATAAAGATTAAGGATGATAAAATGATGTATTTTTTAGTTTTTATAGTAGTATTTATTTCCTTTTTTGGAATGTAGGTAAGCTAAAGATTTATGAGTAACCATTTTAGGGAACTTGTTCGAGAGTTATTGAGAGGGTAAAAAGGATTGGAAAGGGGATACAATGGTAAAAATAACTGCCAACGGTAGTGAGATTACACTACTGACAAACAATACAGACTATATTAGTTTGACAGATATTGCTAAATATAAAAATAGCGACGATGCTAATGCTATCATTCAAAACTGGATGAGAAACAGAAATACCTTAGAATTTCTAGGAACTTGGGAAAAAATGAACAACCCTAATTTTAACCCCCTCGAATTCGAAGGGTTTAGAAAAGAGGCTGGATTAAATTCCTTTGTCTTATCTGTTAAGAAATGGACCGAAAAAACCAATGCTATTGGAATTATATCAAAAGCAGGACGTTATGGTGGGACGTATGCCCACTCTGATATTGCCTTTGAATTTGCCTCTTGGATATCACCAGAATTCAAACTTTATATTATCCAAGATTATCAACGTCTAAAACAGGAAGAAGCTTACAAAGAGCAAATAGAGTGGAAAGCCAATCGTTACCTTGCCAAGGCTAACTACACTCTACAAACAGATGCCATCAAAGAAGTTATTGTCCCAGAATTAAAGCCAAATCAAATTAAATTTGCTTACTCATCTGAAGCCGATCTTGTTAACGTTGCTCTATTTGGAATGACAGCCAAGCAATTTAAGAAGTCAAACCCAACCGTAGAAGGCAATCAACGTGACAATGCTACTATAGAACAGCTATTAGTCTTGAATAACCTTCAAAGCTTCAATGCAGAAATGATAAAAAACAAAATAGACTCACAAACTAGACTGAAAGAATTAAACAGAATCGCCAGAGAGCAACTGGAGTCTTTAACAAGACAAAAACTAAAATCTGTAGAAGATTTAAAGCGTCTAGAAAAATAACAAAAAAACCTCACACTCTCCGTCGCCAAACTTAGAATGTGAGGACAATTGATAGTATAGTAAAAAACCTGCATGCGTAGGGCTCTTTACTATACCCATTTTAACAAGAAATGAGGTATAAATCAAATGGCTTATTTTCGCAAACGTAATAATGGTTGGGAATATCGTATTAGCTACAAAGATGCTAATGGAAAGTATCGCCAAAAGTCTAAGTCTAAATTCAAAACTAAAGCCTTAGCCAAAGCAGCCGCTTTAGAAGCTGAGTTAAAGCTAAATCAGAATAGTTTCCAAAATGAAAATATCACGTTATATGACTTTGTTAAGCTATGGTCTGAAATTTATAAAAGACCACACGTTACAGATAAGACGTGGCAAACATACACTAAAAACCTAAAACACATCAAACGTATTTTTGGAGATGCCAAAGTTAAAGATATTACACCGCTACAGTATCAGCAAGTATTAAATGAATTCGGCGAGAAATACGCCCAAGAAACACTTGAAAAATTCCACTATCAAATTAAAGGCGCCATGAAGATAGCTGTCAGGGAACAAATTATCACCTACAATTTTGCTGAAGAAGCTAAGGCAAGGTCACAAATTAAAAAGCGGTCTGAAAATGAAGATTTTCTGGAAGAGAATGAATACTTGTATTTGATTGACACCACACGGCAAAAAATACAGTATATCTCTTATTTCACTTTATATTTATTAGCTGTTACTGGTATGCGTTTTTCGGAGGTCATGGGGCTTACATGGGATAATGTAGATTTTGAAAATGGATTTATCACCATTAATAAAGCATTTGACTACTCTATCACTCAAGATTTTTGCGAAACTAAAAACGAACAATCAAAAAGAAAATTGCCTATCGACCCAGTCACTGTCAACGTGCTTATTATCTTTCGTGCTAAATACTGGAAAGCAAACGACAAAAACCGTATATGTTACGGTGTATCAAATTCGGCATGTAATAAGCTTATAAAGCAGTTGGTTAAGCGCAAGGTACGTAACCACTCATTAAGACACACTTATGCGTCTTACTTGATTTTGAAACGAATTGATATTATTACCATTTCAAAATTGTTAGGTCATGAAAGCCCAGACATCACATTGAAAGTCTATTCACACCAAATGGAAAAACTAGCAGAACAAAATCACGAAATCATCAAAGAGATTTTTGCAGCTGCTTAGCTTGCCCCAAATTCGCCCCAAATTATTTTATTTTTTATCTTTTGTTATCTATTTATAAAATTAAAAAACCTTGATTTAACAAGGTTTTTGTGTTGTTAAAGAAAGACTAAAATGTATCAAAAAGGCGGTAGACGGATTTGAACCGACGATCAAGCTTTTGCAGAGCCGTGCCTTACCACTTGGCTATACCGCCATAACATGTAATATTCTACCTTAAAATCTAGAACACGTCAAGTGTATTTCGTTAAATTATGGTAAGAAAGACTTTTGAAAATCTCTTGTCAAAGCCAAAATTTATGCTATAATACTAAAAATCTTTGGAGGTGTTTTTATGAAAAAATTAAGTCCTAACAGTCATATTCGTGTGCTTAGCCCATCATCATCTATTGCACATTTGGGTGGATTTGAAGCCAATCTTTCTGCCAAAGAAACACTCGAAAATCTAGGATTTCGTGTGTCATTTTCAGAACACTATTTAGAATCTGATATACTCGATTCTTCTTCAATTGAAAGCCGTGTTGCTGATTTGCATGCTGCTTTTGCTGATGATTCTGTCGACGCTATTCTGGCTACGATTGGCGGGTTTAATTCTAATGAATTATTGCCTTATCTTGACTACGACTTGATTGCCAAACACCCTAAAATTATCTGCGGGTATTCGGATTCGACAGCTTTTTTGAATGCTATTTATGCTAAAACTGGGAACCTTACTTATATGGGTCCGTCGTATTCTAGTTTTAAGATGAAAGAGGGGCAACAATACCAAAGTCAGGCTTGGCTTAACGCTATGACAAACACATCTTATGACCTTGTCCCAAGTCAAGAGTGGTCAAGTGACCCTTGGTATGACCCAACACAACCTCGTCATTTTATGCCAACAGAATGGAAAGTTTACAATACTGGAAAAGCTTCTGGCACCATTATCGGTGGAAATTTGTCCACATTTGGACTTCTTCGTGGCACACCTTATGCCCCTCAAGTCAACGATTATATCCTCTTTTTGGAGGAAGCCGAGGAAGATGATTATTACGATTTTGACCGCAATTTAGCAGCCATTTTGCAAGCTTATCCTAATCCAAAAGCGGTGCTTATCGGGCGCTTCCCAAAAGAATGTCAAATGACATCTGAAATTTTACTCTATATCTTAGATAAACACCCTCTTCTTAAGACTATTCCTGTCATGTATGACCTTGATTTTGCCCACACACAACCACTCTTTACAATCACTATCGGTGCACAAGCAAGCATTGACACTAATACCTTAAACATTCACATTGAGGAATAAAGTAAATCCCTTCTATTTACAGAAGGGATTTTTAGTAGAGTAGATATTATTTTATTTGCAGATTTGCAAATAAACCGATTTCAACGATTCCTCTGTTACAATGAAAATATATAATCTAAGGAGGATATCTATCATGTTAAAACGCTTAATTAATCTATTACCAATCTTAATCTTTTTACTTTTACCACTTATTTAAGCAAAATCTAAATAAACTTTTTTAAACAAAACTCTTTTCATGACATCAAAAATAACCACCCTTACCTAATCTCTTTAAGGGCGGTTATATTTTTTATTTTTGGTCAAAAAGGCTTGATAAATTTGCCTTTAGGAAAGCAACAATCGTCGGGTTTCCAATTTCTTCAACACAAGCAATGTAGTGTTCCAAGTCAGAAAGGTCATCAGACCCACTTTCCAAATGAGCGATGATTTTCTTTGAGAAATTCAAACAAATCGTCGCAAACATATCTTGGTAGGTTAAGATTTTTTCCAAACACTCAATGAAATAACGAGCATGATAAATTTTACGGTAACTAATCAATGTCAAAATCAGATTTAAGAACACCACTTCGGCACTCTTCTTATGAGTTGGCAAAGATAGGTATAATTTATCTCGTTCGACAAAGGCTTTTCCGAGAAAAACCAAATCATCATCAGACAAAATAGTCATCGTATTTCCAAAAATATAAAGTTCATACTCAGTCCATTCTTCTATTTCATAGAGATAAGATGTCAAAAAGCTTTTTTCTTCTTCTGTGATGACATAGCTAGGGTCCAAAGAATGAATGGTAATCTTAATCATCAATTCGTTCAAACGATTGTAAACATCGAATGACTCTGCATTTTTATCTGTTTCAAGCAGATGTCGCAAGCCATCAATGTCTTGTTTGTTGTACAAATCTGATAGGATATTTCCCAGTTTAAAAAAGCTAGTTTCTTCGTAATTATTAATCGCATGACCAAATTCTGAAAACGTCATGTGAATCCCTGAAATAGCAATCAATAGTTTATCTGCGGCTAGCATGGTTTGACCATTTTCAAAACGTGACAGCTGCGAAACAGACAAATTATCACGAGCAATATCCTTTAATTTCAAGCCTCGAGCAATTCGTAATTCACGGTATAATTCACCCAATTGCATTGACTTTTCAAGCTTCATACAGTCTCCTTTATGTAAATTTTTTAATCACTCACTCGATTATCAAGTGATATTTTTTAATTGTTTTTCAACCAACTAAATGCGTCAGCCTTACACTAAAAATACATATTCCCTCGTTTTTTATCGTATTTTTACAATTTAACACCATTGTTTATTGTAACATACTTTTTTTAAAATCATTTAAAGATACCGTTAATCCTTTGTTCCAAAAGTCATCTACCGCTGATTAATTATCAAAAATTATTTTCAAAATACAATGCTTTGAAAGCAAAAAAGCTGAGCTAAAACGCTCAGCTTCTCAAGCTTCTCAAGAAATTACCAAATGATAACACGGTCTTCTGGTGCACGCCACATTGGGTCACCAGCTTTGATATCAAATTCATCATGGAATTCATCAAAGTTTGTTAAAGTAACATTGGTACGAAGTTTGCCAGGAGCATGGACGTCAATACTTGCCAACATTTGCATGTATTCATCACGCGCCTTCATGCGCCAAATTGTCGCAAAGTTGATGAAGAAATCACGAGCAGAGAAATCATCATCTTGTTTGGCAGCTTCAAGCGCACAAGCCACACCACCAAGGTCAGCCACATTTTCAGAAACAGTCAATTTACCATTAACTTTCGCACCATATGAATCCAAACCATCAAATTGGTCAACAATTTTGTCTGTACGTTCAGTAAAGGCTTTATAATCAGCCTCTGTCCACCAGTTGTTTAGGCTACCATTTTCATCAAATGAAGCACCATTTGTATCAAAAGCATGTGAAATTTCATGTGCAATAACTGCCCCGATACCACCATAGTTAGCTGATGAACTTTGGTCTAAACTGTAGAAAGGTGCTTGTAAAATAGCTGCTGGGAAAACGATTTGGTTTTGTTGTGGGTCATAGTATGCATTGACCATATGAGCAGGCATGTGCCATTCACTACGGTCGACAGGCTTGTTCCATTTACTCCAGCTATGTGCGATTGAAATTTTAGCAAGGTTTTGCGCATTTTCAACCAATGACAATGACTCGTCGATAATTTTCTTTTCGTAAGTTTCTGGTAATTTTTCAGGATAACCGATGTGTGGTGTAATCACGTTTAATTTAACAATAGCTTTCTCACGTGTTTCTTTTGCCAACCAGTCAGCTGTTGTCAAACGTTTCTTGTAAACATCAATCATTGTCGCCACTTTATGTTCAACATCGGCTTTGGCTTCTGGAGAGAATTTTTGCCCCGCATACCAGAGACCAAGTGCTTGGTTATAAGGTCCAGAAGCTAAATAAAAGGCAGCTTTTTTCTTGTCCATAGCTTGTGGTGTTCCTGAAAGGGCACGACCATAAGTACCTGCAAGCACACGAATATCATCTGTTAAATAACTGTTGTACATTCCTGTAGCTGATAGAACCAAGTCCGCTTTAAGCAAATCCCAGTTCTTTTCTGAATAATATTCAGCAGCAAATTCCGTCCAGAAACGTTCTTCAGGAACGATAACTTTATCAGGAATTTCTCCTAAAATTTGTGTGAAAATAGCATCCAAAGGCAATTCTGGTGCTAATTTTGTAAAATCAGCCCAATCATATGGGTGGTAAAGTTTGACGTACTCAGAAGATTCTTCACGTGACAAAATGTATTTGGCTAATTTGGCATCTAGTTCAAGAACCTTATCAAGTAAATCTTTCACTTCTTCAGCTGAAAAGCCAAATTTTGGCAATAATTCTTCCTGCATTTGACGCCAAATAGCTAGCAATTCTTTACCTTTTTCGTTATCTTCGGTATAGTAAGTCGTATCAGGCAAAATAGTTCCTGGTGCTTCTGCCCAAAGAACATTAAGCTGTGCATTCATGAAATCTGGTGCAACACCGAATGGAAATTCATTTGGTTTTCCTGCCAATTCAAAATCAGAAATTTTTCCTGCGAATTCAGCAAAAGAAGACAAGTTTTTGTATTCTTCAACCAATGGCAAAACAGGAGCAACACCAACCTCTTCACGTTTATCGTAATCTGAAGTCATACGATGAAGTTTTACGAAATTTTGCAAAATGCTATCTTCGGGAACTTCTTTGCCTTCAAGCCATTTATCTGTTGCTTCCAACATCAAATCTTCAATTTCATCTGCTAAATCTGAGAAGCCACCTGTGCGTGGTTTGTCATCAGGAATAACTGCTGTTTTTTCCCACTCACCATTGACGGCATCATAAAAATCATCTTGATATCGAGTCATATAAAATCTCCTTTAATCTATTAGAACTATTCTATCAAAAAAACGTGAGAATAGCAGATATAAAGCGTGTTCGTTAGAGGATTAAATAACGGACTTTCTAGCACTTTTTTGCTATACTTAGGGCAAGGAGGCGACTATGACTAAAAAACATTATAATTGGGCAACTTTAGGAACTGGTGTGATTGCTAATGAGCTAGCGCAAGCTCTGCAACAGCAAGGAAGAAAACTCTATTCTGTCGCAAATCGCACTTACGATAAAGGTGTAGCTTTCGCTGAAAAATATGGTATCGACAAGGTGTATCAAAACATTGACGATGTCTTTGATGACCCTGATGTGGACATTATTTACATCTCAACACCGCACAACACGCATATCAATTTTTTGCGAAAAGCTTTAGCCAAAGGCAAACACGTTTTATGTGAAAAATCAATCACACTCAACGCTGATGAACTAAATGAAGCCATCGCTTTAGCAGAAGAAAATCATGTCATCTTAGCGGAAGCCATGACCATTTTCCACATGCCAATTTACCGCAAACTATCAGAAATCATTGCTAGCGGAAAACTCGGTGAATTAAAAATCATCCAAATGAATTTCGGTAGCTACAAAGAATACGATATGACCAATCGTTTCTTTAACCGTCATCTAGCTGGTGGAGCTCTTCTTGATATTGGTGTCTACGCACTCTCATTTGTTCGTTGGTTTATGTCATCAACACCAACGCAAATTGCTTCCCAAGTAAAACTCGCTCCGACAGGTGTCGATGAACAAGCTGGAATTTTGTTAACTAATGACCAAGGCGAAATGGCAACCCTCACTTTGAGTCTCCACGCCAAACAACCAAAACGAGGAACAATCGCCTACGACAAAGGTTATATTGAACTTTACGAATACCCACGTGGTCAAAAAGCAGTCATTACCTACACTGAAGACGGTCATCAAGAAGTCATTGAAGCTGGTGATACAGCCCTTGCCCTTTCTTACGAAGTCGCCGATATGGAAACTGCTGTCTCTGGTCAAGAAAATGTCATGCACCTCGACTACACCAAAGACGTCATGGACATTATGACAAAACTCCGCAAAGACTGGAACCTCACTTACCCAGAAGAAGAGTAAAATTTTCTAACCTAAAAAAGAAAAGGTGGGATTTCCAATTGGTAAAAAAGAAGTTTTAGGTGCTGCTACATTATCTATCTTGGTGATACTATTTATCCTAATAAATAACTATTTACCGAATGTGGCTAAGGTTTTAAATTTTGTAGTCTTTTGGCTTTGCGTACTCGTTTTACTTTATAGTATTATCTTTCTTATTCGCGCGACATTAAACTCACGAAGAAAATGAAAAAAGAGGCTTGGGCAAAAATGCTCAGCCTCTTATATATTTCCACCATACTCTCTTCAAAGTGCTATAATAAGCCTTAAAGAGAGTTTTAGGAGGAATAAAAATGGAAAATAATCGTGTCAATCGAAAAAACTTGGTTGCTTTTTACATCTTTTTAGGTTTATTTATCATTTCCATTGGAATTGATATTTTGAGAGGACATTCCTTGTCACTCGGACTGTCTAAAGTGATTTTAAGCACATCATGTCTTGCCATTCTTGGCATGATTATCACTGGGTATCGGTATGAATGTGATAAATTTGCTAAAACTGCTGACATCACGCGCTTGAGAACACTCGGTGTTTCCATTAACCCACACAGTCGAATTGGAAAAATCGGCTATGCTTTAGCCATTGTACTAATTATTGCCATTCTGGTCATTATCTTACTTGCTTTATAAATTTTCTTGATAAATGGCAAGTGTTTGATAAGGTTTTAAGGTGATTTTACCAGCAAGCTTGTCATTTGGATAATTGCTCAACAGCACTTGTCCAGATTGATAGCCTTCTGGTAACTCAATCTCAACTTCTTTAGCAAAAAAGTTATTCAACACCAACAACTGTTTTCCGTCGAGATGACGTTCAAACGCATAAACATAAGGATTATCCTGATAAGCGGACTGATAACTTCCTTCAGCAATGATTGGTAACTCTTTTCGAAGACGAATCAATTGTTGATAGAAAGTGAAGATTGGTCCGTTTTTTTCATTTTCAACATTAATGTCACGGTAAGTTTTACCAACTTTTAACCATGGTGTGCCTGTTGAAAATCCTGCATTTTCTGAAGCATCCCATTGCATTGGTGTGCGGCTGTTGTCACGTGATTTTGCTTGAATAATGGCAAATGCTTCCGCTTCTGTCTTGCCTGACGAAAGCAATTCACGATAGGCATTCAAACATTCAACATCAACATAATCATCTATGCTGTCATAATCAGGGTCGAGCATGCCAATTTCTTCGCCCATGTAAATATATGGTGTACCACGAGACAAATGAATGGCTGCCGCTAACATCATCGCTCCTTCGTTGCGGAAATGTTTAACATCCACAAAACGATTAAGGGCACGCGGTTGGTCATGATTATTCCAGAAAACAGCTGACCAGCCACCGCCTTCGCTCATTTTTTCACCCCAAGTGTGGAAAAGTGTTTTTAATTCGTCAAAATCAAAAGATTTCAACGTCCATTTTTGACCATTTTCGTAATCTACTTTAAGATGATGGAAATTAAAAACCATATCAAGCTCATGACTATCAGGGTTACTGTATTGAATGCAGTTTGGAATGTCAGTAAAACTCATCTCACCAACGGTCATTGATTCAGCATCTTGCCCAAATGTTGCTTGATTTAACATTTTTAGATAATCATGTGCAATTGGGCGGTCAGTGTATTCTGGTTTGCCATCAAAAGCCGTATTATCTTTCAACACCTCATCTTTTCCGATAACGTTGATAACATCAAAGCGGAAGCCTCGCACTCCTTTATCACGCCAGAAATTAACAACCTTGAATAATTCCTCACGCACATGCGGATTACGCCAATTCAAATCAGCTTGCGTAATGTCATAGAGGTGCAAATAATATTTTCCAGTATCGCCAAACGGTGCCCAAGCATTGCCACCGAATTTTGAAACCCAGTTCGTCGGCTTATCACGCAAAATGAAGAAATCTTGATAATATTTGTCACCGTCTAATGCTTTTTGGAACCATTCATGCTCAATTGAGCAATGATTCAAAACCATATCAAGCATTAATTCAATGCCGTGTTCTTTGGCTTTTTGTACCAATTCGTCAAAGTCAGCCATTGTCCCAAATAGGGGATTAATCGCTGTATAATCAGAAATATCATAGCCATTATCACGTTGAGGGCTTGGATAGAAAGGGTTGAGCCAGATGACATCAACACCTAATTCTTCCAAATAGGGTAATTTTTCAATAATCCCACGAAAATCACCCACACCATTTCCTGTCGTATCTTTATAAGATTTTGGATAAATCTGATAAACGACTTTTCTCTTATCAAATACCAATTTTTGCTCCTCTATCACAATTTACTTGCTGTAAAAATAGCTTCCCCACGCGCAACATCACATGGTAATTCTTTAGTAACATCCGTTTGGAAATCATTTTGATTTGTCACGATAACAGGTGTTGCCACAGGATAGCCAGCCGCTTGAATCGCTTCAATGTCAAAACTAATCAAGGCATCACCCACGGCTACTCTATCACCTTGTTTGACATGAGCTGTAAAGCCATCACCATCGAGATTTACCGTATCCATCCCAATGTGCATCAACAATTCCAAACCTTCATCAGAAATCAAACCAACCGCATGTTTTGTTGGGAAAAGAACTGATACCACACCATTAATCGGTGAAACCAATTCTCCCTCTGTTGGTTCAATCACAATACCTTGCCCCATAACACCTTGGGCAAAAACAGGGTCTGGTGCTTCACTCAAATTTTTAGCACGTCCTGCAAGTGGACTTTGAATAGAAATCACTGTTCCCGCAGGCACTTCTGCCTCTTTCTTCGCTTCAACAACAGCTTGTACTTGTGAATTTTCATCTGACTTCACTTCATCTTCAGCTTTTGTCAAGAAACCAGCGCGACGGAAAATAAAGGTCAACACAAATGGAATCACGATAGCAATCACCATATCAATGGCAAATAATCCCATGTATTTCGCTTGAATTGAAAGGATTCCTGGAAGCCCACCAATACCAATCGCATTCGCTGTAATATTAAAGCTTGTACAGAATAGCCCTGCAATACCTGAACCAATCATTCCAGCCACAAATGGGTAAACGTATTTCAAGTTAACCCCGAAAAGTGCAGGTTCTGTAACACCAAGATAAGCTGAAATCGCTGCTGGCAATGAAATTTGCGCTTCACGTTCATCATGACGATTCATCACATAAAACGCCAAAACAGCAGAACCTTGAGCAATATTTGACAAAGCAATCATTGGCCAAAGCCCAGTACCACCAGCATCCGCAATCAATTGTGTATCAATCGCATTAGTCATGTGGTGTAAACCAGTAATAACAAGTGGCGCATAAAGTGCACCAAAGATAGCACCAAAGAGCCATTTCACAGAACCAGTCAATCCAGCAAGTACCACCGCTGAAATACCTTTACCGATTGTCCAACCAATCGGACCAAGCACCGTATGTGCCAAAATCAATGCTGGAATCAATGATAAGAATGGCACAAAAATCATCGAAATCACTTCTGGAATGTGTTTACGCCAGAATCGTTCCAGATAAGCCAAAGACAACCCTGCCAACAGCGCTGGAATAACTTGAGCTTGATAACCAATCTTTTGAACCGTAAAGAAACCAAAATCCCAAGTCCAGTTTGCCGCAATATCAGCAGCTGATGTACTTGCCACACTATAGGCATTTAACAATTGGTTTGGAGAAATCAAACAAATCCCAAGAACAATCCCCAGAATCTGGCTAGTTCCCATTTTACGAGTTACAGACCAAACGATTCCTACTGGCAGATAGTGGAAAATCGCTTCACCTGGCAGCCACAAGAATGAGTTCACACCAGACCAGAACTGAGAAACCTCAACAATTGTCTTACCATTTAAAGCTGACCATTCAACACCCTCAAGGATATTACGAAAACCTAAAATCAAACCACCAACGATAATCGCTGGGATGATAGGTGTAAAAATTTCCGCTAACATTGCAAGCGCACGTTGTAACCAATTTTGATTTTTTTGCGCAGCTGATTTAGCCGCTTCTTTTGATACCCCTTCGATACCAGAAACCGCTGTAAAATCATTATAAAAAATAGGAACATCATTTCCGATAATCGCTTGGAATTGCCCTGCATTTGTAAATGTTCCTTTTACAGCAGGGATGGCTTCCAAACGCTTAACATCCGCCTTACTCTCATCATTTAAAACAAAACGCATCCGCGTCGCACAATGCGTTACCGCCGCAATATTTTCTTTCCCGCCGATTGCTTCAAGCATTTCACGGGCATCTCTTTCAAATTTTCCCATATGTCTTCGGTTAAACCGACTCCTTTGTTAGTCTATAAATAATTGCTAGCTTTATTTACAGTTCGATTGTAATCGTTTTCTCTTTTGTCTGCAAGTTGTTTGGATTAAAAACACCGTTTTTTCCTTGAATTTCCTCTACTTGTATGGTAATTTAAAAACAACTTCAAAAAAATATAAGGCAATTGACAACTAAAATCATGAAAAAATACGAACAAATCTTTAAAAAATTAGAACACGACATCACCTCTGGTATTTACCAAGTGGGCGACTATCTCCCCACTGAAAATGAGCTGACACAGACCTATCACATGAGCCGTGACACTATCCGCAAAGCACTTAGTCTGCTTACCGAAGCTGGGCTTATCCAGAAAATCCATGGCTCTGGCTCACAAGTCATCAAGCATGAACAAATTGATTTTCCTGTTTCACAACTCACAAGCTACAAAGAATTAGTTGATACCCAACACCTCAACTCCAAAACGAATGTCATCTCCATTGATAAACTTATCGTTGATGATAAATTAGCTGCCCTGACAGGTTTCAAAAAGAATGGTCTTGTCTGGCGAGTCATTCGCCAACGTGTCGTTGATGGCGTTGCTTCAGTCCTTGATATTGATTACCTTGACAAAAAAATCGTGCCAAACATGACACGAGAAATCGCAGAGCAATCCATTTACAACTACCTTGAAAATGACCTTCACCTTGTCATCGCCTATGCCCAAAAAGAAATCACCATTGACCAATTAACGGACCGTGACAAATTGCTCCTAGACATCGGCGCTGAACACCATGTCGTTTCTGTCAAATCAAAAGTTTACCTTGCAAACAAGCAACAATTTCAATTCACCGAAAGCAGACATAAACTCGAAAAATTCCGCTTTGTTGATTTTGCCACACGAAATCCACAATGACTTTATCTAATAAACACAAAAAGCTGAGACCATTGTCTCAGCTTTTAAAATTTTTAATGTCGCAATCTACGATAAACATTTACCACCAATAAAAGAACGATGAAAATAAATATCGCAAGGAATGGCGCCACCATCAATGGCTTAACTTGACTAGCTTCCGAAGTCACGCGCGCAGTATTGGCTTGGTTAGCGATACGATGACCACGTACCAAAAGACGATGCGTATTTACCCCATACGGCGTACAAGTCACCAAAGTGACATAGTCTTGGTCTGGGTCAATCTCTAGCGCCGACACATCATCAGGTGTTACTGTCAAAATCTGGTCAACTTCATACGTCAACGTTTCGTCCAAAACCTGAATCATGAAAGTATCCCCCTCAACCAAACGGTCAAGATTGGTAAATAACTTCGCGGACGCCAAACCACGGTGCCCCGAAATCACAGCATGCGTACCCTTACCACCAACAGGCAAAGAAGTCCCTGGAATATGCCCCAAAGCAACCTGCAAAATCGTATCATCTGTCCCGTGATAAATCGGCAAAGTCGTATTCAACTTAGGAATTTCAACATAGCCCATGATACCCGTACCAGTCACATCAAGTGTCTGATTGTAAACCGTCTTTTCAGAGCTAGACAAATTCAAATCAGGAATAACACCTGTTTGTAGCGTTTCATTATAAGCTTGCGCCGCAGCCAACATCTCTGCTTTCTTTTGCTCACTCATGCCCTCAACATCTTGGACATAACCAGCCACCGCCTCAGATTGGTGAAATGAATTCCAATAATCGCTAACTGTCGGATACAACAATAAGGACAGCCCGATTAGTAATATGCCGACGAGGCTAATCGTCAAATAATTTTCTTTAATCTTTTTTATCATAACAAAGGGCTCTCCTCACCATTGCAACAGGAAAGGGAGCGAAGGAAAAGTTAACACTCCTCATCCACTCCCTGTTAGGTTAAACCAAGGCTATAACAGCCGACACTATCAGTCTCAAACTCATTACAAAGTATTTAATACTTCATTCTACCTTGTAACCCAACTCCTATAACAACAGTCTTTAATGCTTATTTAGCATCCATGCGTTTTTTAGTAACAAGCAAGATACCAGCAGCAAGAACAAGAACAGTACCTACAACATAAAGGATTGTTGTTCCTTTACCACCAGTTGATGGAAGAACAGAACCTTTTTTGTTGACAACGTTAGTTGTTAAAGAACCGTCAGTCAAACTTGAAGCAAATTCAGCTGTACCACTTGTTACATCACCTGTAAGTGAAATCAATTTAGGTTCATCAGCTTCTTCACTGTGACTTGCTGAAATTGTAAATTCAATATCAGAAATTGTGTTGTAACCGTTTGGTGTAGTTGTTTCTGAAAGTTTGTAGTCACCATCATCAAGACCTTTGAATGTGAAAGTAGTTGTATCTCCAGCTGAGATTGCATCTACTTTATTCCAGTTACCAGATGAATCTTTTTTGTAAAGTGTGAATCCAGCACCTTTCAAAGCATTACCACTTTGGTCAACTTTGTTTACAACAGTTTGGTAAGTGAAGACAATAACTTTATCTTCTGGAGTTTCACCAGTATCATCTGGTTTAGATGTACCGTCACCAGTGTTATTTGGGTTATTTGAGAAAGTTAATTTAACTGTATTTGGGTTACCTGTTGAACCGATAACAGCATTTTCATTAAGTGTTGCGTTGTATTCTACAACGATATCATCATCTTTAGTAATAGTAGCGACAGCTTTCACATCAGTAATGACAACAGAAAGTGTTGTTGTACCATCTGAATTGCTAGTTGTTGTTACTGTGTATTGATCAGAAGTAAGTGTTGTACCATCAGCTGTTACTTTAGTAATACCATCAAATGTCAAACCAGCTGACAAAGTATCAGTAAATTCAACATAGTAATGGTCATAGTTAGCGATGTGTTCTGGCAATGTAGCTTTCAATTGGAATGGAACAGTATCGCCGATATCATAGTCAGCAGAATCTTGCCAACCAGTAGTTGTACCAGTTGTATCGTTAGTATCTTTTACTTTCTTTTGAACAGTAGGTGTGTCATTTTTAAGCTCAGCTTTTGAATCACCAACTACTTGCAAGATAAAACGTGTATAGGCTGCATTTTTACCATTTTGTGAACCATCTTTATCTTTTACCAAGTAGTAACCTGGTGCCAAGCCTGAAATCACTGTTGAATTAGCTGAACTTGTCGCACTACCTGAAGCAGTTGTTAAGTTAGAACCAGCTGTAGTAGCGAATGATTGCATTGTTGTAGAATCATCGTCTTCTGAAGCTAAAGCTTCAGCAATTGTAGCTGCATCTGAGCTACCGTTAAATGTGAATGCATTAACGCCAGAACCCCATGCAATATTTGAAAGAGTTGTTCCATCTGATGAGATATCACCAGAGAAAACTTGGTAAGCTTCATAAGTGTGACCTTCAGTTGTACCAGTAATTGTCAACGTATAAGTCGAATCCGCAAAGGCTTTTCCACCAACAAAGGCAAAAAGAACCGACAATAAAGTAGCAAAAATTAATTTAAACTTTTTCATTAAAATCCTTTTCCTTCTTTTTTATAAAATTAATTAAATAAACAACATAATCTAAGGTTAAGCATTGACTGACGACGCAACACCACCTTTTCCGATATCTAAACAAATTATCACTATGGGTGTCCTCCCATCTGATAACGTCTATAGACTTTAAAAATCAACAAGCCAAGAGCAATTAGCGTAACCACCGCACCAACAATGTAGTGCAAAGCGGTACCACTACCACCTGTCTCAGGCAAATCATACTGCTTCCGAGCAGTATTTTTAATAGTCAACTCACCTGAAGTGATAGCAACATCCGAAGCGGTCGTTGAACTAGTTGCGCTATTAGCATAGCTAGTATCATATCCAGAAACAGCACTTTCTACTACATAGTAAGTATAAGTCACCTTATTTCCTGAATCATCTTTACCAGATACTGGCAACTCAGAATAAGTCTTCGTCCAGTCATCATCGTGACTCAGTGTTTCACCAGACTTATACGTTGTTTCTTGTGTTGTACCATCTTCAGCTGTTGCCACCTGAATCAAGTCATAGGTAATAGAACCATCAGCATGTTCTGTCTCTTCACCATCTGCTGTAAACCATTTTTTATTAACCGTTATATCAGCAGTTTCAACTTTTTTATTTTCGGCAAAAACAGAACTACTATTTTTAGCTAAATTGACCGCACCACTAAGAACTCCTGTTGGCGTTACTGTCGCTTCCGTGTCATAGTAGAAATAATATTTCTCTGGGTCATCTGGTAATTCATAACCAGACGGCGCAGCCGTTTCTTTGAAGTAATAGAAATTACCTTCTGTAAACGTCGATGGCAAGTTTGATTTTGTAATCGTAATGTGACCATTGGCATCCGTCGTATAGGTTGCAATTACCTCATCATTACTGTCGTCGTTATCGCCATCATATTTGTAAACGGTAAAGACTGCGCCTGGAAGACCTAGACCATAGTTATCCGCGTCAACCTTGTTGATAGTGTATGATTTTTCAGTATCAATTCCGGCATCTGTACCAATTTTAGACCAGGCTACCGTAGTAGTCGTATCTGTAGAACCATTGCTAATTCCTGATAATGTCGCGGTATTCTTAGGATAATAAGATGCTGAACTATCAGGATTTGTTTTGGTCAATACATAATCATATTTCAACGTATAAGCCGTTGCATCTTTAAAATTAACCGTTAATGTACTTGTTAAACTTCCCCAACCGTCATCTGTCGAAGAAACTTTCCAAGACCATTCACTAGAAGGCACTTCCTCCCCACTATCAGCATAGTAAAGTTTCACCGAGCTTTGATTCAAAGCAAGTGAAATATCACTACCATAGATAGACATGACATCTGTCAAAGTCAGAGTATCAGAACCATCAATCAAGTCCTCAGCGTATGGGTTGATAGACAAAGTATAATGCAAGTCTCGATTATCATTATCCCAGACACCTTCTTTAGAAAGTGGGACAGTTTCTTGTTTTTCCTTACCAATCGTTACATTTTGTGTCTGACTATCAGAACCATAGTCCTTATCGCCATCAACGATAACAGAGACTGTATTGGTTAAGGTATCTGTTACAACCGTTCCCTCTTCTGGGAAATTATCGTAAGTCGTTGTAAAGGTTAACCAGAAATCATTGTTACCGCCAATATTATTTTTTAACGTATTACCATCGGTCGTGCTGAAATTCAAGGTAACCACATTATCGTCAGAAATACTGCCTTCCAAGTTAATGTTATAGGTTCCCCAGTCATTTTCACCACTTGTAATACTAGTTCCACTGATGCCTGCAGAAATTTGTCCCCAATGTTGACCATAAGTTAAACCAGATAATGACACTCCACTAGGAAGAGTATCCGTCACTGTCATACTTGTCGCATCATCACTTAAGTTAACTTTGACTTTCCAGACGATAATGCCATCCTTACTTGTTATCGTTGAGGTTGCTGGATTTTCATTTCCATCCATCTTAACAACATTCGGATTGTCAGTATGGTGGTAATCAACTTGACTACTATGATCACCAGAAGTGATTGTATTTCTAAAGTCTAGCGTTGCACCACCACTCAATTTCGCTGTCGAGGTATATTGGAAAGATACGTCACTCGTTGATTTAAAATCAGAAGTTAATGTAATCATGAATTCTGTGTAGTTAACACTACTATCTAAATCATCATAGGCCGTATAAGCTCCCGAAGATCTTTGGCGAGCTTTCAACGTAAAGTTGCCTTCACCAAAAATACCAACTAACTGAGTATACAAATCTTGCAATTGCGACTTCGTATACCAGTGGATTTCTGAATTTTGAGCATAAGGCTTCGTCAAAACATCTCTGAATGTTGTTCCTTTTTCGATAACACCACTATCTGGCATTGTTATCTTAGTTTGCCAACTAAGAGTCTTAACATCAGAATCATCAGTATCACCTTCACTCACAAAGCTCTTCGTTAAATCACCAGAACCTGGAATTGATGGGTTAGAAGAATCACTGGTTTGGTCATCTGTCGTGTCAGTATTGCCATCATCATCTAAGATAACGGTATTTTTAACATGTGAACTTGTCCAACCTGTATCACTAACGTCTGTGGTGTAAGTGATTGTGTAAGACTTAGTATTTTTTGAACCAGTAAAACGAATATAGGCAATATCACTAGTATCCTTACCATCCCAATATCCGCCACTAGTGTTATAGATACGATACCCTTTATCTGGCGAAATCGTTAAGTCACTCGCTTCGCTAAGGAAACTATCTTTCAAAATAGCCCCTGCGATATCATTCCCATTAGGGTTAACGGTGATTGTCCAAGTAATCTTACCTGTTGAACTATCGTACTTACCACTTTTCTTAACTTCGTTAAGTTTCAACGTAACACTCGTACTACTACTTGTTTTACGTTCATCGTTATCATCTTTTGAAATAGCATTAACAGTATTGCTAGCTGTTACATTCTCACCAGCTGTTAAATTAGCAATTTTATAACGATAAGTGATTGTGTAAAAATGCCCAATAACATTTCCATCTGAATCCTTACCATCATTGGTTAATTGTGGTAGTGTCAGCGACCATGTCCCACTTGAGGTATCAAAAGTTGGTGTCAATGAAACATCTTCTGTATTTGTGACATTGCTTGTACTACCCGCATAAGTAGATTTTGTGATAGAAACATTATCAACTGAATCAATCGAGATACCTGAAGCACTGAATGTATCCGTTAAATCAATATTACCAGGTGTTCCATATTTTGAATCTACCGTAATGGTATATGTGATGTAAGGTGTATCTCCATCATATGAAACTTTACCACTCTTAGAAGTTGTTAAATCATAATTCTTAGTAACAACACTTGATGGAATTTCAACTTTTACATTATCAGAATAGATAACCGTATAGTTATCCTTACCATCATTATGACTTAATCCAAAAATGGCTTCATAATTAATATACCCTGTTGACTGAACACCACTTCCCATTGATGAAACATACGAATCAAGGAAAGAAATTAAGATGTAGTATTTTCCAGTCGACTCATCTAGGTAGAACTTGTATTTGTAAGCTTCCGTACCATTACCATCGCGTCCAGTATATTCTGTTCCGATGGTAATATCTTTACCAACCGAAGTATCATCAGGCAACGCGATATAATAATTTTTCTCACTAGATAAATCGGTCTGATTAACTTTAAATTGTAAGTTTAATTTAATGGTTAACTCTTCTGTCGATAAATCTTCTTGAACAGAACTTTCGTCATAGCTATATCCCGTCAAGAAACTTGAGAAATCCGCATAGCTGACACCAGCAATCGTGTAAGTTGAAAACATGTCTGATTTAAAATCAACACCTGTAGCATTTTCTGAACTATCTTGATTAATCGTTGTATCAGATTTATCTGTCAAATCCTCAACGTTGTTAACATCGTTGTCAACAAAGTGATAAAGTTTCCAACCACTTTGCATTTCAGAACTTGCAACTGCATTCTTAAATGCTATTGAAATATTGACATCTTTGCTTGGTTCAACTTCTTCACCACTTGCCGTAATAAAGGCAATGTCATATGAGTAAGCTTGTGACAATGTTTGTTTTGTCTCACTCAAAACAGACGTTAATTTATTATTAATAGCACTGGTATCTGAGACAGAAGTCACTTTCAAGCTGACAGCTTCCGAAAATGTTCCTTCGTCATAAGTCGCCGTAACGACAACATCCGAAGTTTCTGCACTCAAAGTTCCAGCAGCAGCTGTATCTGAACTTTCTTCTTGGCTCTCATCTGCTTCTTGAGAAGTAGATGTTTCTGTTTGACTACTTGATTCCTGAGTATTTTCAAGCGTTGATTCAGTTGATACCGAAGAAACAACTGAACTTTCTGTTGATTGAATCGCCTCAGAACTATTGTTTGTACTAATTGTCAGAGCAGGCAAAACTAAAAGATAAGTTGTGCAAAAGACAACAACAAGAGATAGTACTATAGCAATTTTTGCAATAATACTATCTTGAACTCTCTTTTTTACTAGTTCTGCTAGTCTAGTCCATAATCTCTTCATCAACACTCCTTTCCAAATAAATTTTCATTTATTCAATTACTCCTATACGATTTAAAGGCCAAATTCTAAAGGTTAGTTTGCCAACTAATTGTTCTTCGCTCACTGTTCCGACAGATGTATTACGTGAATCGATAGAAACCTCTCGGTGATCTCCCATTACAAATATCTTGCCATCTGGCACTTGATAAGGAAGGTCGATATTAGTTTCACCATAAGCTTTCTCGTCATCTGAAAGATAAGGCTCATCAAGTTTTTCGCCATCTACATACACATTACCATCTTCATCAATGTTGACCCATTGACCCGATGTCGCAATAACACGTTTGACTAAAACCTTGTTATTATAATAAAATGCAACAACGTCACCTTGTTTCAAATTCTTGCTACTAACCGAAACCACCATATCACCTGCTTTTAAGTTCGGTGTCATTGAGTTCCCATAGATTTGCAAGACAGGTAACCAGATTGTCGCAATTAACACAGCGGCAGCCGCAACCGTTACAAGTGTAAAAATAGTTCCTTTTAAAGTACGGATGTAACGTTCACGGTATTTGATTTTACCCAATTCTTTTGAAAGGGTCTCAGCCTTTGGTAAATCAGATAGCTCTACTTTCTTTGATTTTTTCTGAAATAGATGTCTCATCTTGAAAGCCTACCTTTACGATTTATCGCTATCTTCTTCACTGGCATCAGCTAAGCGTTTCACATTATTAAGATATGCATCAGCCGCAGTTTGGGCTTCTTCAAAAACTTTACTGATAGCTAAAGCTGCCTCAGCAATTGACCCTGCTTCAGAAAGATTAATCTCTCGACGCTGAAGCTTATCCTCTAATTCGTTAACACGCCCTTGAAGCTTTTCAATTTCTTTTGCTTGGTCAACTAACAATTCAAATAAATCTGAACGTCTAAGCTTTCTTAACTGTTTAGTATCAAGCACAGCGCCACCTCTTTCTAATTTATCTTTTGCTTTTCTATAACACAAGATGGCACTATTAAGTTTTTAAAGTTAAAAAATTAATTTTATTACAATCTTAAAAACACGTAATACTCCATGTTATGTTTATTTAAGATTGATTATAATATTTTTTAGTGAATTTGAAAAGAGATTTTATGCAAGTGATACATTTTCTTAAAAAATGTATCATTGTTTATAATTTTTCTAATTCTTAATAAAGATTTACTAATTTTAAAATTACATTTGCCATTATCTCAACACTAGGCACAGAAAATGAATATGGCTTAATTTGTGAGAATATGTTACAATGCTTACTTGATTGGATATAATTTTTTGTCTTTTCAGAAATATTACATTATTCAAGTAGAGGATTATTTTATGCCACATTTATCAAAAAAACAGCATCAAATTTTGGAAACGAAGCACCGCTTATCTAAAGCACTTTATCTACTCGTTACTGAACGGAATTACGACAAAATCACTATCTATCATATTTTAGAGAAAGCAGGCGTCTCACGGCGAACGTTTTACCGCTATTTTAATAGTAAATCCGATTTAATGGACTACTGTTTAGATAATTTTGTTGAAGGTTATTATCACCAGCGTGATACTTTTATTTTGGCAAAACAAGCAGAAGACGTCTTTCTCGTCACGCTAAATTTCATGTACCATAATCGTGATTTTATCCGCTCGCTGGTAGAAAGTGGACATTTTTCACTGCTAACTGCGAAATTTAATAACAAATCTGAGCTAATATATAAAACGATAGACCTTCCCTGGTGCGTTAAAGAAGCTTCAGATCACAACATTGACTATATTTCAAAAGGGTTATTTGGAGCTTATCTCAATATCTTACAATTTTGGTTAACCAAAGATAAGCCCGAAACACCTGAACATATCGCCAAGAACCTAGCACTACTTTTTAGTTCCATCCCGAGTTACTTTGACAACGTTTCACAAAACTCTAACAAAGATAACTAAATGGAAATTAAAGGTCGTTTTTTTTTACCAGTTTTTTGACTAATCATAAAGAAAAAGTCATTTTTAACCAATTGACAGACTGTAAACTTTTTGATTGACAACCTTGTCAAAGCAAATAATCTATTTATCATTGCTATTTAGGCATTTGTAAAAGTTATAATTGACATATTACTTGACATTTAGTTAACAAACTTGACAGCTTTTTAACATATTTTTATGCTAAATTTAAAACCTTTTGAAACTAGATAGCCACAAAATTACTTATAAGAATAGATAGTTTATAACATTATGTTCCCGCAATAAATCACTACACTATTTAGTAGAAAATACATAAAGCCCAGCATGATATAACTCACTGCTGGGCTTTATTCATGAAATTTTCTGTGGATAAGTCCTGATATTCTGTAAAGTCTTCTTTTTTTCCGAAAATCTTCTGCTTTTTTACACAATTATTCACACTTATTCACAATCTGTGGATAACTATGGTTATATACTGGGGATAACTTGTGTATAAACTCGACCAAAATCCCATCAAATCAAGGTTTCAGACCTATCCACAAGTTTTTATAATAACCTGTTTATAACTTACTTTTTTAAAATAAAAAGCTTATTTTACAGCATTTTTCATCAAAAAAAGTTGAGGAAAATTTTCCTCAACCTCATATTTCTGTTAAATCAAGTCATCACGGCTGACTTGCTCATAACCTTCTGTGCCATCGTTTAATTTATCCCAAATAACCACTTCTCCTGCTTTTAGTGATTTTTGAACATCAATAATGCGTTGGTTAGATGAACCACGGAACTGCAACATCAAGTTTTTCTTAGTGATATCAAAACGACCATCAACCAAGATATCAATCAAACTAAGCATTTCAAGTTTATCTGGTGTTTCTTGCATCATTTCTTCCCATGTATAACCTGTCCAAGACCAAATGTCCTTTTCTGGAAGCTCACGACGCACGCGCTTGATTAACGGCAATAGAATTCCCGTATTAAGGAAAGGTTCACCTCCAAGAAGCGTTAGCCCTTGAACATAAGGCTGCGCCAAATCAGCCATGATTTGTTCTTCGAGTTCTTGTGTATAAGGCATACCAGCTTTAAATGACCATGTAGCCGCATTATAACACCCTTTACAGTGAAACATACAACCAGAAACATAAAGCGAATTGCGCACACCTTCACCATCAACAAAGTTGAAAGCTTTGTAATCAATAATTCGTCCTTGACTTAATTCTTCGGTTTTCCATTCACCAGGCTTGGGAGTATTCCAATTTTTTTCTTCCATCCTAGCCTTCTTTCTATTTATTTTTTACTTATCCACAGCTTATCATCTGCTAATCAGCTAACGTTATCCAATAACGTTCAGTTGCATCTCGAGTATCCTCTAAAACACCACCATTAGCTAAAATCACTTTTCTGCTGCCAATATTATCATCATGACAAGTTACCAAAACTTGCTTGATATTTTTCTTTTTCGCTTCTAATAAACCAAGTCGAAGTTGCTCTTTGGCTAATCCCTTACGACGCTCTGATGGACGAATAGAGTAGCCAATATGACCTCCCTTATTTAGTAGATTTTCATTTAGACGTAATCGTAAATGCAAAAATCCCAAGGCCTTACCATTATCATCAAACGAGACATATTGAATGGCAGGAACAAAAGTCGCGGGAACATCAATTCCCATCTCACTTAGCTGATTTCGTTCAATCCAATCCTCATAATCAAAGTTATCCACAGTCCAAAAACCACCATCATGGGCAGACTGACTCTTTTCAAATTCCGCCATCATCTCAATAACGGCTGCTTTATCTGATAATTCAGGTCTTCGCAGTTGCATAAACGTCACCTCTACTATTTACTTTTCTTTTTAGCTTTTTCTAAAAATTGTGCTTTTAGCTGATTGACACGCGCTTTTTTATCACCTTTAACATTAGAATGTTTTTCGTGAAAACGTTCAACCTGCTGCATGCCTTTATAATCTAACTGATATTTTCCCATGCTCTTTCCTTTCATTAAGATAATCTATCAACAGCACATTTGCTGATACTCAATATAATAAAGAAGCTGGGACAAATTTGTCTCGGCCTCAATATATTTTCTTTTGTCTAAACAATATTTTGCTTTTTCCTATCAAGTAACTCTGGAAAAGCTTTAAAATAAGCAGGAAAACTCCCAGTATTGACGAGGTTGGTGACAAATTTCAAATCAATACTAGAGAGTCCTGTTATCATTCCGTCTTATTCTTTATGTTTGCTGTAGTCACCAGGGTTTTTGATTGTTGATCCGTTCATGTGTTTCACACGTGCAGAAATTTCTTTGTGGCGACCATTTACCATTGGACGAGCTTGTGGGTTTCCAAGATATCCACAAGTACGTTTAACAACGTCTACTGTTTTTGGATCGCTATTGCCACAGTTTGGACATACGAAACCACGTTCAGTTGGTGTGAAGTCTCCTTCAAATCCACAGTTATAGCAACGGTCGATTGGTGTATTTGTTCCAAGGTAACCAACACGGCTATAAGCATAATCCCAAACAGCTTCTAGAGCTTTTGGATTTTGTTGAAGAACTGGATATTCACAGTAATGGATAAATCCACCTGTAGCACCAGCTTCTGGATAAGCTTTTTCAAAGTCTAATTTTTCAAATGGTGTTGGGTTCTTACGAACATCATAGTGGAATGAGTTTGTGTAGTATTCTTTATCTGTAATATCTTTAACAATACCAAATTTTTCAGTATCAAGACGGCAGAAGCGGTCTGTCAAACTTTCAGATGGTGTTGAATAGATTGAGAAGTGATAATCATATTCATCTGACCATTCTGTACACAATTCTTTCATCTTACGAATGATATCAACAGTGAATTCTTTGGCTTCTGGATTTGTTTCCCATTCTGGACCATAGAAAACTGTTCCGACTTCGTAAAGTCCAATATAACCAAGTGAAACTGTTGCACGACGATGACGGAAAAGTTCATCAACATTATCATATCTGCCAAGACGTTTTCCGAAAGCACCATATTGGTAAAGAATTGGCGCATTTGCTGGTGTAGCTTCTTTAACACGTTCTACACGGTAAACAAGTGCATCTTTAGCAATGCCCATACGTTCGTTGAAGATTTCCCAGAATTTATCCATATCACCATGTGATTCCATAGCAATACGTGGAAGGTTAACTGTAACAACACCAAGGTTCATACGTCCTGAGTTTACTTCAACACCATTTTCATCTTTCCAACCTTGTAAGAATGAACGGCAACCCATTGGTGCTTTAAATGAACCTGTCAATTCAACGATTTTATCGTATGAAAGAACATCTGGATACATACGTTTTGTCGCACATTCCAAAGCTAATTGTTTAATATCATAGTTTGGAGTTCCCACTTCAAGGTTAAGACCGCTCTTCAAAGTGAAGATAAGTTTAGGGAAGATAGCTGTGCGGTGTTCACTTCCAAGACCTTTGATACGAATCTTAAGAATAGCTTTTTGAATTTCACGTTCAAACCAGTTTGTACCAAGACCAAAACCAAGAGAAGTAAATGGTGTTTGACCGTTTGATGTGAACAATGTATTGATTTCGTATTCAAGACTTTGCATAGCATCGTAAATGTCTTTTTTCGTTTTAGTACGAGCATAGTCTTCACGACGGTCTTCTGCTACCCAATCTTGAGCATCTTTAAGGTGTTTTTTATAGTTAAGTTCAGCATATGGTGCCAAAAATTCATCGATACGGTCTGCTGTACAGCCACCATATTGGCTTGATGCTACATTGGCAATGATTTGTGAAATTTGTGCTGTTGCTGTTTGGATAGATTTTGGACTTTCTACCTCAGCATTACCAATCTTGAAGCCATTTGCAAGCATTCCTTTGAAGTCAATCAAACAGCAGTTTGTCATTGGAGTGTATGGGCTGTAATCAAGATCGTGGAAATGAATATCACCTTTTTGGTGTGCATTAGCAACATGTGAAGGCAACATTTTAAGACCGATTGATTTACCAACAATACCTGCTGTTAAATCACGTTGTGTATTAAAGACTTCACTATCCTTGTTAGCGTTTTCATTAACGACAGTTTGATCCTTGTTCAATAGTTTATCAATCGTAAAGTTGATATCTGTCGCTTGAGAGCGCGCAAAATCACGTTTTGTACGATAATTAATATATTCTTGTGCAATCGCATATTCATTAGCTTCTAAAAGCTCATGCTCAACGATGTTTTGAATTTCATAAATTTTGACATTATCTTTGAAGCGATTAAAAATTTCAGCAATGATATTATCTGAAATAGCTTCCAATTTTGCTTCAACAACTGGTGACATTTTTGTCACGTTATTACTTGCTTTAACCAAAGCGTTATAAATTTTATCCGCATCAAAATTCACAGAACGTCCATCGCGTTTGATAACTTTGACAGTTGGTTGAGTCGCAATTGTTTCTTTTTCTAATGTAATCATATGAACACTCCTTCTTACTCGTCTATTATATCACGTGATAAAAAAAAATCAATATCTTGTGGTCATTTTTTTATTTGACCACAAGATATTGCGTTTTGTCTTTATTTTTTATGATAGACGGTAAAGCCTGATACACCGCTGATTGAGACCTCTTCATAGTTTGAAGAAATATCTTTTTTCACAGTACTAGAAATTTTTTCGTCATTATTAACCACAATATATGACGCTAGATTTTGTAGTAATTCATCTTCTAATGTTTTTTCATTAGATTTTTTAGTTGTATTAACAACTGGTGATGTAAATTGTGAACTGCTTGCTAATTGGCTCTTAATACCAATTTTAGATGAACTATCCCAGACATAGATAGTATCGTCACTAGATGCTTTTTTCTTCAAATAACGTGCAATAGTTGAACGTTCACTATTTGTATCAGCTGATAAAAGATGAGAAACCACAGGTTGTCCCACACCAATGATAAGCAATAAAATTGGTAAGTAGAAATGACGGCTCAAATATAGCCCAAAAATCCCTTTATTATCAGATGATTTATTGCGACGATGTGATGTCTTAGTGAGGTTGCGTTGGTAACGTTCCCCAAGAGCCATCGCTGTCAAAAGTAAACCAAACGGTAACACCGCTAAAAGATTGTAGAAATGGTAACTTTGTGACAAAAGGTCAATCACTAAGAAAACGATAAACACAAGCAAGATAAGCCATTTAGAGACTTTATCGCTAGCTCCCTTGATGATTTTTCCAAAAGATAAAGCACCTAATAAAATACCTGAAGCTAGAGCTAAAACAATTTGGAATAATAACGTCAAGAAGAAATTACTATCACTTGTCGCAAAATAGGTAAATTGGTAAACAATTGCTTGAGAAATATATGATGATAAAACTTGCAAGTTCAAGATAAAGTAACCAGCTGTATAAAAGACAAGAATTGTCCCAAAAATAATACATAACAGTTGGTAAAATCCTCGAGCAAAGTGTTTTTGTTTCAGATTATAAACGATGATAGTTAGGAAAGAAAGCGCCCAGAACACCAAAGTACGTGGTTCTAAAAGCATAGCTGCTGCGCCAGCAAACCCGTAAAGAATAAAAGCTTCATCCTTAATAATATCTGCAAAATATTTTGTCAAGAACCATAATGATACCATCACAAATGGCATTGCAAACTGGATAGGATACAAACCACCAAAGCCAAGTGCAATATTCAATAGGTAAAAAATACCACTGAAAGCTACTGATACACGTTGGCTATTGGTAAAGTAATTAACCAATTTGTAGAAATAAATTCCTGATAAATAAAACGTTGCAATTTGAATTGGGATCAACCATAAAGTAGACCCAAGATAGTAAGCTAAAGCAATCAAAGTATAGTAAAGGAAACCACCTGTCGCAAACATATCTGTAAATGGAAGTTGTCCTTTTGTAAACATTAAACCGATATAAAGGTTTTGTGATTGCACACTATTTGCCAAATCTGTAAACAACGGCATTGATACCGATAAGCAACTCACAATAACACTCAATATTAATAAATAAAATTTATGAGGTTGTGGTACTTTCGTTCTTCTAGACGACTCTTGGTGACTTCTGTTTTCATTAACCTTACGAGTCGAACGACTAGCTGAACGACTGTAAGATTGTACAGTACTCTGATCTACATTTACTTGTTCTGATGTATTCACTTATTCTCTCCTTGAATTGTCATACTTTAAGTATAACAGAAACTAATCATTAGTCAATTTAGGAAGTATAGCACAGTAATCTAAAATTTCCCTAAATCGATGATAAGACTTGGATTGGTAACGTTTCAAGAACTCCTTTTCGCTCTCCGTCAACGTCTCTCTTTTTGTCATAAATCACACCTCCTTTACTTAGTCATTCGTAAAGAAGCACGAAAAAAAGCATAGGCAAAACCTATACTTCTCTCCATCATAAATTTAAGACAATATTAGTCCTCGTCTAAAAAGCTATTGAAGACTTCTTCAATCATATCCCATTCAGCATCTGAATCTTCTGGAATTGGTTGAAGGTCACCTTCTGTACCATCTTCATTTTCAGTGAATGAATAGGCTTGAATTTCAATTTGACCTTGTTCATCTTCTTCAGCACCTGCTGGTACCAAAAGAACGTAGTTTTTACCAAATTCTTCACGACCATCAATAGTCAAAAGAATTTCAAAAAGTGTTTCATTACCTTGTTCGTCTACAAGTGTGATAACTTCGTGATCATGATCATGATCGTGGTTATGTGCCATAAGTTTCTCCTTTAATGAATTAATGATTAGATTAAAACATTCTATCTAAATAATTTTGCAAAATAAGCTGTGCTGCCAATTTATCGATAACTTTTTTACGTTTACCACGGCTAACATCAGCTTGTTCAACTAACATGCGTTCTGCTTGAACAGTCGTCAAACGTTCATCCTGATAATCTACAGGAATATTGAAAAGTTCTGTAATCTGATTACCATATGCTTTACTAGCTTCTACACGAGGGCCCTCTGTATTATTCATATTTTTTGGTAATCCAACAACAAATTTATCAACTTTATATTGTTTAACTAACTCACCAAGTCTTTCAAAACCAAATTCGCCAGCTTCTTCGTCAATCTTGATAATTTCAACACCTTGTGCGGTAAATCCTAGCGGGTCACTAATAGCAACTCCAACTGTCTTTGAGCCGACGTCTAGTCCCATGATTCTCATTTCAAATCGATTCCATTTCCTTTGAGATAGTAACGGACAAGCTCTTCAACAATCTCATCTCGTTCGTACTTACGAATTTGATTTCGAGCGTCATTGTAACGAGGAACATAAGCAGGGTCCCCACTTAAGACATAACCAACAATCTGGTTGATTGGATTATACCCTTTTTCATCAAGAGAACGATAAACCGTTGTTAAGGTTTCACTAATTTCTTTCTTGTTGCTATCGTCTAAATTAAAGCGTACAGTTTCATCTGTAAATCCCATACTTACACCTTCTTTCTAAAATAGCTGTCACCATTTATTATAGCTTATTCAAAAAGATTTAACAAGAATCTGACTTTATTTCACCAAAGTTTATTTTCATTTTAAAATGCTTGGTTTAGATTCTCTCATTACCAATTTTTCTTTTCTTAGTTTAACTGTTGCTGAACGTTTGACGTTTTTCTTAAAAATAAAGAAAAAGCTCCAAATGGAACTTTTCTACTATATATTATAATGCTGCACGAAGACGAGCTTCGGCATTTTCCACATTACGAATTGAACGTGGTAAGAAAGCACGGATATCATCTTCTTTGTATCCAACTTGAAGACGTTTATCATCAATCAAAATCGGACTTTTCAAAATACGTGGATTTTCTTGAATAAGGTCAATCACCTCACTCAAACTCAATTCCTCAATATCGCAGTCAAGTGCTTTTGCATAGCGATTTTTTGATGAAACAATACTTTCTATTCCATTTTCTGTTTTAGTCAATATAGCTAAAATTTCTTCTCGTGTTAGTGGTTCTTTTCCTAAATTCTGTTCTTTATAAGGGAGCTGATGAGCGTTGAGCCATGTTTTGGCTTTCTTACAGCTTGTACAACTTGAAATCGTGTAAATTTTAATCATGTGCACTCTCACTTTCTATCCCATGATAGTTGTATTATAGCACACCAACCTTAACGAAAACATAGGACCTAAGACCTATTTTTTCAAAAAGTCAATTAAAAAGATTGTTTTTTTCAATAAAAATCTAAAGAAATAATCAGCACTATTGAAAACGCTCCATTTATTTCTGAAAAACTGAAAATTAGCCTACCATATTTTCATATTAAATGGACATCTTTTTACACTTAAAAAACTCCAAGACAATTGTCTCAGAGTTTCAATATCATTATGAATTATTCTTCAATTTCGATAGCGTCATCTAAATCAAGAACAACTTCATCAACTTTTTCATTTGCTGTTGATTCTTCTGCAACATTTGCTGCTTTTTCGTCCTCAGTTTCTTCTACAAGACCGTAGTGAACACGAACTTTGTGGTCGATTTCGTCAAAGACTTCTGGGTGGTCAGCCAAGTATTTCTTAGCATTTTCAGACCCTTGTCCAATTTTTTCACCATTATAAGAGAACCAAGCTCCAGCCTTTTGGATAATATCCAAATCGCTAGCAATCTTAATAAGTTCACCAGTACGTGAAATACCTTCACCATACATAATTTCAACTTCAGCTGTTTTAAATGGTGGAGCAACTTTGTTTTTAACCACTTTAATCTTAGTTTCTTTACCAATGTTGCTATCTTTTTGGTCACCAGAACCTTTAATTTGAGTGTTTCCACGAACATCTAGACGAACTGATGCATAGAATTTAAGCGCACGTCCACCAGGTGTTGTTTCTGGGTTACCAAACATGACACCAACTTTTTCACGCAATTGGTTGATGAAAATAGCAATTGTTTTTGTTTTGTTGATTGAAGCTGACAATTTACGCATTGCTTGGCTCATCATACGTGCTTGTAAACCAACGTGGTTATCACCAATATCACCATCGATTTCGGCACGTGGCACAAGAGCAGCAACAGAGTCGACAACAACCAAATCAACGGCACCTGAATCAATCAATTTACCTGCGATTTCAAGACCTTGTTCACCTGAATCTGGTTGTGATAAAAGAAGCTCATCGATATTAACACCGAGAGCCGCAGCATAAGCTGGGTCAAGGGCATGTTCAGCATCGATAAAGGCAGCAATACCACCTTCTTTTTGAGCTTGTGCTACCGCATGAAGGGCAACTGTTGTTTTACCAGAACTTTCTGGACCATAGATTTCAATGATACGACCTTTAGGGTAACCACCTGCACCAAGAGCGATATCAAGAGCCAAACTACCTGAACTCATCACTTGAACTTTTTGTTCAGCGCGCTCACCAAGGCGCATAACAGCTCCCTTACCGAAATCTTTTTCAATTAATTTCAAGGCATCATCGAGTGCCTTTTTACGCTCATCACCAAATTTTTTAGTGATAGCTTCTGTTTTCTTTGTCTTTTTAGCCAAATTTTTCCCTTTCTTTTTGTTCGAAATGCTAGTACTATTATACCAAAATTTAGCTTTGTAATAAAGCTTGACGTACTAAGTTAAAAGCATATAAAGTAGCAATATAACGGACGTCTGAACGGCTTCGCCCACCTATCACAACACGAATAGAATGAATTTTTTCTCTAGTAGCAATACCAATGAAAACTGTTCCTGCTGGATGTCCTTCTAAGCTATCTGGTCCTGCAACACCTGTCAAGCCAATTCCAAAATCAGCATCTGTCAACAAACGTGATTGCTCTGCCATTTTTTCAGCTGTAAAGTGACTAACCACACCATGTTCTTGCAAGTCTTCAAGAGGGATGTGAAGCATTTTTGATTTTTCTTCCATACTATAAGTCACAAAACCACCATTAAATACGGCAGATGAGCCTGAAAAGTCAGCAATACTTGATTGGAAAAGCCCAGCAGTTAAGCTTTCAGCAGCGGTAATCGTCTTATGTTTTTCCTTTAACATCTCAAAAACGACACGCGCCATACTATTATCATCGCCATAACCATAAAGCAAATTCTCAAGAGGAATACTATTTAATGTTTTTTTAGCGAGAATTTTATGCTCTAAAGTATCTAGCTTAGCTTTAGCTGTCGCTTTATCATCCGCTTTTGTTGACAAACGAAGTGTCACTTCACCAGTTTTAGCATATGGAGCAATTGTTGGGTCTGTCTGGTTATCAATCAAATCAGAAAGAATCGTTACCAACTGACTTTCACCAATACCAAAGAAACGCAACACGCGAGAATACAACTGTTTGTGGTCACCTGATAATAAAGGAACTAAATAATCCATCACCATTGGTTTTAATTCACTTGGTGGACCAGGGAGAACAACGTAAGTCACTCCATTTACTTCTAGCACACCACCAACAGCTAAACCAGTGCTATTTTGCAAAGGTGTTGACCCTTCAATCAGTTGCGCTTGACGCTCGTTATTAGCTGTTCTAGCAAACTGTGGACGTGTTGCAAAAAAGTCATCTAGACGCTTATTAGCTTGTTCATCAAAGACTAAATCGCGTCCTAAATATTTTGCTAACGTTTGTTTTGTTAAATCGTCTTCTGTCGGACCAAGCCCTCCACATAAGACAACTAATTCACTTCGCTTGCTTGCTAAATCAATAACTGATAAAAGACGTTCTTCATTATCACCGACAGCTGTTTGAAAGAAAACATCAATTCCCAACTTAGCAAATTCTTCTGATAAAAATTGTGCATTTGTATTTGTGATTTGTCCTGTTAGAATTTCTGTTCCTACAGCAATGATTTCAGCTTTCATTATTGCCACCTACTTATCTATTCGTAATTTAGTTTTATTCTATCAAAAAAGCAGCAAATTAGCTGCTTTTTGTTATAAAGTCATTAATTAATCAAAAAATGATTCCTTATTGTAGTGTCAACTTAATTTACAACTCTGTCAACTTTGAACGTTTTTTAAGCAAAACAATCGCTAGCAAAAATAGAAAAATTACCGATGCCATGAAATTAATTGCCATAACTACTTCAACAGCAATTCCTTTCACCATAAGACTTAACAAACATAATAAGCAAATACTTCCCAATCGACTGACAGTTGATTTAAAAGAAACCAAAGATGAGATGTTGTCAACTGATACCATTTTATTGAAGTAATAATTCAAAATGAATTCAATCACATAAAATACAAAGATAAAAATGAAATAGGCTGGTAATAACACCCAAAGGTGTTTTGAAAGAAACGTCAATGGAAGAAAAATAATCAACGGACAGAACTTAACAAGACTAGCATACTTTTTAATCCCATCAATGTTAATGGAGTATGAAAAAAGTGTGATGACCTGAAAAGCAATGTAAAAAGCAGGAAAATACTTAGTATCAATGCCCTTACTTAGGAAAAATGATTGCCACAATTGAAAGTGTGTCTGGAAAAAGATTTGCGTCAAAAAATCAAAAATCAGAATCACACTTAACCGCGGTTGTCTTTTTAACTCCTTGAGACTATCTTTTATCTGTTTCTTCAGAACAGTAACATGGCTCTCCTCTAACTTGACATTTTTGGAATTCTCATTGAAAAAGAAAAAAGTCACAAGAGTTGACGCAATCAAAAAAGTAATCCCCAACACATAAATGTTGATTCCAATGCTCATGTAAAGAACACCACCTAAACTACTTCCTAATAGCAACCCAACTATCTCTAAACGGTTATTTAGCGCTAAAAATTTACGGAGTTCATCTTCACGATGAGCCAGTTTTAATTGATTGATGATATAAGCATCCAGCGTTCCACTATCCAAAGCCGACGCAATTCCATAACAGAACCAAGCCCCAAAAATGAGGTAAAAACTGTGACTAAAAAGGACAATCAAAAACATCACTATCAAAAATAATTTAGATAGACTGTAAATATTTTTACGAGAATAATTATCCGCAATCAACCCACTTGGAAATTCAAACAAGACAATCGCAATGCTATAAGCAGATTGAATCACCAAAATCTGCGATAAATTTAACCCCTTTGACAATAAAATGACCGTCAAAATCGAATGCGGCATTGAATAAGCCATTGTCACTAAAAAATTTGCCAAAAGGTAAACAAAAGTATTCCTAGTAATGCTTTTCATAACTCCCACCTGCCCCTGTGATGTCAATTTTTTCTTTACAGAATACTCTTAATTACCAATGATGTCAAGATTTATTTGAAAATTTAAACAATATCAAATTGATTCCCCTTGCTAGTTGGCATCACATTTACACTCAGTTGACAACTATGTAAACTTAACTAATGCCTTTTCTTCCAACAAAGCCATGTAATACCAACGCCTAAGCTTAATCCTATCCCTTCAAAAAGAAATGCCAATCGACCAGTCTTCACGGTTAAAATCCCAAAAACGATTAAAATAAGGATAATTAGCAGTATTAAAAAAACTTTGACATAGTTTTCTTCTTTTTTCATCCATTTCACCTATAAAAAGCTGACCAAATCACTAATGGCCAGCTTTCCTTTTATCGATATTGTGCAGCAGCTGCTTTAATTTCAGCGATTGTTGCAGATTGATTCGGGTCACTTGTATCAAAAGTAATTGTTCCCTCTTCAGTTGTCAAGCTACCAACAACTGTTGACTCTGCATCATCTGCTGAGTAACCAATAACTGGTGCTTTATCTGCAGGAGTTGTTCCATCATCAATAGCAACAACACGCTTGTCATCAGATAAATCTTCAAATAAACAAAAGCTTTCTGGGTCATCCCCACTGGCTCTAAAGTACTGAACAAACTCTCGGATAGTTGTATTGCTGATTTGTGCGACCTCATCATCAACAGAGGGTTGTTGCTCTACGACCGTCTCTTTAGCGTCAGCTTTCACAACTTTAGTCACTTCAACAGAGGGTTGCTTTGCTGCCAAACTAGCACCAAACGCTCCTAGTAATGCAAGAGCTGAAAGTGACATCACAATATTCTTTTTCATCATATGAAACCTCCTTATTAACCTCCGTACAACAAAAATGAAATTAAATAACATTTTGTAGCCTTATGTCTAATGCGCTTTTATGAGCCAAAAATATCCTCCCCAAGCAAACACTCCAGACAAGTAATAACCAATGGTTAAACTTGTTACTAATGTATCTCTGATGAGTTGAATTCCCACCGTAAAACTTTCGTCAAAAGCACCGAAAAATGGAATCAGATACAGATACAACAAACTTAAACCGATTAAAACAAGTAAAGCATTACCGACCACTAACGATTGCTTGCCACGCCATTGATAAATTAATAACAAAACAATCAAAATGCCAGTAACAAGCCAATGATTTTTTAAAAATAAAATCCCAGAAATTGTCGTTAATTGATAAGTTTCAGCTGAAATGCCAGACGCATATGGCAAAAAGAGACTGCTAATGTATGCAACAACAAGTACAAAAGGAAAATACTTTTTCATATCGATACATCTCCTTTTTTAATAAAGATTGAGACTGAAAATAATCTCTGAGGTTTTATTTCAAAAAATATATACCTTTATGATACAATAAAAACAACCTTGTAGCTTATTTTGTAGCGTTTAGTAACATAATATTTTGGGGGAGATTTGATATGCGTTGGGATTTTGGAAAAGTTTATAAGGAAATTCGGCAATCAAAAGGGTTAACGCAAGAAGAGGTGTGTGGAGATATGCTGGCTCGCTCTACTCTTGCTCGTATCGAGAGCGGTCAAGTTATTCCTAAATTTGATACCTTTATTTTTTTACTGCGTCAAATCAATATGAATTTAGAAGAGTTCGAATACATTTGCAATCTTTACCAGCCTAGCGAACGGCAAGAAATTTTAAATACTGCTAACACTAATATCTCAATCGTTGATAGTACTGAGCTTCTGGCTCTTAAAGACCAATGTCAAGAATATCTCCTAACGCACCATGACATCCCGATTCAACAACTTCTTGAGCGGTTAAACGTCACCATTCATGTGAGAAAATTTGGTGGAAAATCACCTAATAATACCTTCAAAGAAACAACTCAAAAAATTTGGCAGTATCTCGAAAAGCAAGATACTTGGTACAAAAATGATTTTAAATTACTATCAACAATCCTTTACCATTTTCCACTTGAAACTCTTGATAACATTACACCCAAAATTTTAGAAAACCTAGAAAAATACAATAATCTTTACAATATAAAACCTCTACAATTGACTTTATTGACCAATCTGGCAAGTATTTATTTAGACAATCATAACCTAAAAGAATGTGAATATTTTTCGCTAAAAGCCTACGAACTAGCTAAAGAATTAAAACGTTATGACTTTCTAGGAATTTCACAAGTTCGCCTTGGTATTTGTCGTGAAGATAATACCTTAATTGATAAAGGAATGACTTTACTACGCCTCACGGAAGAAAATAATATTTTAAAAGCCCTTGAAGAAGAGTTAAAAACAAGATAAGAAAAAGCCTCCTTATTGAAAGAGGCTTTTATAGAATGTTTCATGTGAAACACTAGCTTAGAAATGCTTTAACTAAGCTTTCATCAACATTTTAAGGCTTGATTTAATGTATTGTTCTGCTGTCTCATTTGTTCCTTCAAAGAACTTACGAATTTTCTTAAGTTCTGCAGCTTTATAGCCAAGTGCCAAAAGAGCTTCCATAGCTTCCTCAAGCTGCTCGTTTGTAGCTGTTTTTGCCTGAGAAGCTTTGCCATTTTCCACTGAAACATCAACAAACTTGCCTGCCAAATCCAAAACCATTTGTTGAGCAGTTTTTTTACCGATTTTTGGAAATTTCATCAGATACTTGATATCACTAGTGTCAATCGCATTGACAAGTCCTTCATTGTCATCAACTGCAATAATCGCTAACGCAGTTGTCGGACCAATTCCAGACACTGAAATCAAGTTAAGAAAAACAGCTTTTTCATCTTCTGTGTGAAAACCAAATAACAATTGCGCATCTTCACGAATGACCTGGTGTAAATAAATCTGAACCTCTTGGTTGACAAGGTCAGAAAAACTGTAGGGATTGGCAACGTTGACAATATAGCCCAATCCTCCAGCTTCTACAACAATATATTTGGCAGTAATTTTAGTCAATTTTCCTTTGATATAATCGTACATCTTAGTATTTTCCTAACTCTCTTAAACTTGTGTGATTTTCTTGAATACGACGGAACATTTTTTCCATGTCAGCTTTGGTAAAGTTGACAAGAACAGGACGTCCATGCGGACAATTATATGGATTTTTACATTGTGACAACTGAACCAAGAGATGGCGAGCAGAGTAATCATCAAGAATGTGATTTGCTTTGATTGAGCGTTTGCATGACATCATGATTGCCAACTCCGCACGGTATTTCTTCACTGACACTTCATTAGTTAATAACAACATGTCACACATTTCATAAACAGCTGTTTCAATCTCCTCTTCTTTCATCCAAATTGGATGCTCACGAAGAATAAAGGTATTATTTCCGTACGGCTCTAAGTTGATACCAACTTGATTCAAGAGTTCCATTTTCTCTTGCAATTTAATGAAATCTGCCCCAGAAAATTCAAATAGATACGGCATAAGAAGTTGTTGTAAAGAACTGTCAACGTCTCCAATTTTTTCACGATAGTATTCGTACTTGACGCGTTCTTGGGCAGCATGTTGGTCAATGATATAAAGCCCACCATTTCCTTGTGCAAAAAGATATGTTCCATGCATTTGCCCAAAGTAATCCAACTCTGGGAAAGTTGATGACTCCTCATTATCAAGGCTATCAATCATCTTATTGATTTTACTTTTATTTTTAAAATCAAGGGTATCGTGTTCATCATCAGATAAGTTATCTTCAGCTGCACGTTGTGCATATTTTACAGATGCCTGTCTGTCAACTTCCTTGACAGAGTTGTCAACCTCATTGAATAATTGTACTGGTTGCTCTTCAACTGTATCTGATTTGACAAAGAAATCATGACGGTCTTTATCATAATAAAGGTCCGTTTGTTTAAGTGGCAGACTCGTTTGCTCTGGTTTTGGTAAACCACGTGTACTTGATTTAGCTAGATTTTCAAGAGCATCAGGTATCAAATCCTGCTCACGCAAACTCTCTGCAATAGCAGAGCTAATCAGAGTCATTAATTCCTTCTCTTTTGAGATACGAACTTCTTGCTTAGTTGGGTGAACATTGACATCAGCCAAATAAGGGTCAATTTGAATATCAATAACAGCAATTGGAAAACGTCCGACCATTAATTTTGAACCATAACCATCCAAAATCGCACGGTTTAACAAGAAATTTTTGATATAACGTCCATTAATCAAAATCGTAATATAATTTCGATTTGCTCGTGTTAATTCTGGCAAGCTGATGTAACCAGATACCTCAAAATCAAGGTCAGCATTGGAGATTTCAATCATTTTTTTAGCCGTATTTAGACCATAAATACCAGCAATAGCTTGACGCAAATCACCCGTACCAGATGTATTGGTTAATTGGCGACCATCATTAAGCAAGGTAAAAGCTACCTCAGGATGGGCTAAACTCAAGCGGTTAACCACATCAACAATATGCGCCAACTCTGATTGCAGACTCTTCATATATTTAAGGCGTGCTGGCGTATTGTAAAAAAGATTTTCAACCGTAATTTTTGTTCCAACAGGAGTTGAAATTGGCTCTTGCTTTTCAATTTCACCACCTTTAGCAACTAAAAGCGTTCCATAATTTTCATCTGCAGTAGCTGTCTTGACTGTAAAATGACTGATTGAGGCAATTGATGGAATGGCTTCGCCACGAAAACCTAACGTTCTAATACGAAATAAGTCTGCCTGACTTTTAATCTTACTTGTCGCATGACGGTGTAAGCTCAAAACCACATCTTCTTGGGCAATTCCTTCACCATTATCTGTCACTTGAATCTTCTTTAAACCAGCTTCTTCAATTTCAATAGTAATTTGGCTACTTCCTGCATCAATCGAATTTTCTACCAATTCTTTGACAACGCTGGCTGGGCGTTCGATAACCTCACCTGCCGCAATTTGGTTAGCCAAAACTTCTGGTAACTCAATAATTTTACTCATGATTTATGTGATAGAAGTGCTTTTTTGACAGCACCTATATTCCTTTCATTCTCGCTTGTTTACCTTCTATTATAACACAAACTAAAAAGGCAATCTCCTCTGAGACTGCCTCATATGATTACAACATATTTTTTAATTCATAAATAACATTCATGGCTTGCATTGGTGTCAAGTTCATCAAATCAACTTTTTTAAGAGCTTCAATGACATCTTGATTGCTTGACTCATCCGCAAACAGACTTAATTGTTCTGCCACAGGTTCTGCAACTTCTGCTTTAGTAGTCTCTTGCTCAGCTGCTACCTCTGGGGTTAAGTGAAGTTGAGCTGCACCAGATTCTAAATTCGTTAGAATACTATCGGCACGTTGCAACAATTCTTCTGGTAAGCCAGCAATTTTAGCCACATGAATCCCGTAAGATTTATCAGCTGGACCTTCAGCAATTTTATGAAGGAAAGTCACATCACCATTCTTTTCAAGAGTTGCCACATGGACGTTGACAAGGTGTGTCAATGTTGTTGACAAAGCTGTCAACTCATGATAATGAGTAGCAAACATGGTTTTAGCCCCAATATGATTATGAATGTATTCAATAATTGATTGAGCCAATGCCATACCATCATAAGTAGCAGTTCCACGTCCCAATTCATCAAATAGAATCAAGGACTGTGCACTTGCTCGTTTAATGGCTTGGTTAGCTTCCATCATTTCAACCATGAATGTTGATTGACCTGAAATTAAGTCATCAGCTGCTCCGATACGTGTAAAGATAGCATCAAAAACTGGTAAATTAACACTCTCAGCAGCCACATAAGAACCCATTTGAGCCATGATGACAGTCAAAGCTAATTGACGCATATAAGTGGACTTACCACTCATATTTGGACCAGTAATCAGCTGAATATTGGTGTCTGTATCGAATGTAATCGTATTAGGAATATATTCTTGTGTTCCCATGACTTTTTCAACAACAGCATGGCGTCCTTTTTCGATAATAATTTCATGATTATCATTAAATGTCGGACGAACATAATGATTATTTTCAGCTACAACAGCTAAACTTTGCAAAACATCAACAGTTGAAATAGCTTTAGCCAAATCTTGCAAACGTGTGATATAACGCTCAACTTGTCCACGAACACGCATGAAAATGTCGTATTCTAGACTCGCTGATTGTTCACGCGCTTCTAACATTTCACCCTCAATTTTAGCAAGTTCAGCCGTTCCGAAACGCTCTGAATTTTTCAAAGTTGCCTTACGGAAGAAATAATCTGGAACCAAAGAAAGATTTGAATTTGTTACATGGAAATAATAGCCATCTTTCTTATTGTAATCAATTTTCAGATTAGTAATACCCGTTGCCGCACGTTCCTTAGTTTCAATTTCAGCAATCCAACTTGTCCCTTCACGCATGACTTTACGGTATTTATCCAAAGTCTCATCAAAGCCTGTTCGAATGATACTTCCTTCTGTGATAACCGCAGGTGCATCGGGATCAATCGCTGAGTGAATCAATGATTCCAATTCTGGCAAGGTGTCAATGCTCTTGACAAGCTTGTCAAGATGAGGACTCTCAAATGATTCCAAAATTGATTTAATAGTTGGCACTTGTGCTAGAGTATGACCAAGTTGTAGCAAATCTTTTGGATTAGCTTTACCAAATGACACACGACTTGCCAAACGCTCAATATCATAAACGCCTTTAAGGCTGTCCGTCAAATCGCTACGTTCAAAGAAATTATCCAAGAAAACCTGAACAATATTTTGACGTTCCTCAATCTGCTTTTGGTTTACCAATGGTCTATCAATCCAATTACGGAGAAGACGCATTCCCATGGCTGTTTTCGTTTCATCTAACAACCAATAAAGGCTACCATGTTTTTTACTTGTACGTGCATTTTCTAGCAAATCAAGACTTGATTTTGTCGCATAAGACATTTGCAAGTAATCTTTGATTTCATAGTGTACTAATTGTTGTAAGTGGCTTAATTCGCGTTTTTGCGTTGTGTGCACATATTGTAGTAATTTTTCAGCAGCAGAAATTTCCAATGCTGTTAAATTTTGGTCAATCAAATGCACATCTTCATAACGTTCTTGCTCGACAGATAAAAGTAAGTTCAGTTGTTTAACTAAACTATGCTTTTCTTCTTCTGAAAGCTCATAACCAACAACAATCTCACGCGCCTTAAGATTAAGAATCTCACTTCTAAGACTTGAAAAATCTGAAAGGCTTGTTGAGAAAAACTCACCTGTTGACACATCCATGTAAGCCAAACCAAACGTCTTGCCATCAGAGTCAATAGATACCAAGAAATTATTAGCATTGTCTGGTTTTGTTGAATCAACAGCTGTCCCTGGTGTAATTACCTGAACAACCTCACGTTTGACAACCCCTACAGCTTGTTTAGGGTCTTCCATTTGCTCAGCAATTGCCACTTTATATCCCATTTCAACCAATACATCAATGTATTGTTGTGCAGAGTGATAAGGCACACCTGCCATTGGGATTGGGTTATCAGCATTTTTATTACGACTAGTTAAACTAATCTCTAAAATCTGTGCAGCTTTAACTGCATCATCATAAAATAATTCGTAAAAGTCTCCCATGCGGAAAAGTAAAAAAGCATCTGGATAGTCTTTTTTTACGTCCAAATACTGTTGCATTCCTGGAGAAATTTTATCTTTTGCCATTAATTAACTCCTCGTTAATTTTCGTTTCCAAGTTTTTAGTGATGTATTGAACCAAATCGCTAGCATCTTGCATCTTGTCACGATAATCTTTTACAATCGGGAGATCCGATAATTCTTTTTGTAGCTGATCAGCTTGTTGACCTGCTTTTTCCTCAGCTACCAACTTGTCAATCTTGTGATAAAGCACAGCATCCTGCTGATATGCCTTCATATCATCGACAAGATTTTCAAGTTCTGGAAAAGTTTTAATTTTTTGTTCTGCCTTTTGAAATTCTTGCACACTATCATGCTTTTGAATGGCTTGAACTAATTTTTCCACCGCTTGGTCGTAGTTACTCATAAGCTTGTTGACAAATCTCTTTCAAATGCTTGGGCAGTGTCTTCATCTTTACAGATAACAAGCAAAGTGTCAGCTCCTGCTACTGTTCCAAGAATTTCTGGAATATCACTACTATCAATCAAATTTGCCAAGACATCTGCTTCACCTAAGTTTGTATGAAGAACAAGCATGAAGCCAGCACGAGCAACCTTTAAAATATATGAACGGATATTAGAGCCAAAAGTTGTTTCTGCTGTTTCTGATAAGCTATAGTAAAGCTTACCTGATGAATCACGCAACTTTAGCAATCCAATTTCACGCAAATCACGTGATAAAGTCGCCTGAGTGACATTAATACCTTCTTCTTGCAAGTGGCGCTTGATTTCCTCTTGTGTTCCAATATGACCTGATTGAATCAAACGCTTGATTCGATTTTGACGTTCTATTTTATTCATATAACTTTCCCTTTGTGAATATTTATCCTTAAAATTATACCAAAAAAAAGAAATTTTTTCATCACTCTTTTGCTCTATTTCCCTTGTGATAACTTAATTTTTACCGCTTCAAACGTTTTCTTTCAGCTACTCTCGTTTATTTCTTATTTTTATGTTAAAATAATATGACTAACTAATTTAGGAGAAACTCATGGATACAAAACGTACTATTGCAGAACGCATTCAAAATATTGTTCCAGAATTAGACCAAGAACAAATTGTTAATCTGCTTGAAATCCCAAAAAATTCTGATATGGGTGACCTTGCCTTCCCTGCTTTCTCACTGGCTAAAATCCTTCGTAAAGCACCACAAATGATTGCCGCTGATATTGCTGAAAAAATGGATACTACAGGATTTGAAAAAATCGAAGCTGTTGGTCCATACATCAACTTCTTCCTTGACAAGAAAAGCATCTCTGCTGATGTCCTAGGTAAAGTGATTGCAAACGGAAGCGACTACGCTAGTCAAGATGAAGGTCACGGTCGCAACGTTGCTATTGATATGTCTAGCCCAAACATCGCAAAACCATTCTCAATTGGACACCTTCGTTCAACTGTTATCGGTGATAGCTTGGCTAATATTTTTGAAAAAATTGGTTATAAAGCTGTTAAAATCAATCACCTTGGTGACTGGGGTAAACAATTCGGTATGTTGATTGTTGCCTACAAAAAATGGGGAGATGAAGCAGCTGTTAAAGCTCATCCAATCGATGAACTTTTAAAACTTTATGTCCGCATCAATGCTGAAGCAGCTACACAACCTGAACTTGATGAAGAAGCTCGCGAATGGTTCCGTAAATTGGAAGCAGGCGATGAAGAAGCTCTTTCACTATGGCAATGGTTCCGTGATGAAAGCCTTGTTGAATTCAACCGTCTTTACGATGAATTAGGTGTTTCATTTGACAGCTTTAACGGTGAAGCATTCTACAATGATAAAATGGACGAAGTTGTCGATATCTTGACAGAAAAAGGATTGCTTGAAGAATCTCAAGGTGCCCAAGTTGTCAACCTTGAAAAATATGGAATCGAACACCCAGCACTTATCAAAAAATCTGATGGTGCAACACTTTACATCACACGTGACTTGGCTGCCGCTTTATACCGCAAACGCACTTATGACTTCGCCAAAGCTATTTACGTCGTTGGTAATGAACAATCTGCTCACTTTAAACAGTTAAAAGCTGTTCTTAATGAAATGGGATTTGAATGGAACGAAGATATTACCCACGTACCATTTGGTCTTGTTACTAAAGAAGGTAAAAAATTATCAACACGTAAAGGTAATGTTATCCTTCTTGAACCAACAGTTGCTGAAGCTGTCAAACGTGCTGAAGACCAAATCAATGCTAAAAATCCTAACCTTGCTAATAAAGAAGCTGTCGCTCACGCTGTTGGTGTCGGTGCCATCAAATTCTACGATTTGAAGACAGACCGTTTGAATGGTTATGACTTTGACCTTGATGCCATGGTATCATTCGAAGGTGAAACTGGTCCTTACGTTCAATATGCGCATGCTCGTATCCAATCAATCCTTCGTAAAGCTGAGTTTACACCATCTGTAAACCAAGTTTACAGCCTTGACGATGCTGAAAGTTGGGAAATTGTTAAACTTATCCAAGACTTCCCACGTATTATCAAACGTGCAGCTGATAACTTTGAACCTTCTATTGTTGCTAAATTTGCTATCAGTCTTGCACAAAGCTTCAACAAATACTATGCACACACTCGTATCCTTGATGAAAGCCCTGAACGTGACAGCCGCTTAGCACTTAGCTACGCAACTGCAACTGTCCTAAAAGAAGCTCTTCGTCTTCTCGGTGTTGAAGCGCCAAACGAAATGTAAGCTATTTCTACAAATACAAAAAAGAGTGAGATTAATTCTCGCTCTTTTTACTTGACTTCTTTTCTAAAAATTGTAAACTATAGCCATAATAATAAAGGAGATTTTGATTATGGTAAAGGAAACTCACTTAATGGAAAAACTCAGTAAAGCTTATTCTAGCTTATCTGATGATGAACCACTAAAAGCTACAATTTTTGCTTTAGCAAAAGATTTAGAAAAAGATGAAAACGACCAATTGGCTCGTACCAAACTGGCTCACGCCATTTCTCAACATTTGTTAACACACAATCTAAAAACAGAAGCTGAGATTACAGCACTTTACAAAGAAATTGCTGACAGTCCTGAAAAATATAAAGGGGATGCCGCTACTGCCATTATGTTAGGTAGTCTATTTCACCCCTAGCAAAAAAGCCGTATTAACGGCTTTTTTCATTTGTCTAAACTCATTTTTTTTGAGCATTCAACCAATCAAAGATATTATCATAAGACGTTCCGTCAACTTTGGCAGTACTTGTACCACCATTGCTTTCATTGCTTGGTGAAAAACCTGAGAGGTCATCAGCTTCTTTAACAGCAGAAACACTTTGCACACCAGACACTTTATCATTAAAGAAGTATGTCCATGACCAATGCCCAAGATATGAAGTATCTTTCATATCAGAACCTTCGACACTTTCGTAATATGAAAACCATTTGTTTGTTGCTCCGCTATCTACCAAAGCCTTATAAATCGGTAAAGAATAATCGCTTGGATTAACAACTGTGTCATTAGCAGCATGGATAAACCAAATTGGTGTATCTTTAAGCGCAGCGATTTTGCTTTCATCAAAATAAACGTCATCCGTCTTAACAAACGCTGTGCCAGATAAGCTTGTATCGCTTGGAACTGTCGTGTAAGTACCGTCAGCATTACGTTGGTACTGGTAGTAAGAATAAGCTGCCGCTTGCGGAACAAGTGCGGCAAAATAATCTGGATTATTGATTGCTAAATTCAAAGTCATGTAACCACCATTTGAACCACCAGTCAAATAAATCCTATCCGTATCAATATCGGAGTTGCTTGCCACATATTCTTTGATAGCATCCATCAATGCCTCTGTATAACGAGAGACACCTGCTCCAGCACCATTGGTGCCATCACCTTCATCCATCCAATAAGTTGGCGTTTGAACAGCTAATACATAAGCACCTGTTTGCTTACCAGATGTAAAATGCGATTGAATGTCATCTTTAGCCAGTGCCACAACTTCATTTCCAAGCAAAGTAATATCAGTATCTGTACCACCCTCGCCTTGTCCATGGAGCCAAATAATCAACGGATTTTTCTTTCCATTTTTCAAACTATCGGGCTCGTAAGCAGCATATTGAAGCGTGATTTCTTCGTCTTGTTGTGTCAAAGGATTCGTGTAAGTCCCAGAATAAGACCCACGATTATTAAATGCTGACAAATCTGTCGAGATGCGATTAGCAATTGCGTTACTATCACTATCAAGTTCAACTTTTTCTCCATCAGATGTGACAGTCAATCCCTTGATAGAAACAGTATAATCATCTACCCAGGTATTTTGAAAGGTTTCCATACTATAAGAAAATGGACTGCCAACACCTGAATTGGTTGCTGTATCAAACGTTACAGGCATTTGAATCGTGATATACTTACTATCTTTGGTAACTTTATTCCCATTTTTATCCGACAAATAAACATTGCTCACTTGGCGTTCTGCACCAGCCGTTGTCACCGTAACATTTTTCTTTGACACCTTGGATACTTTATTATCCAATTTCACAACAACTTTCGGTACTGCTGGTCCGAATTCATACCCTTTTACAACAATTGAAGTTTTATCAATCGTAACGCTCGTATCAGCAGAAACCACCTGACCACCAGCAACTAACCCCATACAACTGATAGCACTCAATATAATCCCCTTTGAAATTGTTTTTTTCATGTCAATTCCCTCCTAAAATAAAATTATAAATACTTAGAATTTGTATGAAAGTACTTTGTACAATTAACACAAATTTTTCAAAGACTTTGATAAAAAACAAAACCTAAATCTAAATAGCAGAAATACAGAGGAAATAAAATAATTCTACTCCCTATTTTTCTTACCTCAGATTTAGGTTTTGCCTGCTTGACCAGTAACAATCCTTACAAAATTCATCATATCACAAAAAAAGAGTATCGCAAGCGCTTACATGTCTTTTAGTAATATTTCATCATTTTGTCAGACTATAATATTACAAAAAGAAAGATGGGTGAAAATCACCGCATCTTTTTTCGTTATTATTTACATTTTATCGTAATTTTTTCGTCTAATTTTAAAATCAGATGATACAACTTCATCAACATCAATAATTGAAATAAACGCATCTGGATCTAAATCAGCCATAATCGCTTTAACATCACGAACTTCCCCTGGATTTAACACAACGTACAAAATGTTTTTCTTGTTCCCAGAGTAGGCACCTTCTCCGTTTAAATAGGTAACCCCACGGTTAATGCCATTCAAAATAGCCTCTGCTGCTTCCGCAGATTTTTGCGTAATAATAATCATACCACGCACCGTGTAACCACCATTTTGGACAATTGTCAAAACTTGGCTGTAAACAAAACTTGCAACTAAAGTATAAAGCATGTGTTGTAAGTCAACATAAACCAAAGAGGCTAATAATACTACTGCATCTACAAAAAGAAGTGTTTGCCCTAGCTTAAAGCCTAATTTCTCCTCAACCACACGTCCAATGATATCCGTTCCACCAGTTGTAGCGCCGTAGCGAAAAACGAGACCACTACCGACACCTGAAAATAAACCAGCAACAACGGCGACTAACATCATATCATTTTGAAGAACAACTTGAATAGGAACACGTTGCCATAACCAGATAAAAAATGACATTAAAATTGTTCCATAAAAGGTTAGCGCTAGCGATTTTTTCCCAAAAATTTTTGCTCCTAAAATGAATAATGGAACATTCAAGATAAGAGAAGAATAGGCAGGGTTAATTCCGTAAAGAGCATGGGCAATCAAGGTCACACCAGCAACCCCACCTTCGGCTAGAGCATTTGCCATATTAAATTTAACAAAGCCAAAAGTATAAATAGCAACACCTAGTGCAATTAATAACAGACTTTTAATTTGTCCAAGCTTTTCACGAACCACGTTCCATACCTCCAAAACAAAACTTATGCCTTATTTTTAAGGCTTAATCATCAACAAAACGTCCAATAATATGAACATTTTCAGCAACTGAAACAAAGGCCTTCGGATCAGTTTTTCGCATTAAATACCTAAAGTCATTGTACTCTTCTCGCGTAATAATAGCTAATAAAACTGCCTTTTTCTCATGATTATAAGTCCCTTCGGCATCATTAATAGATGTCACGCCACGATGCAATTTCGTGTGAATCATCGTAATCACTTTTTCAGGACAGCTTGTCACAATCATGGCTTGCATTTTCTTCTGTTTAGTAAAAATAGCATTTGTAACACGGCTCGAAACAAAGATCGTTACCATAGAGTAAAGTGCATATTGCCAGCCAAACAAGATTCCTGCAAAAATCATGATGACACCATTTACCATGAGAGAAATACTTCCCACATCACGCCCCGTCTTCTTCCGAATAGTTAAACTAACAATATCAGTACCACCACTCGAAATACGAGATTTCAAACTAAATCCAACCCCAGTTCCCATAACTAATCCACCAAAAATGGCATTAACCAAAGGATCGGTTGTTAAGGTAATTTCAGGGACAATTTGAATAAAGAGGGAACTTAGAGATACTGTGATTAAGGTAAATACAGTAAATTTATGTCCGATTTTGTACCAAGCTAAGATTAGCAAAGGCACATTAATCGCGTAAAAGACAATTGAAATTGGTAATTTAAAACCAATTAATCGCTCACTAATAGCCGATAAGACCTGAGCAAAACCAGTTGCTCCACTCGAATAAACATGACCTGGTTGGAAAAAGAAATTTACCGCAATTGCCGATAACAAACCATAAAAAAGAGAAGCGGAAATTTTTTCCGCGTACTTCTCTCTTGAAATGCTTTGCATCGTCTTTAACAGACCATATCTTTCTGCCCAACGGCTAACGATATACTTTGTTTTCTTTTTTAAAGATGCTTTCTTAATCATTTTCCTCAATAGCCAAAGCTAATTCGTCCAATTGTTTTTCTGAAACAATACTTGGAGCTTGTGTCATTGGGTCAGCTGCTTTGTTATTTTTAGGGAACGCAATGACTTCACGAATATTATCTTCACCAGCAAGAAGCATTACAAAACGGTCAAGACCGATAGCAAGTCCTCCATGTGGTGGGAAACCATAATTCATGGCTTCTAGCAAGAAACCAAATTGGTCATTAGCTTCTTCAGCTGTAAAGCCAAGAGCTTTAAACATACGTTCTTGTAATTCTTTTTGGTTAATACGCAAACTACCGCCACCAAGTTCATAACCATTAAGAACGATATCGTAAGCAACCGCACGAACTTTAGATAAATCACCTTCTAATTCATGAGCTGATTCTTCTGTTGGTAATGTGAATGGGTGGTGTGCTGACATGTAACGACCTTCTTCTTCAGACCATTCAAACATTGGCCAATCAATAACCCAAAGGAAATTGAATTTAGAGTTGTCAACCATGTCAAGCTCTTTAGCGATACGAGTACGAAGAGCACCAAGAGTATTGTTAGCAACTTCAAGAGTATCCGCAACAAAGAGTACCAAGTCATTTTCTTCAAGTTGTAAACTTGCTGTCAACTTGTCTTCAATACTTGTCAAGAATTTAGCAACTGGTCCGCTGATAGCACCATCAGTAACTTTCACCCATGCAAGACCTTTGGCACCAAATTGTTTAGCGAATTCTGTTAATTTATCAATGCTTTTACGTGAGTATTTATCTGCATTACCTTTAACAACGATAGCTTTAACAACTGGAGCTTGTGAGAATACTTTAAAGTCAACATCCTTGACAACATCTGTCAAGTCTTGTAAAAGCATTTCAAAACGAGTATCAGGTTTATCTGAACCGTAGTTGTTCATTGCATCGTCATAAGACATACGTGGGAATGGCAATGTGACATCAATTCCTTTTGTATCTTTCATGACTTTAGCAATCATTCCTTCAGTGATATCTTGGATATCTTTATCTGATAAGAATGATGTTTCCATATCGACCTGTGTAAACTCAGGTTGACGGTCACCACGCAAGTCTTCGTCACGGAAACATTTTACAATTTGATAATAGCGGTCAAAACCAGCATTCATCAATAATTGTTTTGTAATTTGTGGACTTTGTGGTAAAGCGTAAAAATGACCTTGGCTCACACGGCTTGGTACCAAATAGTCACGCGCACCTTCTGGAGTTGATTTTGTCAACATTGGTGTTTCAACATCGATAAATTCCAATTCATCCAAATAGTTACGGATTGAGTGAGTCACTTTCGCACGCAATTTAAAGTTGTTAAGCATTTTTGGACGACGTAAATCCAAATAACGGTAACGTAGGCGATTTTCGTCACTAACTTCAACATCGTCCTTGATTTCAAATGGTGTTGTTTTAGCTGTGTTCAAGATTGTCAATGCTGATACCTTCAATTCAACGGCACCAGTTGGCAAATTAGGATTTTCTTGTTCACGTTGAGCAACTTGACCTGTCACTTCAATAACATATTCGTTACGAAGGCTTTCAGCTGTTGCCATAACATCGCTTGAAACTGTTTCTGGATTAATCACTAATTGCATAATCCCTTCACGGTCACGAAGGTCGATGAAAATAAGTCCACCTAAATCACGACGACGCCCAACCCAACCTTTTAAAGTAATTTCTTGACCAATATGTTCACTACGAACACGGCCAGCATACATTGTACGTTTCATTGATATGATTCTCCGTTTTTTAAATTATTCATTCCCACCTATTATAGCAAAAAGCACGTAAAAACCCCACCCATGCGGGGGAGTTTTTTAATTTTTTTGAGAAATAGCAAAAATTTAAAAGTCACAAAATGATATTAAAGTCTTATTGAAACATTATTTGTTACCATACTTTAAAATCTCTAGTAAACTTTCAAATTCCTTTTGACTAAATCAAAAAATTTAATCATTAAAGGATAAATAGCATAGAAGAGCAATCCGCCACCTATCAATACCAAAATATTTAACGGAACTTCTTTAAGGTAATCTAGTGGATAAGTGTTGTATGAATCATAAACTATTTTTTCTTGATATTGTAGGAGATAAGCTGCAATAACTGCTATCATTTCTAGTACAATTCCCACTATAAAGGTGATTACTCTTCCTTTACTTTCTTTAATAACTAAATTTTTATGTTCATGAGAGTCTTTTATCTCTTCATCATTTAGTAAAAGATATTCTATTGGGACTTGAAAGAATTTACTAAGAAGCACGATGTTATCCGTATCAGGTATGGCACTTCCTTGTTCCCATTTTGAAATAGCTTGTCTAGAAACGTGGATACGTTCAGATAATTTTTCCTGCGAAAGATGATTAGCTTTTCTCAATTGCTTTAACTTTTCTCCAAGCTCCATCAAGCTCACCTCAATTCTAATGATATATCACTTTATTTTGTATATACATTTACATTATATGAAACTTTCTCCCTCCCATCAAGATTATAATTACTTCCATTTGCGCAACTAGACTTTACATTTACATTATTATCAAAAAAGTCAACTAGTTTAGACTAGCTGACTCTTCACGTCTTTATTTTTATTTAGACTAACTTAATTTAGCAAGGATTTCTGCAAAGTTTGTTTCAATCTCTTCAAAGCTTACTGAAAGTTCTTCGCGTGTTTTATTATTTTTTACTGTAACTTGACCAGCTTCAATTTCACTTTCACCTAGTGTGATGATTGTTTTGGCATTGAAAGCGTCAGCTGATTTGAATTGCGCTTTAATTTTACGTCCTAGGTAATCACGTTCAGCCGCAAATCCTTGTTTGCGAATTGCTTGTACCAATTCTAATGCTTTAAGATTAGCACCTTGTCCCAAGACAGCAATGTAAACGTCCATTTCTTTTTCAACTGGTAATTCAATACCTTGTTTTTCTAGGATAAGAAGCAAACGTTCAAGCCCAAGTCCGAAACCGAATCCTGGTGTTTCTGGACCATCAAAGTAATCAACAAGACTATCATAGCGACCACCCGCACAAATTGTCAAATCTGATTTATCAACGGTTGTGATGAATTCAAAGATAGTGTGGTTATAATAATCAAGTCCACGAACCATATTCGTATCGATAACATATGGAATTTCAAGTGCTTCAAGCATGCTACGTACAGCATCAAAATGAGCTTGGCTTTCATCATCAAGATAATCAAGGATTGATGGTGCATTCTCAACAGCAATCTTGTCTTCTTTTTCTTTAGAATCAAGAACACGCAAAGGATTTTCATCCAAACGACGTTGGCTGTCTTTTGATAATTGCTCACGCATTGGAGTAAGGTAATCAATCAAAGCTTGACGATATGCTGCACGACTAGCAGCGCTACCTAATGTATTAAGATGGAGCGTTACATCTTTAATGCCCAAAGTTTGGAACAATTGGTATGCCATGGCAATAGTTTCAACGTCTGTTGCTGGATTAGCTGAACCAAAACACTCAACACCAACTTGGTGGAATTCACGCAAACGACCTGCTTGTGGACGTTCATAGCGGAACATTGAGCCAATGTAATACATTTTAACTGGTTTTTGAACTTCTGGTGCAAATAATTTATTTTCTACAAAAGAACGCACGACAGGAGCTGTACCTTCTGGACGCAAAGTGATATGGCGGTCACCCTTATCATAGAAATCATACATTTCTTTGGTTACGATATCAGTTGTATCACCAACAGAACGACTAATAACTTCGTAATGTTCAAACATTGGTGTACGAATTTCACTATAATTATATTTTTTAAATGTTTCACGCGCAACAGCTTCAACATATTGCCATTTAGCACTTTCGCTAGGCAAAATATCCTGTGTTCCTTTAGGTTTTTGTAATTTCATAAATTAAGATATACCGGCACCAAATTTAAACAAATTTAGCCCCTAATTCCTTTCTACTATTGTAGCTATTCAATCATTTCTATTTTATCACAAAAACAACTTCTACAGAAGAATAGTCTGCCCTTTTTTGGTATTTTCTTGCAATTGGTAAATAAAATCTCAATTTTTTTGTCAAGTAACTTTACTTTACAAAAAAGATATGTTATTATGTTAAAGTTGATTAAAAATCAAGAACTAAAAATATTATCGGAGGAAATAAAAAATGGCAGTACCTGCACGTCACACTTCAAAAGCGAAGAAAAACAAACGTCGTACACACTACAAATTAACTGCTCCATCAGTAAAATTTGACGAAACTACTGGAGATTACTCACGTTCTCACCGTGTATCACTTAAAGGATACTACAAAGGACGTAAAATCGCTAAAGCAGCTAAATAATAGAAGGGAGATACCATGCGCGTAAATATTACACTTGAACACAAAGAATCTGGTGAACGCTTGTACCTTACTTCAAAAAACAAACGTAACACTCCAGACCGTCTTCAATTGAAAAAATACTCACCAAAATTGCGTAAACACGTAATCTTTACTGAAGTTAAATAATTGAATACACTAAAAGCCTATGAAACTAGCGTTTCTAGGCTTTTTTAGTTTAAAAATAACATTTTTGACTGATTAAGTATTTTTTATCTCAAAAATTTTGAAACTTTAGGTTCTCCTTGTATAATAAAAATAAATCAAAGGAGGAATAACATATGATTATTAAAACAGTTACTTTTGAAGTAACAGCTGCTGCTAAAGATAAATTTGAACAAAAATTCCGTAACGATGCTATCTCGCTCAAAAATTGGGAAACGTGTCTAGGAAACGAAGTTTGGATTCAAAATAATTCTGATACAAATAGTGTTTCCTTTACTGCTGTTTCACGTTGGAACAACCAAGACGATTTCAAAGCTTGGTTAAAACGTCCTGAACATATCCAACATCATAAAGAACGACACATCAAAAAAGAAGATTCACCTATTTTAAAGAAAAGCGTTCAAGAATATATTGTTCTTGGTGACTAATGTTTAAAAATCAAAAAGGCAGCCTGTAACGGTTGCCTTTTTAGAAAATGGGAGTTTTACAATATCATTGATATGTAACCGCCTTTTATCATAATAATTTGTGTTTTAACTAGACACCCTTGTAAACCTAAGTTTACAAGGGTGTCTTTTTCTATTCCCTTAAGCAGACTGTAAACTTTTCAGCCATTACACTTGACTTACTCCACATTTTTCTATATTCTATATATAAAATAATTATATATAAAAATTTTATATATGGAGTTAGAAAGGAGAATATCGTGTATTTTCCAACTTCGGCAACTGTTATTGAATTCCTCATTTTAGCCATCGTTGAGCAAGAGGATTCTTATGGTTATGCCATCAGCCAAACCATCAAAAAAATTGCCAACATCAAAGAATCCACTTTATACCCAATCTTAAAAAAACTAGAGAAAGCAGGCTATTTGACCACTTATCAGCAAGCTTATCAAGGACGTAAACGAAAATATTACGCTATTACAGCAGATGGTAAAGAACAATTGAGTTTTCTCAAAAAAGAATGGCAACTGTATAAAGAAAAAGTTGACGAGATTATCGAAGGGAGATTAGAGGATGACGAAAGTTGAGTACTTAGCAAAATTAGATAAATACCTGCGGAAATTACCAAAAGAAGACTACCAAGAAGCGATGGATTATTTCAGTGAATATTTTGAAGAAGCTGGTCCTGAAAATGAAGAAAAAGTCATCGATGAACTGGGGACTCCAAAAGAAGCCGCACGAGATATCATCAATCGCTTGCTTGATGAAAAAATTATTGATGATAAAAAAACACCCAAAAATAAAGTGACTATCATTTGGATCGCAATTCTAGCTGTTTTAGCAACTCCTGTTGCCCTGCCATTAGCTTTACTACTTTTTGCGGTTATCATTACTATTTTAGCTATTGGAGTCACAATTATCGCTGTTATTCTTTCCTTAGGTATTGCCTTTTTAACCTCTGGAGTTTACATGCTTTTTGACAGCTGGTCTTATCTTAGCATCTCACTTTCTGCAACTGCTCTTGGCTTAGGTTTGGGGCTTTTAGCACTTGGTTTATCACTACTAGCCATTCTTGCTGCAGGAGCTGTTTGTAAAATTGCTGGGCGTAGTATTGTTAATCTAGCACGAAAAACAGCCAACAAAAGGAGAACATTATGAAAACGTGGGTAAAATTTATTTTAGGAATTGGTGTTAGTTGTAGCCTATTAGGTGCTGCACTTGCAGGATACGGTTTAGCGACTGGCGGTCTTTCTGATTTAGAAAATAGCACTAAGGTTGACAGTGCTGTAAACTATAAAAAGGTCAGTCTTGACTCATTCAGCAAAATCGACATTGACAGCACTGTATCTGATATTATCATCTCAAAGACAAACATTGACAAGCCATTTATTTCTTATTCAGATAATAAAAAGCTCCCTGTGAGCTATAACGTTGAAAATGATACCCTCACCGTTAAACAAACAGGAAATAAAACCGTAACTAACTCAGCTAATATTAATTTTTTAAGCCTTAGAAATCTCATTGATATCACTAGAACGGGTATTATTGAAAATTCACACACCATTATCATATCAGTTCCTCAAGACACTGACATTACTTCTCTAAAAGCTAATCTCAAGTCAGGCGATTTAGATATTAATAACCTTTCTCCAGATACTACAACGATAGAACTTCTATCTGGTGAGCTAAATCTTTCTAATACAACTATTAACTCAGGAAGTGCCGATATTACTTCTGGTGATGTTGAGCTTGATAACTCTAGCCTGAAAGACTTTAAACTTTCAATCACAACAGGTGATATTGATTTGGAAAATAGCCAAGCTTCTAACACAAGTTTTGATTTGAACATGGGAGATTTTTCAGCTGATAATATGACTTTCCAAAATGAAAATAGCATTACAATGACGACGGGTGATATCGACATTACGCTTGCTAGCAAAGATTTGAAAGTATCAATGACAAATCTTCTAGGTGACGCAGACATTACGACAGACCTAAACACATCAAGTAAAAATACATTAACGATTGACGGAAGCGTCAGCGACATCTCAATTCAATAAACTAAAAAACAAGCATCACTACGTGATGCTTGTTTTGTTTTAAATAATTATTGTCAACAAAGCAAGAATAGCTAGCCCACCTTGCTTTAGAATAATTTTTCGGTCTGCTGTCAAGCTACCGTAAAGGGCGACAAGAATAACATTTATTAGAAAAACAGTGATCAAACTAGTATTTGCTGTAAAAATACCATAAAGTAAAAAAACTGCAATCAAGCCATTGTAAACTCCTTGATTCTTGAATAAATTACTCACTGACTGACGTTGTAACTCCTCTTTCGAAAGTCCAAAAACACGACTTGTTGCAGATGATTGTGTGGCAAAGGTCTCCAGATACATAATATAAAAATGTTCTAAGGCAACCAAAATTGATAAAATAACGGTGATAATTGACATATGCTCCTCAATTTCCAAAACAAACTCATCGTTTACGTTTCTGTAAACATTATGTAAATACTACTTATTGCTATTAATAATAACTATGGACTTAAGTGTATTAAACTTATCCTCATTTTTCAAATAATCTGATTATAAAAGCTGAGAACGTTTACATCAAAAAAAGATTGAAGAAATTGTCCAAAATGAACGTTTTCCTCAATCTAGTAATCTTAATTTTCTGTTTTAGGTTGTCTGTAAATGATAAGTCCAAGTACCATGAAAGCAACAAGGAATGCTGAAAGAACACCAACTTGTGTACCAATTGAACCTGTCATTGAAATGGTTTGACGTAAACCAGTAACAATATAAGACATTGGCATATATGGATGAACAACTTGGAAGAACTTAGGACTAAGCTCGATTGGATATGAACCACCTGCAGAACCGACTTGAAGCAGTAGCATAATAAGTGATAGGAATGAGCCATAACGATTATCCCAACCAACTAGAGCTGTTACAAGAGCCATTAACGTCCAACCACCTAAGATGATAAGGAAGATTGTTTTCCATTCGTAATTAGCCTCAAATCCAAGGAATTGGATAGCACCATACAATACTAGTGAACCAACCGTTGAAATCAAACCATTAATAAAGAGTTTTTGTTTTGCCCATTCAAAGCGATTTTTCACAGGACGTCCTGACAATGAACTTGCAAAGATAACGTTTGTTGAAAGAGCGACTACCATAAGTGATACAGCAATCATGTAAGGTGCCATACCAATACCATTGACTTTCACGCTATCATTGTCTGTTTCTTTTGTAGTTACAGGGTTAGAAACTGCTTTGGCATTTTTATTTGTTACAGAAACAAGTGATAATTGGTTGCTTGCATCTGAAAGTGATGATGTCAATGTTGAAATGCCACTTGTCAATGTTGTCAAGCCACTTGTCAACGTACCACTACCCGCAGCTAATTGACTTGAACCAGAAGCCAATGTTTCTGCACCAGATTGCAATTGAGAGGCGCCACTTGTTAACTGACTATTGCTAGCAGCCAATTGATTAGCACCAGAAGCTACTTGGGAAGCGCCGCTGGTCAACTGATTGTTATTAGCAACTAATTGATTTGCTCCATCCGCAGCTTTTGCAACACCTGAAGTATAGTCTTGTAATTTTGAAGATAGATATGGAATTCCTTCATTTTCGTCTTCTAAACCTGTTTTTAATTGCGTTAAACCACCAACTAACTGTTGACTACCTGTACTTGCTCGTGAAATTCCTGCTTGCAAATTAGCAAGGTTAGTAAGTAAAGTCGATAAATCTGCTAATTGCGTTGATAACTCTTGAAGTGAAGCTAGCTGTGTTTGAATGCTTGAAATTTGAGTTTTCAAATTATCTGCTGCCTTCACACCATTATTATTAATTGCTGTATCAATTTCAGCTTGCTCATCAGCACTCAACCCTTTATAAGCTGATGTTGCTTGTACAGCTGCTAAATCAGAACTATTAACAGATGAAACAGCAGAACTCATAGCTGACAATGCTTGCCCAAGCTGACTCAATTCATTAAATTTTGTTTGCAGTTGTGAAGTATCTGGCAAAGTTGTACTATTCAATTGTGTTTGAATAGTTTGTAATCCAGTATTTAGTTCTGTAGCCCCTGCTATCAACTCTGTAAGACCAGCAGAACTTTCTGTTTGGAGTTTATTTACACCATCCACTAATTTTTGTGAGTTAGCATTTAATTCATTTAAACCACTTGATAATGTGTTAACCCCAGCAACATAAGTAGCTAATCCAGTTGATAAAGTTGTTGAGCCACTCGCCAAACTTGACACGCCATTTGTATAAGTTGTCAAGCCACTTGAAAGTGTTGCTGTACCGTCTGCCAAAGTTTGGCTTCCTGATGCGGCTGTGTTGAGGTTATCTGTAATGGTTTGACTTCCTGATTCAAGTTGTTGGCTTCCTGACAATAATTGATTACCACCATCACTTGCTTCTTGTAAACCATCTTGTAAACTAGACATGCTCTTAAATACAGCTTTTGTATAAGTTTCTGTGATATTTTCAGAAACCGTATCTTTAAGCTTAGTCATCGCAGACTCACTCATTTTAGAAGCGACAAAGCTACGTCCAGCTGTTGTTTGGTAATTAATTGTTAACTTCTCAGGATCATCTGTCAAGAGAGTAGCTGCTTTTTCAGATAAATCTTCTGGAAGTGTGATGACCATATAATAATCACCATTTTCCAAACCTTCTTTAGCTTTTTTGGCACTAACAAAATGATAGTCTAAAGCTTTATTTTTAGACATGCTGTCCACCATATCATCACCAATTGATAAGGTCTGATCATTCAATGTTGATGATTTATCTTGGTTGACTACCGCTACTGGCAAATTATCAACATTACCGTAAGGGTCCCACATAGAACCCAAGAAAGATAAGTTATAAAGTGCTGGAATAAGCGCAACACCAATCATTGTGACCCAAAGTTTTGGGCTTTTTATAAGTGCTTTTAATTCTTCTAACATATTTTCTCCTAAATTTGGACACAGTGTTCAAAAATTATGATAAAATATATTATACAGAGATATAAAATAATTTCAAGACAAAAGAAGGAGTTTTTGGACACTCTGTCTAAAAGTGTTCAAAAGATTTTATTATGGCACATGATAATCGCAGAGCTAACACTAAGAAAGCCATCCAAGAAGCAATGGTTACTCTTTTAAAGACAGAGAGTTTTGATGACATTACAACCATAAAAATTGCCAAAGAGGCTGGGATTAGTCGCTCAAGTTTTTACACTCACTACAAAGATAAATTTGAATTAATCGACTCTTGTCAACAAACCCTCTTTAACCAAGTTGAATACATCTTTGAAAAACACGAAGGAAATAAAGAGTTAGCTTTTTTAGAAATTTTTGAATTTCTAAAACGTGAGCAGCTATTGTCTGCCTTAATTTCTGCTAATGGGACACGAGAATTTCAAGCTTTTATCGTCAATAAAGTCCGCATCTTTATCAATACTGATTTTCAAAATCGTTTTGGACGAGAAGAAATGTCCCCAGTAGAAAGAGAATATAGTAGTATTTATTTCGCTTATGCTTTCTTTGGACTCTGCCAATCTTGGATTGCCAATGGAAAAAAAGAATCTCCTCGCCAAATGACAAATCTTATCTTAAAACTTTTACCAATTTAATTATCAAGTTTGGAACAAATTTTCACTTTAAAAAACAAAAAAACCACAGCCAAGACTGTGGTTTTAATTTTCTCAACAAACTGAGAATTAAAGCATTTTGTTGTAGTATTCAACGATAAGTGCTTCGTTAATTTCTGGGTTGATTTCGTCACGTTCTGGAAGACGAGTAAGTGAACCTTCAAGTTTTTCAGCGTCGAATGATACGAATGCTGGACGTCCAAGAGTAGCTTCAACTGCTTCAAGGATAGCTGGCACTTTAGCTGATTTTTCACGAACTGAGATAACTTGACCTGGAGTTACGCGGTATGAAGGGATGTCAACACGTTTACCGTCAACAAGGATGTGACCGTGGTTAACGAATTGACGAGCTTGACGACGAGTAGTTGCAAGACCTAAACGGTAAACAACGTTGTCAAGACGACGTTCAAGAAGAACCATGAAGTTGAAACCAAGAGTTCCACCTTTAACTTTTGTAGCTTGTACGAACAAGTTACGGAATTGTTTTTCACCTACACCGTAAGTGAAACGAAGTTTTTGTTTTTCAGCCAATTGCAAACCGTATTCAGAAAGTTTGCTACGGTTGTTAGGACCGTGTTGACCTGGCACGTAGTTACGACGTGCTAATTCTTTACCTGTGCCTGTAAGAGACAAGCCAAGGCGACGTGATTGTTTCCATGATGGACCTGTATAACGTGACATTAAAAATGTCCTCCTATAAAATAAAAATTTTGTAGGAAATAACAAATTAGAGAATCCTGATTCGTGCAGTTAACTTTCATCTAAACAGCCAAGATTACTTTTCCGACTTCTAGGAGCTTTTCTCTATTGAGAAAAACTGTAGAAGAGCCAACTGTTGACGAGCTTCATACTCTCCTGCTATTATTTCACACAAAGCATAGTTTATCATAAAAAAAAGGCGTTGTAAAGCCTTTTTACCTACTATTTACTGATATGACAACAATTTCAAACTATTATTAATCAAAATAGTGAATTAATGTTTTTTCAGTCAAAATATCTGAATAAGTATATGATTCAACGTAAGAGTTATTGATTGCTCCTGGAACATCTGAATTTTCGTTATACTCAACAATAAATAATGATGGGTAAACTTCAGTCAAACGACCAACTTTATTTTTTTCACGTTTACGTCCATTTTCAAGTGTCAATTCGACAAGTTGACCTTCATGGGCTTTAATATCTTCTTTGATTTTTTTCATTTTTGCTACATCTGCAAATGCATCACTCATCTTATGTGTTACTCCTTAATAAAGTCTTTTGATATTTATCAGCGCTCTTCAAACTGCGCTATGCTAGAAAATTTATTGTATTCTTTTTGGAAAAGTAATTTCACCGTTCCACGCGCTCCTGAACGGTTTTTTTCCAAGATAACTTCAATAGTATTGTCTTCAACAGCATCTTCGCTGTCTTCACCCTCACGGCGATAATAATCATCACGATACAAGAAAGCAACGATATCGGCATCTTGTTCGATAGATCCTGATTCACGAATATCTGATAAGACTGGTCGTTTATCTTGACGTTGTTCAACTCCACGAGATAACTGACTAAGTGCAATAACTGGCACTTTTAATTCCTTAGCCAAAATCTTTAATTGACGTGAAATATCAGAAACCTCTTGTTGACGGTTTTCTGGGCGTGTTCCTGTAATCAACTGCAAATAGTCAATAACAATTAATCCAAGCCCACCCTCAACTTCTTGAGATAGTTTACGCGCACGGGCACGAATTTCAGTAATTTTAATCCCTGGCGTATCATCAATATAAATCGGTGCTTCTGCCAAAGCTCCTTGAGCAATTGTAATGTTCGTCCATTCCTGATCAGTCAATTGACCAGTTCTAAGGTGGTGAGAATCAACCATTCCTTCAGCGGCTAACATACGGTCTACTAAGCTTTCTGCCCCCATTTCCAAAGAGAAAATAGCAACAGGTTTATTTTGCTTAGTTCCAACATTTTGGGCAATATTCAAAACAAAAGCTGTTTTCCCGACGGCTGGACGTGCTGCAAGAATAATAAGTTGATCAGGGTGTAAACCTGTTGTAATCTTGTCTAAATCACGGAAACCTGTTGGCAAACCAGTGACATCGCTTGTTTGACGTGAACGAATTTCTAAGTTTTCATAGTTAACTTTCAAAACATCTGAAATCTTACGAAAACCACTACGATTACTATGTTCATTAATCTCAACAAGTGCCTTCTCAGCTCCTGCAATGACATCTTCTGAATCCGTAGCACCCTCATAAGCAAGGTTTACAGTCTCTGTCAACCTAGAAATAATATTACGCAACATCGCTTTTTCAGCGACAATCTTAGCATAATATTCCGCATTAGCACTGGTAGGAACACTATTGACAAGCTCTACAATGTAAGACAACCCACCAATATTTTGTAAATCACCTTGGTCATCAAGAATTGTCCTAACTGTTGTTGCATCAATAGCTTCATTACGATCACTCAGTGTAATCATAGCCTTAAAAATGACCCTATGAGAATATTTATAGAAATCATCTGAGCTAATGTATTCACGGACAGTAATAAGCTTATCTGGCGAGATAAAAATTGAACCTAAGACAGATTGCTCTGCTAATAAATCCTGCGGCTGAACTCTCAATTCTGGCTCTTCTGCCAAATTCTTCACCTCCCCTAATAACCTTTTAAGACCTTATGCTTCCTTAATGTTTAATTTGATTTCAGCAGTCACTTCTTTATGTAACTTAACAGGCACTTCAACTGAACCAATTGCACGGATTGGATGATCCAACTCAATAGAACGTTTGTTGATTTTCAACCCAAATTGTTTAACCAACTCTTCAGCAATTTTTTTAGCGGTAATAGAACCAAATGTACGTCCATCAGGACCAACTTTTTCGGTAAACTTAACAACTGTTGCTTCTTTTTCAAGTTCAGCTTTAAGAGCTTTAGCTTCAGCCAAGATTTCAGCTTGCGCTTTTTCTTCTGATTTTTGTTTACCTTTTAGCTCACCGATAGCTTGGTTTGTTGCTTCTTTAGCAAGATTCTTTTTAATCAAGAAATTTTGTGCGTAACCTGTTGGAACTTCTTTGATTTCGCCTTTTTTTCCTTTACCTTTAACATCTGCTAGAAAAATAACTTTCATCACTCTACCTCCATGCTTTCTCTTAAATCATTTTCTATTATTTCAAGTAATAAGTGTTCGGCTTGACTAACAGTAGTGTCAGACAACTGACAAGCTGCTAGTGTAAAGTGTCCACCGCCACCAAGTTCTTCCATCATTCGCTGAACATTGATTTTACTGCGACTTCGTGCCGAAATAGCTACTTTGTTAGGAGCAACTTTGACAATAACAAAAGTCGCTTCAATACCAGCTAGGGATAACATCGTATCTGCCGCTTTACTAGCAACTACTTTACTGTAAATCACATCGTCACCACCACTGGCGATGATGATATTATCATACAGTTTACGCCCTTTAAGAATAAGTTCATTAACCAAACGATACTCCTCAAAGTCTGTTTGAGAAATATTTTGAATTTCAATGCTATCACTTCCTTGTGATCTAAGATAGCTTGCCACGTCAAATGTTCGACTGGTAACACTAGCCGAGAAATTCTTCGTATCCAGCATAATCCCTGCCATTAAAATACTAGCCTGAATTTTACTTAGACGTTTTCCAGCATTTTGGAATTGAATTAACTCTGTCACCAATTCACTTGCGCTGCTTGCACCACTTTCAATGAATGTCAACAAAGCATTTTCAGGGAAATTACTATCACGACGATGATGGTCAACAACAATTACATCTGTAAACTTGTTGTAAAGCTCTTGCGATAGTGTTAAATCAATCTTAGAGTGGTCAACCATTATCAACAATGATTGACTTGTCACTAATTGTAAAGCCTGCTTGATAGAAATCAAGTTCGTTTTCCCATCTTCTTGCAATCTCTTAACGGCTCTTGCAATATCTGGACTCATTTCATCTGGATTGTAGACAGCATAAGCTTCGTCAATGACATTGCTTGCAAAGAACTGCATACCTATCGCAGACCCTAAAGCATCCATATCCAAGTTACGATGTCCCACAACAAATACTCTATCAACACCTTTTATATGGTCAGAAATAGCAGTCATCATGGCACGCGTACGTGTACGTGTACGTTTCACTGTAGATACCGAACCGCCACCAAAATACAATGGCTTCTTATGCTCGTCATTTTCACAAATAACAACTTGGTCACCACCACGAACAAGGGCTGTATTCAAATTCTGAAGAGCTACTTGTCCGATTTGTTGATGATTGTCATCACCATAGGCAACCCCCATACTCAATGTTAACGGTAATTCATGCTCTTCTTTTGCTTGTTTTCGAAAAGATTCTAATACCGTAAACTTGTCGTCAATTAAGCTACTTAGTACAGCGTAATCTGTGAAAAAATAGAAGCGGTCCATATCAACACGACGATAAAAAATATTTTTTGACTTCGTAAAATTTGATATGAAATTAGCGATAAAGCTATTGATTTGAGAAATTTCTGCATCTGACAAATCATCTGTAACGTCATCATAATTATCAATTGAGATAATTCCGATAACAGGACGTAAAAGAGCAGCATCACCTAGCTGACGATTTCCCATTGAACTATCAAAGAAATAAAAAATCCCCGTTGACGAGTCGATGTAAGAAGCGTATTTATTGCCATTTAATTCAAATGTTTGACTGGCATCGCCCTCACGTTTATTTCCAATAATTCTTTGGATGATTTTGTCTTCAAATTCCCCTTCTTCACTAGTAAAAATAAGCTCCGCATATGGATTAAACCACTCTACTTCGTTTGTCGATTGGTCAAATTGAACAACACCGACTGGCATCTGTTCCAATAAACTCTTCAAACTAACTTCCGTTTGATCGTTTAACAACTCAATCTGTTCGAGTTCTGATAATTCATATGTTTCTTTTTGATAATAAAGCAGAGCAACAAGTAAAGAAAGCGCTAAAAAGATTGCAGCTAAAATAGCTGACTCCGTCTGAAAAAGTCTGACACAAATAGCCAAAATCCCGAATAATATCAGGCCTATCATGACTAAGTGAATAGTTGCAAATCGAAATCTTTTCATTGGTTAACCTCTTAGCTTACAATTATACCATAAAACAGCCCTATTTGATAGAGCTGTCCTTGGTTTAAAGATTACATTTTCATGACTTAATCATTCGTATTTCGATGATGTTTTTGTTTACCTTCCAAGTAAACCATCAAGATAGAAATATCAGCTGGGTTAACCCCTGAAATACGACTTGCTTGACCAATTGTTTCTGGGTTAATTTTCTTGAATTTTTGACGTGCTTCTGTTGCGATAGAATCAATATCATCCCAATCAATATTTGCTGGAATACGTTTTTCTTCCATACGTTTCATTTTGGCAACTTGATCAAGAGCTTTATTGATATAGCCTTCATACTTAATTTCTGTTTCCAAAAGTTCAATGACTTTGTTATCAAGTTTTTCTTCAGCTGGGCCAACAAAACTTGTTGCAATGTCATAATTGATTTCAGGACGACGCATGAATTCTTTTGCTGTCAAGGCATCTGTCAACGGTTTGAACCCAAGTGCTTCAATACGTGCATTTGTTTCTTTGACAGGTTTCAATTTCAAACTTGACAACCTTGTCAACTCATTGTCAAATTGACGTTTACGATTTAAGAAGCGTTGGTAACGTTCTTCATCAACTAAGCCAACACGGTGACCAATTTCAGTCAAGCGCATATCAGCATTATCATGACGTAAAATCAAGCGATATTCCGCACGGCTTGTCAAAAGACGATATGGTTCCAATGTTCCTTTGGTTACCAAGTCATCAATCATAACACCAATATAAGCATCACTACGTTTCAAAATCATTTCTGGTTTACCTTGAACTTTCAAAGCAGCATTGATACCAGCAACAATTCCTTGACCTGCAGCTTCTTCATACCCAGAGGTACCATTTGTTTGACCAGCTGTAAAGAGGCCTGAAATTTTCTTCGTTTCAAGCGTTGCACGCAATTGGTGTGGTAAAACGATATCGTACTCAATCGCATATCCTGTACGCATCATTTCAGCATTTTCAAGCCCTTTAATAGAATGAATCAATTCTTTTTGAACATCTTCAGGAAGACTCGTTGACAACCCTTGAATGTAAACTTCTTCTGTTTCACGACCTTCTGGTTCTAAGAAAAGTTGGTGACGTTCTTTATCCGCAAAACGAACAATCTTATCTTCAATTGATGGACAATAACGTGGTCCAACTCCTTTTACAATACCAGAAAACATTGGGGCACGGTAAAGGTTTTTGTTGATGATATCATGACTTGTTTGGTTTGTATAAGTCAACCAGCAAGGGATTTGATCTTTAAGGTAATCTTCGTCATTAGACATAAATGAAAAATGATTTGGTTTTTCATCACCTGGTTGAATTTCTGTTTCATCGTAGTTAATAGAACTTGCTTTAATACGTGGTGGTGTTCCTGTTTTGAAACGTCCAATTTCAAGACCAAGTTCTTTCAAGTTATCTGCAAGACCGATAGAAGCTAAGCTATTATTTGGACCAGATGAATATTTAAGTTCTCCTAAAATAATTTCACCACGGAGAGCTGTTCCTGTTGTGATAACAACAGCTTTAGCTGAGAATTTTTGATTAGTAGCTGTACGAACCCCAACAACTTTACCATCTTCAACTAAGATTTCTTCAATCATTGATTGACGTAAAGTCAAGTTTTCTTGTTGTTCAACAGTATGCTTCATCGTACGAGAGTAAAGTGCCTTGTCAGCTTGCGCACGTAATGCACGGACAGCAGGTCCTTTACCAGTATTAAGCATTTTCATTTGGATGTAGGTCTTGTCAATGTTTTTCCCCATCTCTCCACCAAGGGCATCAATTTCACGGACAACAATCCCTTTTGCAGAGCCTCCAATGGCAGGGTTACATGGCATAAACGCCAACATTTCCAAATTAATGGTTGCCAGCATCGTTTTACAGCCCATACGTGCTGCAGCCAAACTAGCTTCTACCCCAGCATGTCCAGCACCAACAACAATTACATCATAATTTTCAGCAAATTCATGTGTCATGATTTCATTACAATATCAAGTAAAAGTTAACTAGTTTTATACGATTTTAGTGGTGTAAAATCTAGATACTCTACTTAAAGCATTCCTTTCCAACTATAAAATTAAGATTATTAATACACAAAAAACAGCCAAAACCCTCGAAAATTGTGCGGCAAAAACGCACAATTCTCATGAGCTTTGACCATCATGATTATTGTTATGATTATTGTATCAAATTGAATTAAAATGTCAATTTAATTGCCGATAATTTTTCGAGCAATAATTGATTTTTTCCATTAGTCATAATAGCATTGTAAAAACTTTCTCGAAGTAAGATTTTTCGAAGAAGACTTCTATCAAGTTGATCTAGGATATCAATAAAAGAGCGCTTGGTGATTGCTGCTAGTTCAATCAACTTATCAGTATCTTGTCGTTTACGTTCAGCATCTTCTTTGGGATAGCCACAGCCAAACTCATCTTCAAATAGCTTATCTAAAGTGTACTGTAGATTTAGCTCACCTGACCATCCAAAATTTAATCCTAACGGTAAAGAAGCAACATTACCATTATTAATTCGACCAAAAAGATAAGCATCCTGTGGTGTTTGGATAAAACCACAACGCAAACCAGGCAAACTATTACAAGCAAGCATCATTCCTTGACCAGATGAACAACCTGTTACGACAAAATCAACGCTTCCCGTTTCAATCAGCAAGCTTATCATAACAGCCACTTCAACATATGAAAATTTTTCTGCCTCTTCTGGGAACATTCCAAAGTTAACAACTTCGTGTACTCCCTTTACAACTTTCTGGACTGAGTGAAATAAGAGGTCATTAACCTCTGACCTTGTACTTGCTTGAATAACTCCCACTCTCATAAAATATTCTCCTTGTTATCACTTCAAGAAAGAACTTTACAACATTGACAATCTATCTTTACAAAACTGTCAATTAGATATATTGACAAGCAACTCCGTTTTTATAAGCCATGTCGATGATTCCGCCACCTAAGCATTCTTCACCATCATAGAAAACAACAGCTTGACCTGGTGTAATGGCACGTTGTGGTTCGTCAAAAACAACTTCTGCTTTATCACCCTTAACGTGAACAGTAACTTTTGAATCAGGTTGACGGTAACGGAATTTAGCAGTCACTTCCATTGTAAATTCTTCAGGCATATCACGTGTAAAGTGAATACTTGAAGCGTCAAGGCTAGTTGACATGAGTGAATCATGATAGAAACCTTGACCAACATAAAGAATATTTTTTGATAAATCTTTTCCGACAACAAACCAAGGTTGATTATCGCCACCTTGTTGGCCACCAATACCAAGACCGCCACGTTGTCCGATTGTATAATACATCAATCCAGCGTGTTCACCCATATCACGACCATCAACAGTCATCATACGACCTTTTTGCGCTGGTAAATATTGACTTAGGAATTCTTTAAAGTTCTTTTCACCAATAAAGCAAATTCCTGTAGAATCTTTTTTCTTAGCTGTAGCAAGACCTGCACGTTCTGCAATTTTACGTACTTCTGGTTTTTCCAAATGTCCTAATGGAAACATTACTTTTTGTAATTGTTCTTGTGACAATTGGCTCAAGAAATAAGTTTGGTCTTTATTATTATCTGCACCGCGTAGCATGTGCACTGTGCCGTCTTCGTCACGAGAAACTTGAGCATAATGCCCTGTTGCTACATAATCAGCTCCGAGCGTCATAGCATAGTCAAGGAAAGCTTTAAACTTGATTTCCTTGTTACACATAACATCTGGATTTGGCGTACGACCTGCTCGATATTCCGCTAAGAAATATTCGAAAACACGGTCCCAATATTCTTTTTCAAAGTTAACAGAATAATAAGGGATACCAATTTGGTCAGCCACGGCTGCTACGTCTTTGTAATCTTCGGTTGCTGTACAAACACCGAATTCATCTGTGTCGTCCCAGTTTTTCATGAAAACACCAATAACGTCGTAACCTTGCTCTTTCAAAAGGAGAGCTGTCACAGACGAATCAACGCCTCCACTCATACCAACAACAACACGTGTTTTTGAATTATCTGTCATGATAATCCTCCCATCAAGATATTTTTTTCGAACATAGGCTTGAAGGGCCCAGTTTTTCAAAAATCGATTTGAAGGTCGATTTTGAACGCGTGAAACCACGCGAAGACTATTATAACACGAATTCTCAATTATGTAAGTCTTTTGCTCCTAATTCCAATATTTTTTCCTATTTATTATCATTTACCCTTTTCCTTTCCTCTGTTATAATAAGGAAGCATAGATTCTAGAAGGAGCATATATGAAAAATCTAAAATTCCAATCCGTATTTGATATTATCGGACCAGTAATGATTGGACCATCAAGTAGCCATACTGCTGGAGCTGTTCGTATTGGAAAAATTGTTAACTCTATTTTTGGAGAAATCCCTGATTCAGTTACTTTCCACCTTTATAATTCTTTTGCCAAAACCTACCGTGGACATGGAACTGACAAAGCTCTTGTAGCTGGTATTCTTGGAATGGACACCGATAATCCTGACATAAAAAATTCATTAGAAATCGCTCACCAGAAAGGTGTCCGTATTTACTGGGATATTCTTAAGGATAGCAATGCTCCACACCCCAATACTGCTAAAATTACCGTCGAAAAAGGCGATAAAAGCATGAGCATTACAGGTGTTTCTATTGGGGGAGGAAATATTGAAGTTACTGAATTAAATGGCTTCTCTGTCTCCCTCAAAATGAATACTCCAACTTTAATTGTCGTCCACCAAGATATTCCTGGGATGATTGCCAAAGTGACGGATATTCTTTCTGAACACAATATCAACATTGCTCAAATGAACGTCACTCGTGAACGCGCTGGTGAAAAAGCAATCATGATTATCGAAGTCGACTCTCGTGATTGTCATAAAGCTGTTGAACAAATTCAACACATCCCACATTTGCATAATGTCAATTTCTTTGATTAAAAAGGAGAGATATGTTTTATTCTATTAAAGAACTAGTAGAACAAGCTGAAAATAATTTTGATGGCAATATTGCTGAATTGATGATTGCTACCGAAATGGAGTTAAGCGGTCGTAGTCGCGAAGAAATTCTACACATCATGACACGCAACCTACAAGTTATGAAAAATTCTGTTGTCGATGGCTTAACACCAAGTAAATCTATTAGTGGATTAACTGGCGGCGATGCTGTCAAAATGGACAACTACCTAAAATCAGGAAAAACACTATCAGACACAACTGTTTTAACAGCTGTCCGAAACGCTATTGCAGTCAATGAACTCAATGCAAAAATGGGGCTTGTCTGTGCTACACCAACAGCAGGCTCTGCAGGTTGTTTGCCAGCTGTCTTAACAACAGCTATTGATAAACTCAATCTCTCTGAGCAAGAACAATTAGAATTTCTATTCACTGCAGGTGCCTTTGGTCTTGTCATAGGTAATAATGCTTCAATTTCAGGCGCTGAAGGGGGCTGTCAAGCTGAGGTAGGGTCTGCATCTGCCATGAGTGCTGCTGCGCTTGTAAAAGCTGCTGGTGGCTCTGCATTTCAAGCCAGTCAAGCTGTTGCCTTTGTTATTAAAAATATGCTAGGACTTATCTGTGACCCTGTTGCAGGTCTTGTCGAAGTTCCTTGTGTGAAACGTAATGCTCTCGGCTCTAGTTTTGCACTTGTTGCTGCTGACATGGCGCTCGCTGGGATTGAATCACAGATTCCAGTAGATGAAGTTGTCGATGCGATGTATCAAGTCGGTGCAAGTCTTCCAACCGCATTCCGTGAAACAGCTGAGGGTGGTCTTGCAGCTACTCCAACAGGAAGACACTTACAAGCTAAAATCTTTGGTGAATAATACTTTTTAAAATTTAGTATTAAAATACCAAGCTTGTCTTATGATGCGTCGTTGACACTTTTGTCAACGAAAGTTTACATGTTTTACAGGAGAGTAAATATGAAATCTATCTTTTTTGACCTTGATGGAACACTAGTAAATTCTAGTCCAGGAATTAAAGCTGCTTTTAACTACGCTTTTGAAAAGTTACAGTTACCTTTACAAACTGACAAACAGCTGTCAACATTTATTGGACCTCCTTTGGAAGTTACTTTTGCTAACTATTTCGATGAAAAAGACGAAATTAATAATGCTATCAAAACTTTTAGGGAATATTATAATACTAAAGGCGTCCATCAAGTTTCACTTTATCCTGGTATTGCAGAAGTACTAAAAGAATTAAATAGTCTAGGGTACTCTCTATATGTTACAACAAGTAAACATGAACCAATGGCAAAATTAATGTTAACTGAACTTGGTGTTATTTCCTACTTTAAAGAGATTTATGGTTCCACTCCTGATCATTTTCATAAAGCTGACGTCATTACAGCCTGTCTTACCGAGCAAAAAATTGCTGCTAAAGATGCTGTAATCATCGGGGACACTAAATTTGATATGATTGGTGGGCAAAAAACAGGTATTCATACAATTGGCATTACTTGGGGATTTGGTTCTCTTGAAAGCTTACAAGAATCTGGAGCAGAAAGCATCTGCCATCAACCACAAGATATAAAAGAAGCACTATCATCGCTATAAGATGACTAGTGCTTCTTTTTTATTATTAAATATTGCTATTAATAACCCCAAGCTGATAAACCTTGAGCATTATAGGCGTTGATAGCCGCTGTAATTTGATCTTGAACAGTCGCTGTTGAGCCCCATCCTGGCATTGTTTGGAATAAACCAGACGCACCAGAAGCGTTGGTAACACTCGGATCACCATTAGACTCACGCGCAATAATAGCTTCCCAAGTTGATTGAGGAACTCCTGTAGCTGCTGCCATTTGAGCTGCCGCTTCTGAACCTACAGTACCAGCTGTATTGCCATTTGATGCTGTTGTACTTGCTGTCTCTGAGCTTGCTGTTGTAGTATATGTTGACTCTGTAGTTGTCACATCCTCTGCAGCTGGCTCTTCAACCTCAGTGTAAACTTCTTCTGAATCAGCTGTTTCTTCAACAACTGGTTCTTCTGAAACTTCACTAGCTACTTCTGAACTAGCTTCAGGTGCTGTTGTACTACTTGTTGATACTTGATTTAAGCTTGATGAGCTATTTGATGATGTTGATTTAACAACTTCTGCTTCAGCACGCGTCGTAAACGTATCTGAAAATGATTCTATTTTAGAAATAAGAAAAACAATCATAGCTAAGCTTAAGGTAGTCCCAAGCACACTAACAATAATATTTCTTACTTTTTTTCGTTTTGCTTTTGCAATCCTGCTATACATTAAAAATAATTATACCTTTCTTGAACTCCTGTTTTCTATCATATAATTTAATTGTTACTCAGAGATTGAAAATGTGTTAAAAATGTTACAAAAACATTGAGATTAACCCGATTTTTCGCAAAAAAAGCTGATTTTACGGCATTTTGTCCTATTTTAGAAAATAAAAAAAGATTTGAGAAGAATCAATAGACTCCTCTCAAATCTAGTTAGTTTATCCTAATACTAGTTATTTTCCTAATCTTAGTACCAACCATTTGCATTCCAGAAGGCAAGGGCAGCTGTCCATGAACCATAACGGCTTGCAACGTATGCGTCAGCAACACGTTCTTGGTTTTCAGCTGATAAGTCACCATTCAAGTAAGAAAGTGTTAATTGGTAACGTCCGTAGTATTGACCATTTTGAGCTGTGTAGCTACCGCTTGATTCGCGTTGTGCGATTGTTTCTTTAGCGGCTGCATCTGATGAGCTCAAGTTTGATGAATAGCTTGTAGTAGTTGTATCTGTGCTTGCTGCAGCTGTAGATGTAGTTGAGGCAGAATCATCAGTAGTAGCTGCTGAAGCTGTATTTTCAGTTGTTGAAGTTGTTGATGCTGTTGAATCCAATTCTAAGATTTGACCAACAGTGATAAAGTCAACGTTAGAGATGCTGTTCAATGCTGCCAATTGTTCAACTGTAGTATTGTAAGTTGAGGCAATTTCAGAAAGAGTATCACCAGATTGAACTGTGTAAGAATCTGCATTAGCAACTGCTGGGGCAATCAGTGCTGCTGCAAAAGCTGCGCTCGCAACTCCAAGTTTAATAGTTTTCGATTTACTTTTTAAAGTATTTTTTTGCATTATATGCTCCTTTTTCTACAAATTAGTATAGGATATATAATACAGGCTTAATGTTACCTCAGCTTTAGTCTTTTATTAAAATTATTACAATTAGATTGTGTTAACATAAAGAAAACGCCTACAAACAAGGCGTTTTAGCTTTTCTTAAGTAAAAATAACAAAATTCCCAAAATAATCAAGACGATTAAAGTCAAAGTATCTTTTAAATGCCATTGCAAAATTCGGTACTTTGTTCGTCCATCTCCCCCCTGATATCCACGTGCTTCCATCGCAAGTGCAAGAGCATCTGCTCGTTTAAAACTTGAAGCAAATAGAGGAATAAGGATAGGAATAATCGATTTTACCTTTTGAATAAGATTTCCTTCACCAAAATCAACACCACGTGCTCGTTGTGCATTCATAATACGAGTAGTGTCATCCATTAACGTAGGGACGAATCGCAAGCTCAATGAGAGCATTAAGCCAATTTCATGTGCTGGTACCTTAAAACGAGTAAAAGGCTTTAGAAGCGATTCTACAGCGTCTGCAAGGCTTAATGGGGTTGTTGTTAAGGTTAATAGCGTTGAAAAGAAAATAATCAAGACAAAACGCATGAAAATCAAAACAGCTTGACTGAATCCATAACTGGTGATTTTCAAGAACCCAAATTGGAAATATGTCTCACCACCTTGGGTAAAGAACATTTGAAATAGGGTTGTAAATAGAATAATACCAATCATTGGTTGAACTCCTTTTAAAAAGAAGCTCAATTTAATTTTAGATAATAGAACAATCACTAAAGTAAAAGCAACCATAATGACATTCGTTATAACATTATTAGCCCAAAAAACAATGATAATATATAAAATCATTGCTAGAAGCTTACTGCGCGGGTCTAAACGGTGAATTAAAGAATTTCCAGGTACATATCGCCCAAGTATCAATTTATCCATGTTTCACCACCTCTGCAAATTCTTCTATAGTAATTGGTAAAGTTTCTAACTGTAAGCCGCGTTTTACAAGTTGCTGAGCAAATTTTGTAATTTTAGGCACCCCAAGCTGCTTGCTTTCTAAAAACTCAACATCTTGAAAAACTTCTTTTGGGTAACCAGAGCACACTAATTTTCCACCTTCAAGGACATTTACATAATCTGCGTAATTAGCGACATCATCCATTAAATGGGTCACCAAAACAATGGTCATCCCATTTTGATGCAGTTCTTTAAAGAGCGTCATCAGCTCACGACGCCCTTTAGGGTCTAATCCAGCTGTTGGTTCATCTAAAACCAAGACCTCTGGTTCCATGGCTAAAATACCAGCGATAGCTACACGGCGCATTTGTCCCCCTGAGAGTTCAAAAGGATTTTTTTCAAAAAATTCTTCTCCAATGCCAACCATTGCTAGTTTTTCACGCGCCAATCGTTCAGCTTCTTCTATAGAAACACCAAAATTTTGTGGTCCAAAAGCAACATCTTTTAGAACTGTTTCTTCAAAAAGCTGACTTTCAGGAAATTGAAAAACAAGTCCTACCTTTTTACGTACTGGCTTAATCTCTTTATTCTTAGACTCTGCGGTAATTTTAATATCATCAACGATAACAGCTCCCTCTGTTGGCACATTAAGCCCATTTAACAGCTGCATAATGGTTGACTTACCAGAACCAGTATGTCCAATAAAAGCAGTGTAAGATCCCTCTTTTATATTAAGATTTATGTCAAAAAGGGCACGCCCTTCAAAAGGTGTCCCTGCTTGATAAGTATAATTTACGCTTTCAAGAGTAATTCCCATAGCTGATCTTCTAATTCCTTTTCCGTAAGATAATTATCTGTAAATTCAAAACCTTTATCTTTCAAAGAAGAGATGAGGTTTGCTGAGAAAGGAATATCAAGCCCTAATGTCAATAATTCCTCGCCACGCGCAAAAAGTTCTCGTGGGGTTGAACTTGACTCAACTTGTCCCTTCTTCATAACTAATACACGGTCACTCAAAGCTACTTCGTCTAAATCATGAGTAATAGAAATAACCGTCATATTATATTGATCACGAATCTCTTTGATTGTCTGAATAAGTTCCATACGTCCTTCGGGGTCTAACATACTTGTTGCTTCATCCAAAATAATAATATTAGGACGCATTGCAATTGCTCCAGCAATAGCCACACGTTGTTTTTGACCACCTGAAAGACGAGAAGGCTCACGATTGGCAAAGGCGGACATGCCAACCAATTCCAAAGCTTCTTTCACACGCACTTGCATGTCTTCAAGAGGAATTCCTTTATTTTCAAGTCCAAAAGCAACATCATCTTCAACAGTCGCTCCAACAAATTGATTATCTGGATTTTGGAAAACCATGCCAATTTTTTGACGAATGTTCCACACATTTTCCTCAGTTAAAAGCTCGCCTTCAACAAAAATTTGACCTGATTCAGCGGCTAATAGGCCGTCTATTAAACGTACTGTTGTTGATTTACCAGAACCATTATGTCCGATAACAGATAACCATTCCCCTTGTTTCACGTGAAACGATAAATCGTTCAACGTGTAATTTTCTTGATTATCATCGTATTTAAACTTTAAATGTTTTACATCAATACTATTTGTCATTTAAATGTGTCCTTAAAAAGGAAGCCTGCTCCTTTGAAGTAATCATATCCTGAATAAATGGTAAAAATCAATGCCACATAAAGTAAAAGTGTTCCAATGATTGAAAAATGGCAAAGTAGGAAAATAATTGAAAACATTTGTGTAAATGTTTTGATTTTCCCAGGCATAGCAGCTGCTAAAACTGTTCCACCATTTTCAACTAATAGAAGACGAAGCCCTGTAACTGCTAATTCACGACAAATAATGATAGCCGCAATCCAGGCAGGAACCATTTTTAATTCAACAAGCATAATAAATGCTGTCATTACCAACATTTTATCAGCTAGTGGGTCAGCAAATTTACCAAAATTAGTAACAACTTGCCATTTTCTTGCAAGATATCCATCTAAATAATCTGTAATACTTGCTAATGCAAAGACAACTGCTGCAACAACTTGACCAGATGCACTCTTCCAGAAGCAAAGAATTAGGATAAATAGCGGAATCATGACAATACGTCCCAACGTTAATAAATTAGGAATATTTTCTTTTTTTGTAAAATCGATTTTCATTTCTCTACCTTATTGAATATTAATTGTAATATAACTTAATGTCGTACTTGTTAATGCAGAAGTATCAACTTCTTGACCATTAATAGTTACTGTCACGCCTTCAGTAACTCCCAAAGTAATCAAAGAACTTGTTGTTCCTGATGGAAGAACTGCAGTATAACTTGTTGTTCCTGTTGATGAAAGAAGCGTACCAGAATCATTAGATTCTGAATTTGTTACAGATACCCAACTGCTGTCTGCCCCTGACAAACTAATCTCAACAGTTAAACTATCTGTGACATTTGATAAGTTTACTGTCAAGCTATTGCCGCTTCCTTCTGTAGACATCTTCAAAGAACTGTCATCTTCAGAAGAAGATTCACTTGTTGAAGAAGAACTAGAGCTTTCTGATGATGTCGTTGTAGATGTTGATGAGCTACTGTGAACAACAGAATAACTTGTACTTGCGTTATTGCTATCGCTTTTAAGTTGATTCCAAGTCACAAAAGAAACAAACGCTAAAATTCCTAATGCTACTAAACAAAGCATTACGATTGGAAGATAAGAATTTGTCTTTTCTACACTCTTATAACGACTTGAACGTGAACCAATAGCAATACTATCATCACTAACTGGTTTTGTGATACTAATCTTTTCATCTTGTGATGGTTTCACAATACTGTCAGTAGTATCTTTTTCAGATGTTTCCTCTTGTTTTTCTTCACTTAGCGAAACAGCTACTTGTTCATGATATTTTTCCAATAAATCAGCAGTATCAATTCCAACAGCTTCACCATACTGTTGTAAATACCCTTCAATCTGATCTTTAGGGATTAACTTAAATTGTTCTAATTCTAAGGCTAAAAGATGAGGTGAAGGAATTGTAGTTAGTTCTTCAACTTCCTCTAATGTTAGGTGTTTTGCCACCCGGCCCTCTCTTAAAATATCACCAATCGTTTGTTCTCTCATACGGGTTTCCTTTAATAAAATATAATCAGGTCTATTATAGCAAATTTTAGAAAGTATTTCGATTTATTTTGGCAGGATTGTAAATTCTGTTGCATCAGCATTCGCTAAGAAGTCATTACCGATTTTTAAAACATCTTCAAAATGCAACGTTGCTAAAATTTTAGGGACATCTAAATAAGATTCATCATCTGATAAATGATTGATAAATTGTGCAGATAAATTATCAATCGAATCCAAACTCTTGAAAAAGTCCCCATATAATTCTTTTTTTACAATTTCAAAATGTTCTTCTGACAAATCTTCTAAATCACTTGACTGTGAAACCTTATTGATATATTGACGAAGATTATTTGCCATGGCAATCGGTTCACTGGTATCCAAAGAAATAATCAAAAATTGAAATTCTGGGTAAACTTCAATCTCAAAATCAAAAGAATCGTCAATTTGCCCACTTTCATAAAGTTGTTGATATCGCTCTGATGTCCAACCAAGTAACATCGTGAAAAACAGTCGTAAGGCTAATTCTTGTTTTAAAGGTGATGCCTTTTCAGGTAAAGGAGCACCTCTGTAACCAATGGCCAATTTGGGTTGAGTCACCTCTAATTGAATGTTTTTTTTCGGAACAACTGACTCATAAACCAATTGTTGTCGTTCAATAACTCGTTTTTGACTCGTTTTTTCTTTTTGACAATTTTGAATTTGATTAAAAATTGTTTCTGGATCAAAATTACCAACAAGGAGTAGCGTCATCTCTTGAGGCGAATAAAAAATCTCATGATTTTCTTTTAAATCTGCTACCGATATCTCTTCAATACTTTCTTGTGTTCCAGCAATATCTTGAGCAAGAGGTGTATTAGGGTATAAATTTTCAAGAACTCCTTGATAAAGACGATAATCAGCATCATCTTGATACATATCAATCTCTTGACCAATAATATCCTTCTCTCTAGCAATGGATGCTTCTGTAAACGAAGCTTCTGAAACAAAATTTTGAAGAAGGGTTAAATTTTCTTCCAGATTGTCAACTGCAGAGAAATAGTAGCAAGTCTTGTCAAACGTTGTAAAGGCATTGCTATTTGCACCAGCATTTGTAAAAAGCTCAGCTACATCTTGACCATTTTCCATTTCAAATAACTTGTGTTCTAAGAAATGTGCAATCCCCTCAGCATACGTTTTGGTGTTTCCATTCTGTGTAAACTTTGTGTCAAGCGACCCAAAATTAACAACCACCATACCACAACTTTCTTGAAAATCTCGCTTCGGTATTAAAAAGACATGTAAGCCGTTATCCAACACAGCTGAGTAAATTTTTTCACCGATTTCCGAAAAAACTTGCTCTTTTAATTTCGTCATCTATTTTCCCTCCAAAAAATAAAGCGCCTGTAATTTTATTTTTCTTGTAAGCTTCAAGATATCTGCTTTACTAACATTGTCAATATTGTCAATTATGCTGTCAACTGTTTGATTGTTTACAATATACTGTCTATTGTATTCACGCTCGATAATGACTTTTGGAGAATCACATGATAATTTTAGATTAACTTTCAACATTTTTTTCGTTTGTTTTAAGAGAGCTTCTGAAAAGCGCCCCATCTTAATATCCGAAAATTGTTTATTAATCAATTGTAATGTCTTGTTGCGATTCTTTTTGTCAATTCCCGCGTAAACATTGAGTAAACCTGTATAAATGTCAAAATGACTCCCTATAGTATAGGCTAGTCCCTCTTTTTCACGTAATTCTGTAAATAAACGAGAATGAGCAAACCCACCAAACAAACCGTTAAATACTAGTAAAGTAAAATACTCATCATCTTGACAACGTGTTGGGAAATAGTAACCTAGCTGTAAAACAGATTGATTAACTTCTCTTACCTCAAATTGTTGTCGAATCACATTGTCAAATTCCTGTTGGTAGTCAAATACTAACTCTTTACGACGGTCTTCAAAAGGAAATCTATTAAACAATTGAAGCATACGGTAATCATCAAATTCTCCCAAGACAAAAATATCTAAACGATCTTCTCTGAGCATTTTTTGAAATTCTTGAAAAGCCGTGTATGAATTTTCAGCAGCTACCAAATCAACCGTTCCGTATTTCGAAGCCTGAAAAGCTGTGTTATTATAAAACAACTTTTTAAGTCCCAACTCACTGCTATAAAAACTGTCATCTTGATCAGCTTTTAAATAATTAATCAAATTCGTCTGTTCGATATTAAACAATTTAGATTGATATTGCTCAACCGTCACAAGTGGCGAAAATAAATTCTTATACAAAAAATCAATAATTTCCTCTAAAAGATTTTCATCGGTCATCACAAATTGATTTTTCATGAATGTCAACTCAATGTCAACCATATGTACCAATCCTTTAGTTGACACCTTAGTTGACAACGTTGCACCATAAAGACTAGCCAAACGTTCTCTAAAACGTTGTGCTGTTGGATATTCCGCATTAGCTGTCGCCAAAATCTGCGCAACCAAAACACGTCGTGCAACTGTCTTTTGATTAAAATCTCCAGAAAAACGAAAAGTAATATGATTCATTTTAAATTTTTCGTTTTTGATAAGATGTAATTCAACACCCTCAACTAATTTCATTGCAAATTCCTTACTAAAAAACACATTATTAGCTAAAATTATACCACGTTTATGTTATAATTACTTGAAATTATAAATTGGAGAAAATAATGGAATACAAATTATTTGATGATTACATCACCCTACAAGCATTATTAAAAGAACTTGGTATTATCCAAAGTGGTGGTGCTATAAAAGCTTACCTCGCAGAAACAACTGTGCTATTCAACGGAGAAGATGAAAAACGTCGTGGTAAAAAAATTCGTCTCGGCGATACTGTCGTAATTCCAGAAGAAAATATTGAAATTCAAGTTATTGAGCCAACAGTAGAAGAAAAACAAGAACATTTAGAAGCTATTGCTGAAAAAGAACGTGTCGCTGCTATTGTTAAAGAACTCAATCAAAAAAATAAAAAAGTGAAAAAACAACGTTCAGGTAAACCTAAACAAACAAGTGAACGTAAGCCTGTTCGTTTTCCAGGAACATAAACATGTGGATTCAAAAAATAACACTTAAAAATTATCGTAATTACTTAAATAGTGAGCTCGAATTTTCTCCTGGTCTTAATGTATTCATCGGAAAAAATGCCCAAGGAAAAACCAATTTTCTAGAGGCTATTTACTTTCTTTCTCTCACACGCAGTCACCGTACGCGTACAGATAAAGAACTGATTCATTTTAACGAAAAAGAACTTTTGGTTTCTGGTACTTTACAACGCTCTAGCGGTACAGTTCCTCTAGATATTAGCCTTTCAAGCAAAGGGCGTATTACAAAAGTTAACCACCTAAAACAAGCTAAATTATCTGATTACATCGGCGTTATGACCGTCGTCTTATTTGCTCCTGAAGATTTACAACTCATCAAAGGTGCTCCTAGTCTTCGCCGAAAATTTATTGACATTGATTTAGGTCAAATTAAACCAATTTATTTAGCAGATTTATCCAATTACAACCATGTTCTTAAACAACGCAACACTTATCTTAAAACGGCTGAAAAAGTTGATACTGATTTCTTAGCTGTTCTTGATGAACAATTGGCTGACTTTGGTAGTCGTGTCATGGAACATCGCCTAGATTTTATTTCTGACTTAGAAAAAGAAGCTGACCGCTATCACCATGCCATTTCAAATGGGATTGAACATCTGAAAATCAATTACGTATCATCAGTTTCTTTTCAAGAGAAATCTGATATCAAGCAACATTTTCTAGGTGCTTTACAAAAAAATCATCAACGTGATATTTTCAAAAAAAATACGAGTGTTGGTCCGCATCGTGATGACTTAGAATTTTTCATCAACGATATGCCAGCAAATTTTGGTAGTCAGGGACAACATCGTAGCCTAATTTTGTCACTCAAGATGGCTGAAATTGAATTAATAAAAACAGTAACTGGCGATTATCCTATTTTGCTTCTAGATGATGTTATGAGTGAACTTGATAACTATAGACAAACCGAACTCTTAAAAATGATTATTGATAAAAATGTTCAAACTTTCATCACAACAACAAGTCTTGATCACCTCTCACAACTTCCAGATGAATTGAAAATCTTCACTGTTAATCAAGGTAATATTCAAGAAAATAACTAAAAAAAGTTCTCAGAACAAGATGTTCTGAGAACTTTTGATTTACAGTTAGCTTTACACCGCTGTAAACTATCATTAATAAGATTTTACAATTCCTAGTAGTACTGCACCAACAACAAAGCAAGCAATACCAATAGCCAACCAACGTGTTTCTTTACGTGTTTTAGTTTCACCTAGGAAGAGAATACCACCCATGATAGAAATGATAACACCTAATTGTGAGAAACTAAATGCGATAGCTAGACCAGCTTTAGCAGCAGCTAAGAGCATGAAGATATTACCAATTCCCCACATTACACCAACTACAGCATTTTTAATAACAACAGCTTCAAATTGAATATTGAATTTCATGAAAATGACAGCTCCTAGAACCATCCCAACAGCCATTGGGAAAATAACAGCAAGAGCGTCAAATACCATAATGTTATTAAATAAGACAGTATAAGAAATATAACCAATAGTTGAATAAGTTAAAGCACGGAATCCTTTACCAAAATCAGTAAGCTCGTTACTTTCAACTTTTTCAGAGTCTTGTTTACTAGTAAAATAAAAACCAATAACAAGTAAAACCAATGCAACTAAACCAAGAACGTATTGAATTGTTTTACTCCATTCACCAAAGACAAACGCACCAATTAAGCTACCAAAAACTAATTGTGCTCCACTTGATAATGGGTTACCAACTGATACTCCCATATATTGCATTGCACGGAATTGACCATTTTGTCCCATTGACCAGAGCATACCACCAATGATCCCAAATACCCAAAGTGATACTGACATTTCTGGTTGAACAAACAACCAAACAATAAATGAAAAGATAAGGGCACCAATAGTCATCCCTAATGTTTGTTGATCTGGTTTACCACCAATTTTATTGCTGACAAAACCAATACTTCCCCATGCGAACATAGGAATTAATGCGTATAAAATACCTTGCATTTTTTCTCCTTTACGATATGTTTTACAGTTTAGTAAACAAAGTTTACACTGTTGTAAATGTATATACATGGTAATCCGCTGTTATGAAAACGCTTTTTCAGAAAACTAAAAGAAAATTTCATATTTGTGCGAATACAGCTTTATATTCTATCACAATTTTTGCTATTTTGTAAAGGCAATCAAAAAAATCTCTGAAAAAGTTATCTAAACTTCTTCAGAGATTTTTACTTAATTCTCTATTTAATTATTTTACAGAGTAGTTAGGAGCTTCATTTGTGATTTGAACATCATGTGGGTGACTTTCAATCAAACCAGCACCTGACATTTCAACAAATTGAGCTTTTTCATGAAGAGCTGCAATATTTTCAGCACCAACATATCCCATACCTGAACGGATACCACCAATCATTTGGAAGACGATATCAGCTACAGCACCTTTATAAGCTACACGACCTTCAATTCCTTCTGGAACAAGTTTATTAGCTTCGTTAACTGAGCTTTGGAAGTAACGGTCACTTGAACCTTTCTTCATAGCTGCAATTGATCCCATACCACGGTATGTTTTAAATTTACGTCCTTGGAAGATTTCTGTTTCACCTGGAGCTTCATCAGTACCAGCAAACATTGAACCAAGCATTACAGCATTACCACCTGCTGCCAAAGCTTTAACGATATCACCTGAGTATTTGATACCACCATCAGCGATGATAGTTTTACCATATTCACGCGCAACAGCTGCGGCATCATAGATAGCTGTAATTTGAGGTACACCAACACCAGCAACAACACGTGTTGTACAAATTGAACCAGGACCGATTCCGACTTTAACAACGTCAACACCTGCTTCATAAAGGGCACGAGCACCTTCAGCAGTAGCAACGTTACCAGCAATCAATGTACGTTCTGGGAAATGTTCACGAATTTCAGCAATTTTGCGAAGAACGCCAGCTGAGTGACCGTGTGCTGTATCGATAACAATAGCATCTGCACCAGCTTCGAAAAGAGCTTCAGCACGTTCAAATGTATCTGAAGTAACACCAACAGCACCAGCAACTAAAAGACGTCCAAATTCATCTTTAGCTGCATTAGGGAATTCAATAACTTTTTCAATATCTTTGATAGTGATAAGACCTGACAAACGTCCATTTTCATCAACCAAAGGAAGTTTTTCAATACGATGTTCATGAAGAATACGTTCCGCAGTTTCCAAATCAGTTCCAACAGGAGCTGTCACCAATTTTTCACTTGTCATATGTTTAGAAATTGGTGTATGGTAATCTGAAATGAAACGCATATCACGGTTTGTAATGATACCAACTAATTTGCGGTTTTCAAGAGTTTCAACAATCGGAACACCACTAATACGGTAACGTTGCATCAATTCTTCTGCTTCAGAAACAGAGTGATTTGGTGTTAAGAAGAAAGGATCGATAATAACGCCGTTTTCTGAGCGTTTTACTTTACGAATTTCTTCAGCTTGTTCTTGGATAGACATGTTTTTGTGAACAACACCGAGACCACCCGCACGTGCAATAGCAATCGCCATTTTACTGTCAGTTACAGTATCCATAGCAGCTGTCACGATAGGAATGTTCAATGTCAAATTTTTTGCAAGTTTTGTTTGCATGTTAACTTCGTTTGGAAGAACATGACTTTCAGCAGGAATAAGTAATACGTCATCGAAAGTGTAACCTTTTTTCAAAAATTTAGTGTCCCAATTTGACATTAAATAACCCTCTTTTCTATGTATTTGTAGGGGATTGTAAGCCCCAGCTAATTTTTTATTGTTACTATAATAACACGCTAAAAAGATTTGTCAATAAATTAAATTCAATTTTTTCTCAAAAACTCTTTAAAAAACTTTTGTTTTTTCTACCTATATATTAGACTGATTATTTTTGCAATTCTCATTTTTTGTAAATATTTTTGGTTTAACAAAAAAACTCTAAAGCATTGCTCTAGAGTTTTTTTATCTTAGAAATAGTTAATGCCCATAGCTGCTTTAACTTCAGCAAGTGTTTGACCAGCTACTTCACGCGCCGCTTCACTACCTTTTTCAAGCATACGGAAGACTTCTCCCATATCTTTAGCATATTCTAAACGACGTTCACGAATTGGAGCCAATTCACGTTCAAGAATTTCAAGAAGGTAACGTTTTGTTTTCACATCACCAAGACCACCGCGTTGATAGTGCTCTTTCATTGCAGCAATTTCTGCTTGATCTTCTTCACGCCCAAAGATGTCAAGATAATGGAAGACCATATTACCTTCAATTTGTCCTGGATCTTCAACACGAATGTGATTAGGGTCTGTATACATGCTCATTACTTTTTTACGAACAGTATCTGCATCATCTGATAAGTAAATACCATTACCAAGTGATTTAGACATTTTCGCATTACCATCTAGACCTGGCAAACGTCCAGCTGCTTCATTGGCTGGGAAGATTCCTTCAGGTTCAACCAAAACATCTGTTTTATAAGTATGATTGAAGCTACGTACAATTTCACGTGTTTGTTCAATCATTGGTTTTTGGTCGTTTCCTACTGGCACATAGTTAGCTTTGAAGGCTGTAATGTCAGCTGCTTGAGAAATTGGATATACTAAAAATCCTGTTGGAATTGAGCTTCCAAATCCTTTTTGAGCAATTTCTGTTTTTACAGTTGGATTACGTTCTAAACGTGCCAATGATACTAAGTTCATATAGTACATTGTCAATTCAGCAAGTTCAGGAATTTGGCTTTGAATAAAGATAGTAGATTTTGCTGGATCAAGCCCTACTGATAAATAATCCAGTGCTACATTTCCTACTGATTCTCTGATAATTTCAGACTCTTTCGCATGGTCTGTCAAAGCTTGTTGGTCTGCCAAAAAGACAAACATATCATACTTATCTTCGTTTTGCAAAAGTACACGATTTTTTAGACTTCCAACGTAATGTCCTAAGTGTAACTTACCTGTTGGACGGTCACCTGTTAAAATAATTGGTTTTGCCATTCTATCACCTCAAAATTAATTTCAAAAATAAAACACCCCCACGTAGTTAAACTACGTGAGGGCGTTATTAAATACGCGGTACCACCTCAATTGATAGAAAAAATCTATCATCTCTTTACCACTATTAAAAATTTACATTTAAAATGCAAATAATATCTTCATTAATCTACATCAGCCCATTCATGCAAGGGTACTACTGATTTTCAGCACCATCAGCTCTCTAAAAGTACGCGTTTACATTACTCTTCTGAATCCCCTTAATTTTATGAAATTATAGAAATTTTGTCAAGCCAATTACTTTTTATGCCTTAAATTCTCATCATTTTAAGAAAGAATAATTATACATTCAATCACCAAAAATATTTTAATAACATTAAAAAATGAGAAAAATGCTTTTAAATCCTCTGTTAGTGTAACTATATCTTGACGATAAACAGGTTCTTTGCAATAATAGAATCGTTTGTTAAAAGAAGAGGGTTATTATGAAGAAAAAATTAATTGATATTTGTCTCGTGACTGCGGGATCTTTTATTGCGGCTGTTGGATTTAACAGCTTTTTCTTAGAAAATCATATTGCATCTGGCGGTGTTGTCGGATTAGCCGTTAGTTTAAAAGCTTTATTTGGATGGAATACTGGGAATTTCGTTATGATTTCAAACTTTCCACTCTTAGTAGCTTGTTGGCTTTTTTTAGGAAAAGAAACCTTTGTCAAAACCGTTTATGGCTCATGGATTTATTCCATTTTTGTTAAATTGACTGAAGGAGTTCCAAATTTGACAGATAATCCTTTATTAGCTGCACTCTTTGGTGGGGTTATTTGCGGCTTTGGTTTAGGAGTTGTCTTCTGGGGAAATTCATCGACTGGTGGTACAGGTATTATCACTCAAATTCTCCATAAATACACACCACTTCCTCTTGCGGTTGCCATGACAATCGTTGATGGTTGTAGTGTTGCTATGGGATTTGTCGCTTTTGATATCGACACAGTTATGTACTCTATTATTGCATTGATTACGATTGGTTATGTCGTTAATAGCATGCAACTTGGTGTCACATCATCACGAAATATCATGATTGTTTCGCCTAAAAATGATTTAATCAAAAACTATATCTCTACCAAAGCTGACCGTGGTGTCACTGAAGTTCCTGTTACAGGTGGTTATTCCGGTGAAAATCAAACCATGTTAATGACAACCGTTTCTCGTCAAGAAGTTCCACGCCTTGAAAAAAATATTTTAAAAATTGATGAGACTGCTTTTATTATTGTCATGCCTGCCACACAAGTTATGGGACGTGGTTTCAGCCTCAAGAAATACTATAAACTTAATGAAAAAGACATCATTTTACCAATGTAATCTAAAGCCCCACTTTCTCTAATTGAAAATTGGGGCTTTTTCATGTACAATGAAGCTTATAGATAATTAATATGAGGTGAAAAATTGCTTACAGTTTCTGATGTATCACTACGTTTCAGCGATAGAAAACTGTTTGATGAGGTTAACATCAACTTTACAGCTGGAAATACCTATGGTTTAATCGGTGCCAACGGTGCAGGAAAATCAACATTTTTAAAAATCTTGGCAGGAGATATTGAACCAACAACAGGTCATGTTTCCCTTGGTCCAGATGAACGTTTGTCTGTTCTTCGTCAAAATCACTTTGACTACGAAGAAGAACGCGCTATTGATGTTGTTATTATGGGGAACGAACGCCTTTACAACATTATGAAAGAAAAAGATGCCATTTACATGAAACCTGACTTTTCAGATGAAGATGGTGTCCGTGCTGCCGAGTTAGAAAGCGAATTTGCAGAACTTGGCGGTTGGGAAGCAGAAAGTGAAGCTTCTCAATTGCTCCAAAATCTTAATATTCCTGAAGATCTTCACTACCAAAACATGAGTGAATTAGCCAATGGTGACAAGGTGAAAGTTCTCCTTGCTAAAGCTCTTTTTGGTAAACCTGACGTACTTCTTCTTGACGAACCAACCAATGGTCTTGATATTCAATCTATTTCTTGGTTAGAAGATTTCTTGATTGATTTTGAAAATACTGTTATCGTTGTTTCCCATGACCGTCACTTCTTGAATAAAGTATGTACTCACATGGCAGACCTTGATTTCGGTAAAATCAAACTTTATGTTGGTAACTACGACTTCTGGAAACAATCTTCTGAACTTGCTGCTCGTTTGCAAGCTGACCGTAACGCTAAAGCAGAAGAAAAAATTAAAGAATTGCAAGAATTCGTTGCTCGTTTCTCTGCCAATGCTTCTAAATCAAAACAAGCCACTTCTCGTAAGAAAATGCTTGATAAAATTGAATTGGAAGAAATTGTTCCATCAAGCCGTAAATATCCGTTTATCAATTTCAAAGCAGAACGTGAACTTGGTAAAGATTTGTTAACTGTCGAAAATCTGTCTGTTAAAATTGATGGTGAAACTGTCCTTGATAACATTAGTTTCATTTTACGTCCTGGTGATAAAACAGCCTTTATCGGACAAAACGATATTCAAACAACAGCTCTTATCCGTGCTTTGATGGATGATATCGAATACGAAGGAACTATCAAATGGGGTGTCACAACTAGCCGCTCTTACCTTCCAAAAGATAATTCACGTGATTTTGCTTCAGGCGAATCAATCCTTGAATGGTTACGTCAATTTGCTTCAAAAGAAGAAGACGATAACACATTCCTTCGTGGATTCCTTGGACGTATGCTTTTCTCTGGTGATGAAGTTAACAAATCTGTTAGCGTACTATCAGGGGGAGAAAAAGTGCGCGTGATGCTTTCTAAATTGATGCTTCTTAAATCAAATGTCCTTGTCCTTGATGATCCAACAAATCACTTAGACTTGGAATCTATCTCAAGCTTGAATGATGGATTGAAAGACTTCAAAGAATCAATTATCTTCGCAAGTCATGACCATGAATTTATTCAAACTCTTGCTAATCACATTGTAGTGATTTCTAAAAATGGCGTAATCGATCGTATTGATGAAACTTATGATGAGTTTCTTGAAAACGAAGAAGTACAAGCCAAAGTCAAAGAACTCTGGAAAGATTAATAATTATTTTCCCGACGTTTACACAAACTTTACACTAATAGAAAAGAAACAGGTTGGGATTATGCTATCTCAACCTGTCTTACTAAAGCTATGAAATTAAAATCTTTAAAACCAAACATTAACACACTTTACTACCTAGTAGCATTTTGTTTACCGTTCTTTATCCTATTTTTTGCCCTATTATCTGAAGACATTTCTTTTAATAGTGACACCACTATTTTGGCTAGTGATGGTTTTCATCAATATGTTATTTTTGCTGAAAATTTGCGAAACATCTTACATGGTTCGGATAGTATTTTCTATACTTTTACAAGTGGGCTCGGTTTAAACTTTTATGCTTTAATTAGTTACTATCTAGGAAGTTTCTTCTCACCTTTTGTCTACTTTTTCAATTTGCAGACAATGCCTGATGCTATCTATCTTTTCACTTTGCTAAAAATCAGTTGCATGGGCTTGTCATGTTTCTACAGTCTTAGACAACTTTACCCAAAAGTGTTAAAACCATTTAGCATTATTCTATCAACTTCTTATGCATTAATGAGTTTTGCAATTAGCCAGATTGAAATAAATATGTGGCTTGATGTTTTCATTCTTTTGCCATTGATTATTTTAGGTGCCAATCGTTTACTGAATCAGAAAAAATTTATTCTTTACTATGTAAGTTTAACCATTCTATTTATCCAAAATTATTATTTTGGATATATGGTTGCTATCTTTCTGATTCTTTACTTCCTTGTTCAACTAACTGAGGAATTCAACTGGAAAGTTATTCGACGTAAATTTGTAGACTTTACAGTTGTGTCAATTACCGCTGGCTTGTCTAGCTGTATCATGCTTTTACCAACATACTTAGATTTATCTACACATGGTGAAGAGTTTTCTAAGTTTACAGAATGGTTTACAGATTCTTCATGGTTCTTCGATTTATTTGCTAAGAATTTCGTTGGGTCTTATGATACAACCAAATTTGGTTCTATTCCAATGATTTACGTTGGGATTTTCCCATTAATTCTAGCCATCGTTTTCTTTACAATTAAATCTATCAGATGGCAAACACGTCTGGCTTATGGCTTGATGCTTGCTCTTATCGTTGCTAGTTTTTACCTTGAACCTTTAGATCTTATTTGGCAGGGAATGCATTCCCCAAATATGTTTCTTCATCGCTATTCTTGGACATTCTCTATCCTTATTATATTGTTTGCTGCTGAAACTTTATCACACCTAAAAGAAATTACACTCAAACAATATCTCATCGGAATTGTTCCTTTAGCTGTTGGATTTTTAGCCACAACAATCCTTCAAAGTCATTATGACTTTTTGGAACCATCGCAAATCATTATTACTTTTGCTTTCTTAGCTGCCTACGCTATTATACTTATTAGC
>CAVAFU010000028.1:0-20846 GCA_963588325.1 Oribacterium sp.
CTATTATACTTATTAGCTATATTAAAAAATACTTATCATTTAAGTTGTTTGTTGGCTTTACACTTATATTTACAATATTTGAAATTTCATTAAATACTTACTATCAAATTGCCGCTTTAGATACTGAGTGGGTATTCCCATCTCGACAAAGTTATAATCGTAACTTGACAGATATTGACAAACTGGTCAACGAAACAAAAGAGCAAAATACCACTTTCTATCGTACTGAAGAATTACTTCCACAAACTGGTAACGATAGCATGAAATATAACTATAATGGAATTTCTCAATTTTCATCTATTCGTAATACAACATCTAGTAGTACACTAGACCGACTTGGCTTTAAATCAACTGGCACAAATCTCAACCTTCGTTATCAAAATAACACGTTACTCATGGATAGTTTATTTGCTGTTAAATACAACCTTTCTGAATCCGACGTTAATAAATATGGTTTTAGTTACGTTGATGGCTCAGGTAATATATCACTTTATGAAAATGAATATGCTAGTCAATTAGCCATTCTAACAAATGGTGTTTACAAAGATGTTGACTTTGGTGTCAACACACTTGACAACCAAACAAACTTTATCAATAATCTGACTGGCTTATCTGAAAAATATTTTACACGTCTAGCTTCTCAATTGACAGGTGGTGCTAATTTACTTAACAATCGTGTTACCACTACAAATGATGGCTTGACAACAAGTGCTACATATCAAGTTACTGTTACTGGCAATACTCAACTTTACGTTAGTGTTCCTAACATTACCTTCTCAAATGAGAATAATGAATCTGTACAAATTACAGTTAATGGTAAGACAACAGAATACACAACCGATGATGCTTATACCTTCTTTGATCTCGGATATTTTGAGGAAGGTCAAACTCTTGACATTACCTTTACTTTCCCTGAAAATAATCAAGTTTCATTCAATCAACCAAATTTCTATGCGCTTGACCTAACAAGCTATCAAAAAGCCATGGATATTATCGATAATCAAGATGTTACGGTAACAACTAGTAAAAATACCGTAACGACTACTTATAAAACAGACAAAGATAGTTCTCTCTTCTTTACAATTCCATATGATAAAGGATGGACAGCTACTCAAAACGGTAAGGAACTAACTATTTCAAAAGCTCAAGATGGCTTTATGAAAGTTGATGTCAAAGCTGGTAAAGGTAAAGTTACATTAACTTATGTTCCAGATGGTTTTAAAGAAGGGGCTTTATTATCCTTATTAGGACTTATCCTATTCATCTCTTACCTTCTTACACGAAGAAAATTTTTCTTAAAAAAGAAATCAAGCTAAGATCTTAGCTTGATTTTTATTATGCATTTATACTGTAAGCTCAGGACATAAAAAAATCCTAAGTAAACAACTTAGGAAGGTGTCTTATCACTCCGGCAGTAGGACTCGAACCTACGACATCATGATTAACAGTCATGCGCTACTACCAACTGAGCTATGCCGGATAAACAAAAAAACTGCTAAGCAGTAGTTTATAGTCCGTACGGGATTCGAACCCGTGTTACCGCCGTGAAAAGGCGGTGTCTTAACCCCTTGACCAACGGACCATAAGGTTTTAAGGATTTCTCCTCAACACTTATACTATTATATCAGATATTTTCTCTTTGTCTATAGTTTTTTTCAACTTTTTTAAGTTTTTTCAACAAAAATATTGCCATAAAATTCTGAAAATTATTTTGCTAACAAAGCTTATAAAATAAGGGGGGAGAGGCATCCAAAAAATTAAAAATTAGTAGCCACTTTAAAACATAAAAATAGTTAAATAGTTTGCTCTATAAACACAATAGATTTTGAAGGACATTGATTTTTAGTTGACAGCAGAGCCAATATTTTGATAGAATGATTAAGTTGATATGGTCTCATAGCTCAGCTGGATAGAGCATTCGCCTTCTAAGCGAACGGTCGCAGGTTCGAATCCTGCTGGGATCAAATCTCAAGCCAACTAAAGTTGGCTTTTTTTTGTGCACAAGTCCTCTATATTTTACAAATGTTTCACATGAAACAATCATTTCAAAGTCTACTAGATAAAAATCAACGAGTTTATAAACTAAAAAAGCAAAAGAAGTGAAATATTATACTTCCTTTGCTTTTTAGTTTATAAAATTCTTACTTATGATACGGGCTTCCTTGTTGAATCATAAAGGCACGATAGATTTGTTCTGATAACACTAGACGCATTAATTGATGTGGGAGTGTTAACAAGCCAAAACTTAAGCGTAAATTAGCACGTTTTTTTACTTTATCGGCTAAGCCTAAGCTACCTCCAATGACAAAAACAATATCAGAGTAGCCTCTCAATGTTGCATCAGCAATGACTTTACTAAATTCTTCAGACGATAATTGTTTTCCTTCTATCGCCAAAACAATGACGTAGTCACGATCTGAAATTTTAGCTAGAATTCGCTCGCCTTCTTTTTCCATAATTTGCTGATTTTGCGCAAGACTGGCATTATCTGGTGTTTTTTCATCTGGGAGTTCAATCACCTCAAATTTTGCAAAGCGGCTCATGCGTTTACCATACTCAGCAATACCATCTTTTAAGTACTTTTCTTTTAGTTTTCCAACAGCTATAATTTTTACTTTCATACCCTCATTTTAACACATATTCACAAGCTTTTCACACCTTATCCACATGTTAACAAATAAAATTAACTCTCTTTATCAGCATTTCTTGGGGATTTTTTCACATTTTTAAAAAGTTTTCCACAGGTTGTGGATTACTTTATTTTTTTTGATTTTTAAGGTATAATTAAGTCAATTCTTATATGCTAGCCAAGAAAAAAACGGGAGGTAAAGACGTGAAAAAATTAAAATTACCAAAATTCTCAAAACTACCAAAATTACCGAAATTTAACTACAAAAAATGGCTTAAGCCTTTAGGAGTTATTTTAGTCGGTTTTGTGGCTGGTATCGCCGGTACTGTACTTGTCCTAAATATGGCAGGTATTTCCATCACTAACGTCAGTGGTTCAAGTACCAAAACAACAACAAGTAGCGTAAGCTATTCTAACTCTAACGATACGACAAAAGCAGTAGCTAAAGTACAAGATGCTGTCGTATCTGTTATCAACTACAAATCAGACTCATCTTCTTCTACGAGCGACCTTTACAGTCAAATGTTTGGAGATGACTCAAGTAGTGATTCAAACAGCAGTGACTCAAGTTCTACAGGTGACTTATCTGTTTACAGCGAAGGTTCTGGGGTTATTTATAAAAAAGATGGCGATTATGCCTATGTTGTAACAAATAACCACGTTATCGATGGTGCTGAACAAATTGAAATCATGCTTGCTGATGGTACAAAAGTCGTCGGTGAATTAGTCGGTGCTGATACTTATTCAGATATCGCCGTTGTCAAAATTTCTTCTGCTAACGTATCTACAGTTGCTGAATTTGCCGATTCAGATAAATTGACTGTTGGTGAAACAGCTATTGCAATTGGTAGCCCGCTTGGTACTGAATACGCTAACTCTGTTACACAAGGTATTGTCTCAAGTCTTAGCCGTACAGTAACCATGACAAATGATGATGGTCAAACAATTTCAACAAATGCTATCCAAACAGATGCAGCCATTAACCCAGGTAACTCTGGTGGTGCTTTGATTAATATTGAAGGACAAGTTATCGGTATTAACTCAAGTAAAATTTCTTCTACATCAAGCTCTGGTGAGTCTGTTGAAGGTATGGGATTTGCCATTCCGTCTAACGATGTCGTAACTATTATTAATCAATTGGAAGAAAATGGACAAGTTATTCGTCCTGCGCTTGGTATCTCAATGGTAAACTTGAGTGATCTTTCAACAAATGCAATTGCTCAACTTAACATTCCAACAAGTATTACTAGTGGTGTAGTTGTAGCTTCTGTTCAATCTGGTATGCCAGCTGAAGGTAGTCTTCAACAATATGATGTCATCACTGCTATTGATGACCAAGAAGTCACATCAACTTCAGACCTTCAAAGCATTCTTTACGGTCATTCTGTTGGTGACTCTGTCAAAGTTACATTCTACCGTGGAACCGATAAGAAAACTGCCACAATTGAATTGACGAAAACAACACAAGATTTATCTTCCTCAAACTAACAATAGATAATAATAATTAATAAAATGAAGCTGAGCAACCCTCAGCCTCATTTTTTAAGGATAAAAGACTTATGCATGAAACACTGACATTAATTAAAGTTGAAAATATTTCTCCCAACCCTTACCAACCCCGTTTAGAATTTAAACAAGAAGAATTAGAAGAATTAGCGCGTTCAATCAAAGCAAATGGGCTTATTCAGCCTATTATCGTCCGAGAATCAACTGTCTTTGGTTATGAATTAATTGCTGGTGAAAGGCGCTTAAAAGCCTCAAAAATGGCTGGTCTGACTGAAATTCCTGCTATCATAAAAAATATTTCTAATCAAGAAAGTATGCAACTTGCCATCGTTGAAAATTTGCAGCGTTCTGATTTAAATCCTATTGAAGAAGCAAAAGCTTATCAGCAACTTTTAGAAAAAAATCAAATGACCCATGAGGAATTAGCACAATTCATGGGAAAATCACGTCCTTACATCACAAATTGCTTGCGATTGCTTAATCTTCCTAAGAGTCTATCTAATGCCGTTGAAAAGGGAGAACTATCGCAAGGGCACGCGCGTGTCCTTCTGACACTCAAAAATCGAAAAGAGCAGGAAAAGTGGTATCAAAAGATTTTAGCACAAGATATCAGTGTTAGAAAACTTGAAAGTCTGCTAAAACCCGCTAAAAAAAAGAAAAAAACTGCTTCTAAAAAGAAAGATATTTTTGTTCGAAATCAAGAAGAAGAATTAACCAAACATTTAGGTCTTCCTGTTAAAATTTCTATCTCTAAAACAGGGGTGAAAGGTGAGGTCAGTTTGCATTTTCAATCTGAAGAAGACTTAAACAGAATTATCAACAAGCTAAAATAGCTTGTTGATTTCTTTTTTTATTTTTCATAGTTTTCCACAAGAAAAAATACTAATTTTCCCCGATTTTATAGGGATTTTTTATTTTTCCACATCCTGTGGATAACTCCTATAAACATTGTGGATTTTTAATTTCCACTGTTGTGGAAAACTTTTATTTTTTATGTTAGAATAGATATTGAATTATCCACAAAAAGGAAACTACTATGACTGAAAATGAACAAATTTTTTGGAATAGGGTTCTCGAATTAGCAAAAAGCCAATTAAAACAAGCAACGTATGAGTTTTTTGTTTTAGATGCTCGTTTGATTCAAATCGAGCAAAATACGGCTACCATTTATTTAGACCCTATGAAAGAGCTGTTTTGGGATAAAAATTTGAAACCAATCATTTTAACGGCTGGTTTTGAGGTTTATAATGCTGAGATTGTCGTTAATTATGTCTTCGAAGAAGATTTAGCGAATCAAACAGCAGTAGTGACAACGTCACAAACAGTCCCAACAACTCAAAAAAATACCTTGCCTTTGGTCGATTCTGACCTTAACCCAAAATACACCTTCGAAAATTTCGTTCAAGGTGACGAAAACCGTTGGGCTTTTTCTGCGTCTTATGCAGTTGCAGATGCTCCTGGGACAACTTACAATCCCCTTTTCATCTGGGGAGGACCTGGACTAGGAAAAACTCACTTGCTCAATGCCATTGGTAATGCGGTTTTGCAGAATAACCCAAATGCGCGTGTTAAGTACATTACTGCTGAAAATTTCATTAATGAATTTGTCATCCATATTCGCTTAGATACTATGGAGGAACTGAAAGAAAAGTTCCGTAATCTTGATGTCTTGCTTATTGATGATATTCAATCCTTAGCTAAGAAGACCCTTTCTGGGACTCAGGAAGAATTTTTCAACACGTTCAATGCCTTATATGACAACAACAAGCAAATTGTACTGACAAGTGACCGTACACCTGATCACCTTGATAATCTTGAACAACGCTTAGTCACGCGCTTTAAATGGGGCTTGACTATCAATATCACACCTCCTGATTTTGAAACACGTGTTGCTATTTTGACTAATAAAACACAAGAATATAATTACATTTTCCCGCAAGATACTATTGAATATTTAGCGGGGCAATTTGATTCCAACGTTCGTGATCTTGAAGGTGCCTTAAAAGATATCAGTCTTGTTGCTAGTATCAAGAAGATTGAAACTATTACAGTTGATGTTGCTGCAGAAGCAATTCGCGCTCGTAAGCAAGATGGTCCCAAAATGACAGTTATCCCTATAGATGAAATCCAAAGCCAAGTTGGAAAATTCTACGACGTCACTGTTAAAGAAATCAAGGCAACCAAACGTACTCAAGATATCGTTTTGGCACGCCAGGTAGCCATGTATCTCGCACGTGAAATGACTGATAATTCTCTTCCAAAAATCGGAAAAGAATTTGGTGGTCGTGACCACTCAACGGTCTTGCATGCTTACAACAAAATCAAAAATATGTTGGCTCAAGATGATAGCTTACGTATTGAAATTGAAACCATCAAAAATAAGATAAAATAGTTGTTGTGGATAAATACTAAAAATTCTAGCAACTTATCCACAGGTTGTGAACAACTCTTTTTCAGCGAATTTGTTACGTTTTTAAGAGTTATCAACAGTATAAACAAGACCTACTACTACTACTAATTTAATACTTATAAACTAAAGGAGTTTTCCTATGATTAAATTCTCTATCAATAAATCTTTCTTTCTTCAAGCATTGAATGCTACCAAGAGAGCTATCTCTACTAAAAATGCGATTCCTGTTTTATCTACTATCAAAATTGAAGTTCAAAACAGTAACATTACATTGACAGGTTCTAATGGACAAATTTCTATTGAAAATACTATTCCAACTTCAAATGAAAATGCTGGTCTTTTAATCACTTCACCTGGAGCAGTTTTACTAGAAGCAAACTTCTTTATTAACATTGTTTCAAGTCTTCCAGATGTTACTTTAGATTTCGAAGAAATCGAACATCATCAAATTGTCTTAACAAGTGGTAAATCAGAAATTACTTTGAAAGGTAAAGACGTCGACCTTTATCCTCGTCTTCAAGAAATGGCTACTGAAAATCCTTTAGTCTTAGAAACAAAATTGTTGAAAGCTATTATTTCAGAAACAGCCTTTGCAGCAAGTCTTCAAGAAAGTCGCCCAATTTTAACAGGGGTGCACATGGTGCTTAGTGACCATAAAGACTTTAAAGCAGTCGCAACAGATTCTCACCGTATGAGCCAACGTAAATTAACTTTGGAAAATACATCAAATGACTTCAACGTTGTTATTCCAAGTAAATCTTTACGTGAATTTGCTGCTGTATTTACAGATGATATTGAAACTGTTGAAGTTTTCTTCTCAGATAGCCAAATGCTTTTCAGAAGTGACTATATTAGTTTCTATACACGACTTTTAGAAGGTAATTACCCTGATACTGATCGTCTTTTAACAAATTCATTTGAAACAGAAGTAACTTTCAATACAGGAGCTCTTCGTTCAGCAATGGAACGTGCTCATTTGATTTCAAATGCGACACAAAACGGAACTGTAAAACTTGAAATTACTAATAATAGTGTTTCAGCTCACGTTAATTCACCTGAAGTTGGTAAAGTAAACGAAGAATTGGATATTATTGACCAATCAGGTAGTGATTTGACTATTAGCTTTAACCCAACTTATTTGATTGAAGCACTTAAAGCCTTGAAGAGTGAAACAGTTGTTATTCGCTTCATTTCACCAGTACGTCCATTTACATTAATGCCAGGTGATGATGCTGAAAACTTTATCCAATTAATCACACCAGTTCGTACAAACTAAAAACCTTTAAGAAAAATTTAAGGAAGAATTTATACACTATAACCATCCTAAAACTTTTCTTTTTCATAATCTCCAGCGAGGGCACTGTGTATGCAGTGCTCTCGCTTTTTATGGTATAATATCTAGTAATATGACGCTTTATATTATTGCTAATCCTCATGCAGGAAATCATGGGGCAAAACAAATCATCAATGAAATAGAAAAACAAGACGTAGAGAGTTGTATTTTTTTAACACAATATAAAAATAATGAGGCGCAACAAGTCAAAAAGATACTGAAGACATTTGAAGCCTCTAAAGATAACATTCTCATTGTTGGTGGAGATGGGACGCTATCAAAAGTACTGCATCATTTACCTGCAGAAATTCCATTTGCTTATTATCCTGTTGGTTCAGGAAATGATTTTGCGCGTGCCCTTCATTTAACCACTGATTTGGAGAAGATGTTAGTTTCCCTAAATAAAACTCCTAAGGAAATTACTGTTTACAGCTATCAAGAAGGTTTAATTCTAAACAGTTTAGACCTTGGCTTTGCAGCAGGAGTTGTTAATCAGGCAGCTAATTCAACGCTAAAAACAGTACTTAATAAATGTCGTCTTGGTAAATTAACCTATATTGCAATGGCCATTCAATTTTTGTTAAAAAATCCGATAAAGGCCTCAGTGAGTTTGGAAAGTTCAGAAGAAGCACAGATGACATTGACTGACCATTTCTTTTTCTCGCTAGCTAATAATACGTATTTTGGTGGCGGCATTATGATTTGGCCAACGGCGACTGTTCATTCTGAAAATTTGGAGTGTGTCTACGCAAAAGGTGATACTTTTTTACAGCGACTATCAGTGTTGTTAACTTTAGTGTTAAAAAAACACGAAAAATCATCACTTTTAAATCACTCTTCGGTTAAAAAAATCAATCTTAAATTTCCAGAACAAAGTTTAATTGAAATTGATGGGGAAATTGTATCACTAGAAGAAATAACATTATTACCTCAGAAACGCTATATTCACTTGTAAAGGAGAAATTATGTACGAACTTGGAAGTCATGTCGAAATGAAAAAGCCACATGCTTGTACGATTAAAGCTACAGGCAAAAAAGCCAATGAGTGGGAAGTGGTACGAATTGGAGCTGATATAAAAATCCGTTGCACTAATTGTGACCATATTGTGATGATGAGTCGTCACGATTTTGAACGTAAACTAAAAAAAGTGTTGTCCTAAAAATTAAATTTTTAGAGGCATATTTTTATGGTTAATAGCTCTGAGTCTATAATCACTTTGATTTTGTTAAATTATCATTAAGTCTGCGCATTCTGCGGGCTTTTTTAAGTGATTTTATGCTATAATAGGTGTGATTGAATAATTTAAATGGAGACTTAATAAAATATGGCTTTAACAGCAGGTATCGTTGGTTTACCAAATGTCGGAAAATCAACTCTTTTTAATGCGATTACAAAAGCGGGTGCGGAAGCTGCTAACTATCCTTTCGCCACAATTGACCCTAATGTTGGTATGGTAGAAGTGCCAGATGAACGTCTACAAAAACTAACTGAGCTTATTACACCGAAAAAAACAGTTCCTACAACTTTTGAATTTACAGATATTGCTGGTATCGTAAAAGGAGCTTCTCGTGGGGAAGGTCTTGGAAATAAATTCCTTGCTAACATTCGTGAAGTAGATGCTATCGTTCACGTTGTTCGTGCTTTTGATGATGAAAATGTTATGCGTGAACAAGGACGTGAAGATGCCTTTGTTGACCCACTTGCTGACATCGATACAATCAACTTAGAATTGATTCTTGCTGACTTGGAATCTGTTAACAAACGTTATGCGCGTGTAGAAAAAGTGGCACGTACACAAAAAGATAAAGATTCTATCGCAGAATTTAACGTTCTTCAAAAAATTAAACCAGTTCTTGAAGATGGAAAATCAGCACGTACAGTTGAATTTACAGAAGAAGAACAAAAAATTGTTAAACAATTGTTCCTTTTGACAACAAAACCAGTTCTTTACGTTGCAAACGTCGATGAAGATAAAGTGGCTAATCCAGATGACATCGAATATGTCAAACAAATTCGTGAATTTGCTGCAACTGAAAATGCAGAAGTTGTTGTTATCTCAGCGCGTGCTGAAGAAGAAATTTCTGAGCTTGACGATGAAGACAAAGCGTTCTTCCTCGAAGACCTTGGTTTGACAGAATCTGGTGTTGATAAATTAACACGTGCTGCTTATCACTTGCTTGGTCTTGGAACTTACTTCACTGCTGGTGAAAAAGAAGTTCGTGCATGGACATTCAAACGTGGTATCAAAGCACCTCAAGCAGCTGGAATCATTCACTCTGACTTTGAACGTGGATTCATCCGTGCGATTACAATGTCTTACGAGGATTTGATTAAATACGGTTCTGAAAAAGCTGTCAAAGAAGCTGGTCGTCTTCGTGAAGAAGGGAAAGATTATGTGGTTCAAGATGGTGACATCATGGAATTCCGCTTTAACGTGTAATAGAAGCAAAATAATTGAATATTGCCGAGGTTGGAAAAATATTTTTCCAGCCCTTTTGGCATTTGAAAGGAAAAAATAATGGTAAAAATGATTGTTGGTCTGGGAAATCCAGGCAGTAAATATCACGAAACACGACATAATATTGGATTTATGGCAATTGACCGCTTAGCCAAGGATTTAAATGTCACATTTTCAGAAGAAAAGAATTTTAAGGCAGAAGTTGGTTCATGTTTTTTAAACGGTGAAAAAGTTTATTTGGTTAAACCAACAACGTTTATGAATAATTCAGGAATTGCTGTCCATGCTTTGTTAACGTATTACAACATTGACCTTGAAGATTTTTTGGTTATTTATGATGATTTAGATATGGAAGTTGGTCGTATTCGTCTTCGTCAAAAAGGCTCTGCAGGTGGACATAATGGCATAAAATCAATTATTGCTCATATTGGTACACAAGCATTTGACCGTATTAAAGTTGGTATTGGACGTCCTAAACAAGGACGTACAGTAGTTGATCATGTCCTTGGAAAATTTGATCAAGATGATTATATTACAGTTACCAATACACTTGAAAAAGTTAATGAAGCTGTTCAATTTTATTTACAGGAAGCTGATTTTGTGAAAACAATGCAAAAATTTAATGGGTAAAACGATGAATATTATTGATTTATTTAGCCAAAATAAGTTGATTCAAACATGGCATGCAGGAGTGTCCAATTTAGGAAGGCAACTTATTATGGGGCTATCTGGCTCTAGTCGGGCGCTAGCAATCGCCTCAGCTTATCAAGCTAATGAAGAAAAAATAGTTATCATTACTTCAACACAAAATGAAGTTGAAAAACTCGCTAGTGATTTGTCTAGCTTAATCGGTGAGGATAAAGTTTACACGTTTTTTGCAGATGATGTTGCAGCTGCAGAATTTATCTTTGCTTCTATGGACAAATCTCACTCACGTTTAGAGGCATTAAATTTCTTACTTGATGATAGTCAATCTGGTATTCTTGTTACAAGTTTGGCAGGGGCTCGTGTTTTGTTACCAAGTCCAAAAAGTTATGCAGAAAGTCGGTTGAATTTTGTTATTGGTGAGGATTACAACCTTGACAAGGTTGTAAAGGTATTGTCAAATATTGGTTACCAACGTGTCTCTCAAGTGTTTAGTCCAGGTGAATTTAGTAGACGTGGGGATATTCTTGATATTTATGAAGCAACAGCAGATTATCCCTATCGTTTGGAATTTTTTGGCGATGAAGTTGATGGCATTCGCCAGTTTGATGTCGAAACACAAAAATCTTTGACTAGTTTAGATGAGGTAAAAATTTATCCAGCAGATGATTTGATTTTGTCAGAAGCTGATTTTGCTAGAGCTAATCAGGCATTTGAAAAGTATTTAGAAACTGCAGAAGGTGACCTTCATTCTTACTTAAGTGAACTTTATGCGGCAACGAAAGAGCACTATAGACATCAGGATATTAGACGTTTTTTGCCACTCTTTTATGCGCAAGAATGGACTTTACTTGATTATATTCCTAAGGGGACACCTGTTTTCTTTGATGACTTTCAAAAGTTAGTTGACCGCAATGCTAAGTTTGATTTAGAAGTTGCTAACTTATTGACAGAAGATTTACAACGTGGTAAAGCTGTGTCAAGTTTGGTTTACTTTGCTGATGTTTATAAAGAACTGCGTCAATATCAACCAGCGACTTTCTTTTCAAACTTTCATAAAGGTTTGGGAAATCTTAAATTTGATAAACTTCATAATTTTACCCAGTATCCCATGCAAGAATTTTTCAATCAATTTCCGTTATTGATTGATGAAATAAATCGTTATCAAAAATCTAAATCAACGGTTTTGCTTCAAGCTGATTCACAACACGGCTTAGAACGTTTGCAGGAAAATTTACAGGAATATGGTTTAGAATTACCTGTGGTTGCTGCAGATGATTTACAAGCACATCAAGCTCAGTTAATCGTTGGTAATTTATCAAATGGTTTTTATTTTGCTGATGAGAAGATTGTTCTCATTACTGAACATGAAATTTACCACAAGAAAATTAAGCGTCGTATCCGTCGCTCAAATATTAGTAATGCAGAGCGTTTGAAAGACTACAATGAACTGTCTAAAGGCGACTATGTGGTGCACCATGTTCATGGTATTGGTAAATTTTTAGGAATTGAAACGATTGAGATTCATGGTGTACACCGTGATTATTTAACCATTCAATACCAAGGCTCAGCGACGATTTCCTTGCCTGTTGAGCAAATTGAAAGTCTATCTAAGTATGTTTCTGCTGATGGAAAAGAACCTAAAATTAACAAATTAAATGATGGTCGTTTCCAAAAGACAAAACAAAAAGTTTCTAAGCAAGTCGAAGATATTGCAGATGATTTATTAAAACTATATGCTGAACGTAGTCAGTTGAAGGGCTTTGCTTTTTCACCAGATGATGAATTGCAAAAAGAGTTTGATGAGGATTTTGCTTTTGTGGAAACAGAAGACCAACTTCGTTCTATCAAAGAAATTAAACATGACATGGAAGAAGACAAACCGATGGATCGTTTGTTAGTTGGTGATGTTGGTTTTGGTAAAACAGAAGTTGCTATGCGTGCAGCTTTTAAAGCTGTTAATGATCATAAGCAAGTCGCTGTCTTGGTACCTACAACAGTTCTTGCTCAACAGCACTATACTAATTTTTCAGAGCGTTTTGAGAATTATCCTGTTACAGTTGATGTGCTTAGTCGTTTCCGTAGCAAAAAAGAACAAAATGAAACATTAGAGAAATTGAAAAAAGGGCAAGTCGATATCATTATTGGGACTCATCGTCTTTTATCTAAAGATGTCGATTTCTCTGATTTAGGATTGATTATTATTGATGAAGAGCAACGTTTTGGTGTTAAGCACAAAGAAAAATTAAAAGAGCTTAAAACAAAGGTTGATGTTCTAACACTGACAGCGACACCAATTCCACGAACGCTTCACATGTCAATGTTGGGCATTCGTGACTTGTCAGTCATTGAAACGCCACCAACAAATCGTTACCCTGTTCAGACTTACGTTTTGGAAACCAATCCTGGCTTGGTTCGCGAGGCAATTATTCGTGAAATTGACCGTGGTGGACAAGTTTTCTATGTTTACAATAGGGTTGACACGATTGACCAAAAAGTATCAGAGTTGCAAGAGTTAGTTCCTGAAGCAAGCATTGGTTTTGTTCATGGGCAAATGAGTGAAATTCAACTTGAAAATACACTTATGGACTTTATTGACGGGGTTTATGACGTATTAGTCGCAACAACCATTATTGAAACAGGTGTTGATATTTCTAATGTTAATACATTATTTATCGAAGATGCCGACCATATGGGGTTGTCAACTTTGTATCAACTTCGAGGTCGTGTCGGACGTTCAAATCGTATTGCATATGCTTACCTCATGTATCGTCCAGACAAGATTTTGACAGAAGTCTCTGAAAAACGTTTAGATGCCATTAAGGGCTTTACAGAACTAGGTTCTGGTTTCAAAATTGCTATGCGTGATTTGTCCATCCGCGGTGCAGGAAATATTTTAGGTGCCTCACAGAGTGGATTTATCGATTCAGTTGGGTTTGAAATGTATTCACAACTATTAGAAGAAGCAATTGCTAAGAAACAAGGTAAATCTCAACTTCGTCGTAAGAGCAATGCTGAAATAAACTTGCAAATTGATGCCTATTTACCAAGTGATTACATTGACGATGAACGTCAAAAAATTGAAATTTATAAACGTATTCGTGAAATTGAAAGTCAGAAAGATTATCAAAATTTACAAGACGAACTAATCGACCGTTTTGGCGAATATCCTGACCAAGTTGCTTACTTACTTGAAATTGGCTTAGTTAAAGCTTATATGGACAATGCCTTTACAGAACTTGTGGAACGTAAAGATAACAATCTATTAGTACGTTTTGAAAAAGCTTCGCTGCAACATTACTTGACCCAAGATTATTTTGAAGCTCTGTCAAAAACAAACTTGAAAGCACGTATCGGCGAAAATCAAGGCAAGATTGAAATTACTTTTAATGTTAAAGACAAAAAAGACTATGAAATTTTGGAAGAACTTCAGAATTTCGGAAAAATGCTAGCTGAAATCAAGGCTAGAAAAGTTGAAAAAGACTAGTTGACAAAGCTTTTTGTCAGTAGAAAGCTAGTATATCAAAGAGACTTTATGGTAAACTTTTTGATAAAGTCTAGACTGAAATTATCAAGGAGGTCAAAATGGAACTTGAACGCAGATTAGTTGAATTGAGAAAGGAAAAAAATCTCTCCCAAGAAGAATTGGCAGAAAAGCTCTATGTTTCACGTCAAACGTATTTTGGTAATTTATTACAGTATCTTAACAAACTTATTTAAATCAGTTATTTTTCCTAAAAAAATGATAAAATAGAAAAGATTGCGAGGTGACATATTATGAGACTCGATAAATATTTAAAAGTATCCCGTATTATAAAACGTCGTCCAGTAGCTAAAGAAGTTGCAGATAAGGGACGTATTAAGGTTAATGGTATCTTAGCCAAATCATCAACAGATTTAAAAATCAACGATGAAGTTGAAATTCGTTTTGGAAATAAATTGCTAACAGTGCGTGTTTTAGAAATGAAAGACAGCACTAAAAAAGAAGATGCCACTAAAATGTATGAAATCATTAACGAAACAAGGATAGAAGCGGATGGAGAAGCCTAATATCGTTCAATTGAACAATCAATATATCAATGATGAAAACACTAAAAAACGTTATGTTGAAGAAGAAAATCGCAAACGTAATCGTTTTATGGGGTGGATTTTGATTGTTGTCATGCTGTTGTTTATTTTACCTACTTACAATCTTGTTAAAAGCTATCAAACCTTACAAGAGCGTAAAGAAAAGGTTGTTGCACTTCAGAAAGACTATAAAAAATTGGTCGTTGAAACAGATGCCGAGAAATTATTAGCAGAGCGTCTACAAGATGATACTTATGTTGAAAAATACGCTCGCGCTAAATACTATTTATCACGCTCTGGCGAAACAATCTATCCGTTACCAAACTTATTACCAAAATAATATGGAAAATTTAATTGAAACCATTGAAAAATTTTTGGCATATTCTGATGAAAAATTAGAAGAACTTGCCAAAGAAAATCAAAAACTTAGAGAAGAAAATCATCAATCAACTAACAAAGAATGAAAGGAGGAGCCAATGAAAAAACTATTTGCAGTAATGCTAATACCATTTTTCTTGACTTCTCTTTCTGTTGTTAGCACCGAAAAAACGATTGATTTAACTAATGAAGAAAAATATCAGCTCACTTCAAATGTAGTAGCTGAGACAACATATTTTGATAGTGTTCCGACTAATCCTGTTCTTATTCAAAATAGTGAGACGTACAAAGATGCTAATTTAACAGTTGCATCTGAAACACTATCAGCTAATAGTACTTTGTCTATTGTTGATTTGATTATCAATGACAATGCTTTACCAGTCTTTGAATTATCAGATGGTACTTACATTGAAGCAAGCCGTCAGTACATTTATGATGACATTGTTCTTAGTCAAGAAGCTGTTTCAAAAGAATATTGGCTAGAAGATGGCTTTAAAGTTTACCAATCACCGTATGTTACAGGAACAAAAGAAACTCAAACAGATTTAACCGCCTATACTAAAGTAACGGTTACTCAAAGAGCAATAACTAATCACGGAACTTACTATAAAGTAGATGGTAAAGGATGGATTAGTGTTGATGATCTTTCAGCTTCTGATAATCGTATGGAAAAAGTTCAACAGGTTCTTAACCAAAAATATAATAATAGTAACTATTCTATTTATGTTAAGCAGTTGTCAACGCAAACAACAGCAGGAATCAATGCTGATACGGTTATGTATTCAGCAAGTGTTGCTAAATTAGCTACGCTGTATTATGTTGAAGAAAAAATTCAAGACGGTACAATTACATCAGATGACAAATTGAAGTATGTTGATGCTGTTAATACTTTTGCTAAAGCCTATGACCCAAGCGGAAGTGGTAAAATTAGCAAAACAGCTGATAATAAGGAGTATTCTGTCGATGATTTGTTAAAAGCTGTCGCTCAAAATTCTGACAACGTTGCTACTAATATTTTAGGCTACTATGTTGCCAATCAATATGACGATGCATTTAACTCAGAAATTAGTGCTATAGCAGGAACAGATATTGATATGAAAGCTCGTAACATGTCAGCTAAGACAGCAGCTAATTTAATGGAAGCTATTTATAACCAAAACGGCGACATTATTTCTTACTTATCTTCTACAGCTTTTGACACAACACGTATCTCAAAAGATATCAATGTTCAAGTAGCTCATAAGATTGGTGATGCTTATGATTATAAACACGATGTTGCTATTGTTTACGCTGACGAACCTTTCATTTTATCAATTTTCACAAATAACGCTTCTTACGACGATATTACTAATATCGCTAATGATGTTTATGCCATTTTAAAATAGTGATATGTACGATAAATTATTCAAAGAAATTCAAAAAAAGGCATATTTTGCCAAACACACAAAAGTTTTAATAGCTGTATCAGGTGGAGTAGATTCTATGAATTTACTACACTTTTTGTATATATACCGTGATAAATTAAATATTGAAATTGGCATTGTTCATGTCAATCATAAACAGCGAAAAGAATCAGAAACCGAAGAAGCTTACCTACGTGAATGGGCACAGCAACATCATGTTCCAATTTACGTAGCATACTTTTCAGGTGTTTTTTCTGAAAAAGCTGCGCGTGATTTCCGTTATCAATTCTTTAAGAAAATTATGGTAGAAAAGAACTACACTGCCGTAGTAACAGCACATCATGCTGATGACCAGGCAGAAACAATTTTCATGCGGATTCTACGCGGAAGTCGTCTTCGTCATTTAGCGGGCATGCAAGCGGTGAATCCATTCGGTCCTGGAGAACTTATCCGTCCCTTTTTAACGATTTCAAAGGCTGATTTGCCAGAGATTTTTCATTTCGAAGATAACTCTAATCAATCTTTAGATTATCTACGAAATCGGATTAGAAATCAGTATCTTCCAACCTTGGAAACTGAAAATCCTAAGTTTAAACAAGCTTTGCGGAATATTGGATATGAAAGCCAACAACTTTTGCAAGCTGTCCAAGATTTAACCGCAGACATTGAGGTAACGAATTGTTCCCAATTTTTAGCACAAACGTCAGTTGTACAGACAATTCTTTTTCAGAATTATCTGGAAAAATTTCCTGATCTACAAGTTTCTCATGGACAATTTGAAGAAATGCTGAAGTTATTGCGTTTTAAAGCAAACGTTACGTATCAAATCAAGGAAAATTATTGGTTAGAAAAAGACTATCAAAGCTTTAAAATCACAAAAATCAGACCTAAGACCGATGGGGATTCATCCGAAAAAATGCTAGAATATGACAGTATAGTCAAATATGGTCAGTATCAATTTCAATTTAGAGATACAGGTAAGGATGGTATTCCTGTCTATAGTCAGCACCCAATTATTTTGCGACGAAGACAGGCTGGTGACTGTATTGATTTCGGAACTTTTACCAAAAAATTGCGTAGGCTTTTTATTGATGAAAAAATTTCAAGTCAAAAACGGGCAGATGCCATTATCGGCGAACAAGATGAAAAAATTATTTTTGTCCTGGTTGACGGTAAAACTTATTTGAGAAAACCCTCTAAACATGATATAATGGAGGGCAAATTGTATATTGAAAAAATTAGAAATAGGTGATGTCATGCTTGAACAAGATATTAAAAAAGTTTTGTACTCAGAAGAGGAGATTGTTGCCAAAACCAAAGAATTGGGTGAACGACTAACAAAAGACTACGAAGGTAAAAATCCTCTTTTAATCGGTGTTTTGAAAGGTTCTGTACCATTTATGGCAGAATTGATTAAACATATCGATACACATGTTGAAATTGATTTTATGGTTGTTTCTAGTTATCATGGTGGAACAACAAGTAGTGGTGAAGTCAAAATCCTTAAAGACGTGGATACAAACATTGAAGGTCGTGATGTCATCTTTGTTGAAGATATCATTGATACAGGACGTACTCTAAAATACCTTCGTGACATGTTCAAATATCGTAAAGCTAATTCAGTAAAAATTGCAACACTCTTTGACAAACCAGAAGGTCGTGTTGTTGATATTGAGGCTGACTATGTTTGCTACGATGTACCAAACGAATTTATTGTTGGATTTGGTCTTGACTATGCTGAACGTTACCGTAATTTACCATATGTTGGCGTATTGAAAGAAGAAATCTATTCAAAATAATAGAAGGTCGATAATTATTATATGAAAAATAACAAAAATAATGGCTTTGTACGTAATTCCTTTATTTATATTCTTTTGATTATTGCAGGGATTACAGCCTTTCAATATTATTTGAGAGGGACAAGTACACAAAGTCAACAAATTAATTACTCAACTTTGATTAAGCAAATTAAAGCGGGTGATATTAAGTCAATTACTTACCAACCAAGTGGAAGCATTATCGAAGTTAGTGGTGAGTATTCAAAAGCTCAAACAACTGAGACAAGCTCAAGTCTTCCATTTTTAGAAGGTAGTACTTCTTCTACCGTGACAGAATTTACGTCAATTATTTTGCCAAGTGATTCTTCTATTGAGGCAATTACAACTGCTGCGGAAGATGCTGGTGTTGATGTTACTGTCAAACAAGAAAGTTCAAGTGGAACTTGGATTTCTTACATTATTACTTACATTCCTTTCGTTATATTAATTGTCTTTTTCTTCATGATGATGAATCAAGGAGGGAATGGTGCTCGTGGAGCAATGAGCTTTGGTAAAAATCGTGCTAAATCTCAAAATAAAGGTGATGTAAAAGTAAGATTTTCTGATGTCGCTGGTGCTGAAGAAGAAAAACAAGAACTCGTTGAAGTTGTTGACTTCTTGAAAAATCCTAAAAAATATAAAGCACTTGGTGCTCGAATCCCAGCAGGTGTTCTTCTCGAAGGCCCTCCAGGAACAGGTAAAACTCTTCTTGCCAAAGCAGTAGCTGGTGAAGCAGGTGTTCCATTCTTCTCAATTTCAGGTTCTGATTTTGTTGAGATGTTTGTTGGTGTCGGTGCTAGCCGTGTAAGATCACTTTTTGAAGATGCTAAAAAAGCTGAACGTGCCATTATTTTCATCGATGAAATCGATGCTGTCGGTCGTCGACGTGGTACTGGTATGGGTGGTGGAAACGATGAACGCGAACAAACCCTTAACCAACTTCTTATCGAGATGGATGGTTTCGAAGGAAATGAAAGTATCATCGTTATTGCTGCTACTAACCGTAGTGACGTTCTAGATCCAGCGCTTCTTCGCCCAGGACGTTTCGACCGTAAAATCCTTGTCGGTAGCCCTGATGTGAAAGGACGTGAAGCTATCCTTCGTGTCCATGCCAAAAATAAACCGTTGGCAGAAGATGTTAACTTGAAAGTTGTTGCACAACAAACGCCAGGTTTTGTTGGTGCCGACCTTGAAAATGTTCTTAACGAAGCTGCTCTTGTAGCTGCTCGTCGTAATAAGAAGAAAATTGATGCCTCAGATATTGATGAAGCAGAAGATAGAGTTATTGCAGGACCATCTAAGAAAGATCGTTCAATTTCTCAAAAAGAACGCGAAATGGTTGCTTATCACGAAGCAGGGCACACAATTGTTGGTTTAGTACTTTCAAGTGCACGTGTGGTACATAAAGTTACAATCGTTCCTCGTGGTCGCGCTGGTGGATACATGATTGCTCTTCCAAAAGAAGATCAAATGTTACACTCAAAAGACGACTTAAAAGAACAATTAGCTGGTTTGATGGGTGGTCGTGTTGCTGAAGAGATTATCTTTAATGCTCAAACAACAGGTGCATCAAATGACTTTGAACAAGCTACACAATTAGCTCGTGCCATGGTAACTGAATATGGTATGAGTGATATTCTTGGACCTGTTCAATATGAAGGAAATCATGCAGTAATGCCAGGACAATTATCACCTGAGAAAACATATTCTGCACAAACTGCACAAATGATTGATGATGAAGTTCGTAAACTTCTTAATGAAGCACGTGACAAAGCTGCAGACATCATCAATAATAACCGTGAAACACACAAACTTATTGCAGAAGCACTTCTTAAATATGAAACTCTTGATGCTGCACAAATTAAGTCAATCTATGAAACAGGAAAAATGCCTGACGAATTAGAAAATGATACAGAAGAAGCACATGCACTTTCATATGATGAAGTAAAAGAAAAAATGGATGACTCTGAAAATTAAACATATAGAGTTAAAAGACATTTAGAGGGCTTATAACAGCCCTCTTTTTGTATGTAGTAAATTGGTAATGAAAGTTATTAAACCACCAAAATACGAGCATATACTGGCGTAAATAGGCAAATAATAAGATTAAAAGTCGCAATAGAAACAAATAGTAAAAAAGTTGTTGACAATGGTAGTTAAGTTTAGTATACTAGATGAGCTGTCAAGAGAGCAGCGGC
>CAVAFU010000029.1:0-4769 GCA_963588325.1 Oribacterium sp.
GATTTTTTCTGCTTCTTCTGCTCTTTTTTGCAAAAATAATCTCCTTTTTGTTAAAATTTGGTTCAAAATCACATTTTAGCAGCTGTTATGGTAAATTATTGTCAGGAGGTTTTATAAATAAATGGAAGAATTGATAATCAATACTGAAACGATGTTATTTTGTGACTACTACAAACAATGGATTATGGTGTATAAGGAGGGAGCTATACGCCCAATAACCATGAAAAAGTATTATATGGCATATCAATGGCTTAAGAAGCTTGTTCCACAGCTACAAATTCGCCATCTTGACCGTATTGCTTACCAAAAAATACTTAATAATTATGCTAGCGTTCACGAAAGGCAGACAACAATGGATTTTCATCATCATTTAAAATGTGCTATTCTCGATGCTGTTGATGAGGGATTAATCCAAAGAGACCCGACACGAAAAGCAATCATTAAGGGTAAACAACCTCGTCAAAAGAAGCCTAAATTTCTTAATCAATATGAATTACACAAATTGCTTGATGACCTTGATTTAGGCGCAGAACTCAACATGGATTGGTTAATTTTATTGATTGCAAAGACTGGGTTGCGGTTTTCAGAAGCTTTAGCACTCACTCCGAAAGATTTTGATTTAACTCGCCAAACACTCTCTGTTTCTAAAACATGGAATTACAAAGAAAATGGCGGTTTTCTTCCTACAAAAAATCAATCATCTATTAGAAAAATACCAATTGATTGGCAAACAGTTATCCAATTCGCTGAATTACTTAAGGACTTACCAGAAGATAAACCAATATTTGTAAAAGGTAAAGTGTATAATTCAACTGTAAATGACCAATTAGCCAGACATTGTAAACGTGCTGGTGTACCTGTTATTTCAATTCATGGGTTACGTCACACACATGCTTCACTTCTCCTCTTTGCAGGCGTTTCTATAGCAAGTGTTGCACGTCGATTGGGACACTCTAATATGACAACAACCCAAAAAACATATCTCCACATCATTAATGAACTAGAAAGCAAAGATATTGATATTATCATGCGTTCACTCTCAAGTTTGAATTCATAAAAAATAGACCCTGTTATTTATTCAGGGTCTATTTGATTAATTAAATAATGGTGCAATTTCTGGCATTAAAACTTCTTTAAAGTCCTTAATCATTGCACTAAAGAACTTAAATTTTTTAACAGGATTTTCTGTCGCTTCTTTATATGCCGCATAATCAGCTTTTTCTTTTAGCTTGTTTTCATTAGCTAATTTACCATCTTTGAAATGATAAGCTTCATATTTGACATCATCAAAATCAACAAACCATTTATCAGAAAATTGGCGGATTTCCTTTTCAATAGCCGATTGACGTAATTGATTAATAATAACTGATACATCTTGGTTTTCGTACTTTTTGCTATTGTTTACAATATCTTCAAGAACGCTTTCTAACAACGAACCAAGTTTTGGATTATCTTCTGAGTATGCTGCTATGACTTCTTTGATTTCATTGAGTTTTTTATCATACTCTGCTTCACTCTCAACATCACCGAGAGAATCTACGAAACCACTAATCAAATCAATAATATAATCATAGTCAACTCGAATTTTATCAACAGCTACTAACTCATAATCATCTGTAATAAGCTCATCATCTGGCTTATCTTCTGGCTTGTCTGTTTTCAACTCTGCTAAAACATTTTTATAAATTGCAGCATAGTCTTCATACTCTTCTTGTGAAAAATGATTATCTACTAAAATTTGTGAATCATAAACCGAGAATGCTTTTAAATGGTTAAATGAGCGGTCCAAATCTCTAAAGATAAAAATAAATTGTTTCTTTTGTTTTTCAGATAATCCGATAACATCTTGAGGAGTATCCGCTAAATTACGGACAGATTTCAAAGACGTAATAAATTCTTCTTTGACTGCTTCAAAGTCTTCTGCTAATGGTTCACCCTTTCCACCGCGTGAATATAATGCTAAAGCCGAATTAATGGCTTCTTTAAAAGCTTCTGGAGATTGGAAAGTTACAATTTGACCGTATTGTTTTTTAGTGTCAAAAAGTCGATTAGTTCGTGAGAACGCTTGGATAAGATTTTGAGGAGACATTGGCTGACGGTCGATAAAGAGCGTTGATAGACAAGGTGCGTCAAATCCTGTTAAAAGTCGGTCAACGACAATAACAATATCAAGTTGTTGGCTACGATTAAGGTAACGTTTTTCCTTACGAGCTAATCTATCATTTAAGTTAGCGTTGTAAGCATTAATACTAGATAAATTATAGCTACTTCCAAACATTTCTTTATAATCATCTAACGCTTCCTGCATTTTATCTTGATTAACCTTAGATGCTTCTTCGTTTTCAGTTACAGAATAAGTGATTGCAACTTTTGGAAAATCTGGAAGGGCTCGGTGAACTTCCTCGCTGATTTTCAACTCGTCATTACCAGCTTTAATCCGTTTTATGAAATCATAATATTTTTGTGCTTGTTCAATTGAGCTAACCGTAAACATTGCTTCATATGTCTCACCTCTGCCCTTTTCCATACCAAACTTAGCATATGATTTGTTTAAGATAGTATTTAAGACTTGGCGCATATGAGCTTCAGTACCATAAGTACGTTCTTCATCTTCTGGGGTCAATCCAACTTTACCAAGTGTTTCAACCATAAATCCAAGAACAGCACCATCATGAATGGCTTCTTTGATGGTATAGCTATGTAGGCACTCGCCATATAGTTGTTCTGTTGTTTGGGCAAGATCACCTTTTTGCTCGTATTTATTAACTTCAAAGATTGGTGTTCCTGTAAAACCAAACCATAATGAATTGGCAAAGAAAGCTTCTAAATCTCTTTTCGTTTGTGGTGTTACTGCTCTATGGCATTCATCAACGACAAAAGCAACTTTTAAGGCTCGAATTTTACTATATTCTGGTGTGCCTTCTTTTAAGCGCTTGTTAACCATTGTTTGCATTTTTTGGCGCGTGGTAACAATCATCTGACGTTTATTATCCGTCAATTTTTCAATCAATGAATGAACATTGTCTGTTTCATCAACATCAATTGTGTCATTATCAGCATATGATTGAAAGGCAAGTTTTGTTTGTAAATCAAGGTCTTTTCGGTCAATTAAGAAAATTGTTTTTTCGATTGACGGAATATCCATTAATAGATTTCGTGTGGCTTTATAAGACGTCATTGTTTTACCAGAACCTGTCGTATGCCAAATAAAGCCTGATTTCCCTTTTTTAGAAGCCTCACGCATTGCTTCAATAGCATGAATTTGATATGGTCTTAGCACTAATAATTTCTTTTTATCATTATCAAGGACAATGTATTTAGTTACCATTTCATGAGCTTCAGGAATTTTTAACACCGCTTTAGCAAAGTCAAGAAAATCTGGTACAGGTTGATTGTCGCTATCAATCCAGCCTGTTAGGAATTTTTTGTTTAACTCATTATCTCTGGCAGCTGCAAAGTATTTTGTATCAACACCGTTGCTAATAACAAACATTTGAACATTTGAGAAAAGCCCACGGAACTTCCCTTCAGCAATATATTTTTTTATCTGATTAAATCCATCCATATAAGAATGGTCTTTATTTTTCAATTCGATGTGAATCATTGGGATACCGTTAATTAACAAGGTCACATCAAATCGTCTATCACGCGCATCTGCTTCTTCTCCAAAGGCTTGATATTGATTAATTACCTCGTAAACACTAGTCCCACCAGCGATATGCTCATTATTTAAAACTAATAAGTGGAGCGTTTCATTGCCACGCTGTACATGTACATAAACTTGACCATTTTCACCAACAAGCCATTTTCCTGCATCGTAAAAAGACGCGTGAGACAAGTCGTTTTTTATCTTTGCGAACTCACTATCTGTCAAATGACCATCATTTAGCTTTGCTTTGTTATTTTGTTCGAGAATATGTCTAAAATTATCCCAAAGTGCTTCTTCTGTTCGAATATCTGGACGATACGTCCATTGAGAATCACCGTGACATAGCTGGTCAATTAGTCGTTTCTCTAAAACTGATTCTAATTCTGCCATAATCCCCTATCCTTTCTACAAGTTACTATTTTTACTTTTTTATCTTAATAATTGAACACGCCCTAAACACTGCGCAAAAGATAAAGATTTCCTGTTTTAGCTTTGTATCTTATTTAGGAAACATATTTTGTAACATGAATTTTTTCAATTCTTTTAACTGCTCACACTTACGTTGATGAAGAGTGATGAGGCGGTCTAGGTTGGAGAAGTAATTTGATATTTTTTCTTGTTCTTGTTTTTTAGGAAAACTAACCATAATATTCATCAGAACATCAGCATTCAACTTTGCTCTTCCCCCACCAACTAAAACAGATTCAATATTTGCTCTACTAATAGAGTATCCCAAAAATCTATTGTCAGTAATTGTTGATTTTCCTTGTAAAACATGTGCATGATTGTTAACCCAAACACGTCCATTTACATAATTTACAGGATAATTTTGTAAATCATTTGCGCCATCTTCAGCAACTAAAATATATTCTCCCTCATGAGTAAATCCATCAACATAATCTTGTATTCCATTTGCTCCATAATAAGGAATCTTTCCTTTTTTTCTTAAATTTGCCGCAACAGGTATCCTTAAATTATCATATCTATCCGAAATTTCCGAAACCTTACGCTGTTCCCAATCGTCAGTAAATCCTGGAAAACGAATTTCTGGATTTTTTTCACCTTTTTTCGGAAACATTTTTTGAAGCATGAATTTTTTGAGATCTTTTGTCTGGTCACA
>CAVAFU010000030.1:0-26243 GCA_963588325.1 Oribacterium sp.
AAAAAAAAAAAAAAATCATTCTTTCCTATTTTATCTGAAATAAACAAAAAAAGCTAGTATTTTTCACGTGTTCAAAATATTTTACTGTTAGTTTGATGAATGAAATTAATAATTTTTTTGTAGAGCATTTTCACAACTTTATGGTAGAATTATCTTTGGACAATTAGTCACTCAATTAATAATAATCACGAACTCACTATGCCATAAGATTTTTTTAGCTAATTTTGACTTAGCTAGGCGGGTACTCGTAGGCTATCTTAGTACTCGGTGAGTTCAATCATTCAGAAAGGTTTATTCATGAAAATTGGTATTGATAAAATAGGGTTTGCAACACCACAGTACATGCTAAATATGGATGATTTAGCAGAAAGTCGTCAAGTTGACCCTGAAAAATACAGCAAAGGTTTACTTTTAAATACGCTTAGCATTGCTCCAGTCAATGATGATATTGTTACGCTTGGAGCTTCTGCTGCTGATAGTATTTTAAGCGACGAAGACAAAGCTGCTATTGATATGGTTATCGTTGCAACAGAGTCTTCTGTCGACCAAAGTAAAGCTGCTTCAACTTGGATTCATCACCTTTTAGGAATTCAACCTTTTGCTCGTAGTGTTGAAATGAAAGAAGCTTGCTATGGTGCTACAGCGGCACTTGACTATGCTCGATTGCATGTTGAAAAGCATCCAGATTCAAAAGTTTTGGTTATCGCTTCTGATATTGCACGTTATGGCGCTAACACTCCAGGTGAACCAACACAAGGCGCTGGTAGTATCGCAATGCTTATCACAAAAGACCCTCAAATCTTACTGCTAAATGATAACTCTGTAGCCCAAACACGTGATATCATGGACTTCTGGCGTCCTAATTATTCAACAACGCCATATGTTAATGGTATTTACTCAACTAAACAATATCTTGATATGTTGAAAACAACTTGGGCTGAATTTCAAAAACGCTTTGGAACATCACTTTCTGATTTTTCAGCATTCTGTTTCCATTTGCCATTTCCAAAATTAGCCCTCAAAGGCTTTAACAAAATCATGGATAAAACATTGCCAAGTGATTTGCAAGAAAAATTGAAAGCTAACTTTGAAAGTTCAATCCTTTATAGCAAACAAGTCGGCAATATCTATACAGGATCACTTTTCCTTGGTCTACTTTCACTTCTTGAAAATAGTGAAAACTTGGTTGCTGGTGACAACATTGCTTTCTTTAGCTACGGAAGCGGAGCAGTCGCTGAAATCTTTACAGGAACACTGGTTGACGGATTTAAAGATAAATTGCAACACAGTCGACTTCAAGAACTAAAAAATCGTATCGTTCTTTCTGTTGAAGAATACGAAAAACTTTTCTTCGAAGAACCTGTTTTAGATGCTGATGGTAATGCTGCTTTTGCTGATTACAAGACTGGCACATTTGCTCTTAAAGAAATTCACGAACATCAAAGAATCTATGGAAAAACAAACGAAAACGACTAAAGTTAACTGGGGAGGATTCTCCAAGAAAACATTAACCGAGCGCATCGAACACTTAGAAAAAAATCAGTTGTTGGGTGATGAAGCTCTTGCTAACTTAAAAGAAAATAACTTGTTATCGCTTGATACTGCTAATCAACTGACAGAGAATGTCTTAGGAACATTCTCATTGCCATTTTCTGTGGCACCTGATTTTCAGGTTAATGAGACGACGTTCAATGTTCCAATGGTGACAGAGGAGCCTTCTGTTGTTGCTGCGGCTAGTTTTGCAGCTAAGATTATTAAACGTTCGGGCGGCTTTAAGACAACCGTTCATTCTCGACAAATGATTGGACAAGTTGCTCTGTATAATGTTCCTGATAAAGATACGGCTAAAGAGTGTATTCTTGGGCATACTGCGCAGCTATTGTCCCTTGCAAACGATGCTCACCCTTCTATCGTCAAACGTGGTGGCGGTGCTCGAGAACTCCGTGTTGAAAGTAAGGATGATTTTCTCATTGTTTACTTGACAGTTGATACCCAAGAAGCTATGGGTGCAAATATGGTTAATACCATGATGGAAGCTTTAGTACCTAGTCTAGAAGAACTTTCTGGTGGTAAAAGCTTGATGGCAATTCTTTCAAATTATGCCACTCAAGCTCTAGTCACTGCTGAGTGCCAAGTTGACCTTCGCTACCTCAGTCGCAACAAAACAGAAGCTCAAGAACTAGCAACAAAATTCCAATTGGCTAGCAAACTGGCTCAAGTCGATGTTTACCGAGCTACAACTCATAATAAAGGTATCTTTAACGGGATAGACGCCGTTGTCTTGGCAACAGGAAATGATTGGCGCGCTATCGAAGCTGGTGCTAATGCTTACGCTTGTAAAGATGGGCAATACCGTGGTTTGGCAACTTGGTCATTTGATGAAGAACAGCAAGTTCTTCGTGGTCAATTAACCTTGCCAATGCCAATTGCAACTCGTGGTGGTTCTATCGGACTCAATCCAACCGTCAAAATCGCTCATGAGCTCCTTGGGCATCCAGATGCACGTCAACTAGCAAGCATCATCGTCTCTGTTGGACTAGCACAAAATTTCGCAGCTGTTAAGGCACTAACTTCTACAGGTATCCAAGCTGGACACATGAAATTGCAAGCTAAATCCCTTGCGCTGCTTGCTGGTGCTACTGAAAAAGAGGTCTCAAAAGTAGTAAATGAACTTTTAAAAGCACCTCATATGAACTTAGAAACAGCAAAAACAATTCTACAAGAACTAAATTAATAATGTCAGCCACTAGCATAATAGCTGGTGGCTTTTTTATTTATCACAAAGAGGTGTAGCTCCATTCCTCAACTCTTGATTTGCACAGTTTCTATTGCAAATTCTTTATTATTTCATAATTCTTGAATTTTCTGACTTTTTTGATAAAAATAATGCTTTTTTCTTGACAATATTTTTTATAGATTATATAATCTAGTTATCGATACTAGATAAAGAGGTAAATAAAACTTTATGACAATATCCTATCCAAAATGGTCTGAATTACCAGACATCGATTTATATTTAGACCAAGTGCTACTGTATGTTAATCAAATTGGTGAAGCTAATCATCAAAATGAAAAAGGGTTAACAGCTTCTATGATTAACAATTATGTTAAACATGGTCATCTTGAGAAGCCGATCAAGAAGAAATACAGTCGCAAGCAGGTGGCAAGATTAATTGTCATTACAAGTCTTAAAAACGTCTTTTCTATTCAGGAAATCAGCCAAACCCTTGCTATTTTAACAGCTAACGACCAATCACAAAAATGCTATGATGATTTTGTCGCTTGTATGAATGGCGAAAAACAGGAGGATTTACCACCAGTTGTGGTTTCAGCTTGTCAAACATTACAGCTGTATTATCAAACCCATCAATTAGTTCAAGAATTAGAAGGAGAAAAAAATGAATGCTAGTATGACTATGAAATTGAGTAAACGTCTTTCATTTGGTGAAGAAGTCGCAAACAGTGTCACTCATGCTGTCGGTGCTGTCGCAATGTTGGTTTTGCTTCCAATTACTGCTATTTACAGCTATCAGCATTATGGCATGGAAGCTGCTGTCGGTATGTCTATTTTTGACATCAGTCTCTTCTTAATGTTCCTATCGTCTACCATTTACCATTCTATGCAATATGATTCTCCTCAAAAATTCATTTTGCGAATTATTGACCATAGTATGATTTACATTGCTATCGCAGGTTCTTACACTCCTGTTGCTCTGTCTTTAGTTGGAGGCTGGCTTGGCTATGTGATTATTATCTTACAATGGGGAGCAACAATCTTTGGAATTTTATATAAGATTTTCGCTAAGAAGATTAATGAAAAATTCTCACTCTTCCTTTATTTATTAATGGGATGGTTGGTTATCTTCATTATTCCAAGTATTGTTAGCAAGACAGGCATGGCATTTTGGTTATTAATGCTTGCTGGTGGACTTGCTTACACTATCGGAGCTATCTTTTATGCTAGAAAACGCCCATATGATCATATGATTTGGCACCTCTTCATTTTACTAGCTTCAGTACTTCATTACATTGCTATTGTTTATTACATGTTGTGATAGGATTTCATTAATATATAAAAAAACGTTGATTCAAAAGAATCAACGTTTTTGATTTGCTTCGCTTAATTTACCATATAAAAGATAGTCTACTTGTCTTAGCTCAGCAATAGTTTTACAATTTAAGGCACACATGATTAGACGTAAATCTTCTTTCCAGCCATTAATAATTTCAATGACTTTTTCAACAGAGTATTTTTCAACTAGTTCTAAAACTGTTCGTGATAAGCCAACTGCTTTTGCTCCTAAAACCAAGCATTTTACTATATCTAGCGGATGACGAACACCACCTGAAGCTAAAATTTCAATCTTATCAACCATCGGTTGAGCATTTAGCAGTGTTTGAACCGTGCTTTGTCCCCACTCATCGAGGTAAGAGCGATTATTACCGCGTTGGTTTTCAATATAAGCAAAACTTGTTCCACCACGTCCTGAAATATCAACGGTTTTAATACCTAACTCATGAGCTGTTTCAATCGTTTTAAGATCCATGCCAAATCCCACTTCTTTGAGAACGACGGGAACAGGCATTTTTGTGGCATAATCGGCGAGATTTTCTTTCCATTGACGGAACTCACGCTCACCTTCTGGCATCAAAAGTTCTTGCATGAGATTGACATGAACTTGTAGAAAAATAGGCTGCATTTCTTGGACAGTTTGTCGTCCTAATTCCCAAGGTTTGTCAATTCCAATATTAGTTGCTAGCAACAACTCTGGGAATTCTTCCTTACTTGGGTAAGAATCATCATGAGGATTTTTTAGCGCAGCACTGTAAGAGCCCGTAACCATGACTAATCCCGTCGCTTGTGCTACCTGAGCTAATTTTCGGTTGACAGCTTTGCCTTTTTCCGAACCACCTGTCATCGCATTAATATAAAAAGGAAAATCAAAGTCACGACCCGCAAAATGAGTGTGTAAATCAATTTCACTTAAATCGTAATCAGGTAGCGAATGATGAATCAACTCCATGTCATCAAATGAATTATAGGGAGATTGATAATTTAAAGCATACTTAATATGGTCATCTTTGCGATTAATCATGATAATTTCTCCGAATATAGTATTTCAATACCAACTTTTTGCCAACGGTTGATTAGTTCACGGCTATCATTTTCAGAAAATGATATGGCAATACCACAATCACCACCACCTGAGCCAGATGATTTTGCAATGACATCTAGTCCTTCTTCAGCTGCTTTCAAAGCTTTGAGTTTATCATTGTAAATAGCAGAGCTTAAACCAAGCAATAAATCACTCACCTTTTGCAAGCTTGTTTTAATGATTGCTTTTTCACCAGTTTGCAAAGCTTTTTGGCAAAGTTGTACTTGCTCTTCAGTCGCTTTTAGAAAGTCTTCTGTGATGGCTGATTTGACCAAGTTAATCATATCTTTTGAAATAGACGGTTGTTTAGTCCAACCAACTAAAAATTCACATGGCAAAGCTGCCTTGATAACTTCGATACGGTATCCCCAGTCTTTGGCAAGTACCGTTTGAATATCTTCTGTAGCAATCCACTCAGATACTTTTTGACGGTCAAAAGAGGTAAATGCTACCAAATCATCATAAGTAATGCAAGCAATATCACCCATTGAGCCATTATCACCCAATTTTAAAAGGGTATAAGAAGCAAGTTTAAAAATAGTATCTGCTGATAAATCCAACGCATAAAATGCTGACAGAGCTTTGAGCGTCAACACCGTAACCGAGCCACTTGACCCAATACCAAATTTCTTGCCATCACGCTCCAATTTACCTGTAATTTCAAGTTCAAAAGCAGGCAAATCAAAGATGGATTTCCCAAGATAATCAGCTAAGGTTAAAATGGTTTGCTGAATGAGCGCATAATTGTTATCTGCTGTCATATCAGTTGCATAGTCAAACATGTCAGAAAAAAGAGTAATTCTCTCTGCTTCTTTGACTGTTGCAGTCATATGAATTGGAATATTCTTTAAGATAGCAGTTTGTCCAGGGGTTAGTATGGCATATTCGCCAGCAATGTAAAGTTTACCACCTGTCTGCACACTAATTGTTTTCATCTGGTAATACCTTCGTACGTGATGCAATGACACGGTATTGTTCTTCAAAACGTTTGGTTAATCGTTCTAAATCTTGTTCTAAACAAAGAACTTTAACATTTGGTCCAGCATCCATTGTGAAATAGCATTTTTCACCTTGAGCGCGCAGCGATTTGACAAAATCCATGGCAGCATAGGTTTCATCTGTCAAATAATTAAATGGTGGGTTAGCATGCGTATTGGTATCATGCATTGCTAGGGCATTGCGTTCTGTCAATTCACCGACTTTTTCAAAGTCATTTGCTTTCAAATAGGCAAGCATATCTTTGTAATCTTGCTCTGATTGTTTCACCCAATCTGCAAAAGTTGTAGAGGTTTCAACACAACGTTTCATCCCTTCACGGCTAGAGATTGGCTTTTTGCTATCACTCAAAACGAGCATAATCATTGCTAATTTCAAGTCTGTTTGTACTGGATAAATCTCTCCGCTATCTTTATCCCATGCTGCAATTGGTCCAAAGAAAGAGCGAGATGATGAACCTGAAGCAAATTTTGCTTTTTGAGCTAATTCTGCTTGATTTAAACCAGTTTCAAAAAGTTCATTACAAGCTTTAACAAGGGCTGAAAGACCACTTGAACTTGATGACAACCCTGCAGCTGTTGGCATGTTGTTACTTGTTTCAACTTTGACAAATTCAGAACGTTCACCACGGTATTGGTCAATAATCGCAGAAATCTTAGCGTGTTCTTTTTCATCTTGCAACACGCCATTGATGTAAAATTCATCATGACCAACCGTTTGTGGTAAAAAAGAAACGGTTGTTGTGGTAAACATATTTTCCAATGTCAAAGAAATACTGCTAGTTGCGGGAATCATCTTAACAGCGTCAGCTTTCCCCCAGTATTTGATAATAGCAATGTTGGCATATGATTTTACCGTTACAGTTTTTCGATCCACGTTTGAACCGCTCCTCCTTCTTTTAATGCTTTACTAATTTTAGCTGCGCTAGCTTGTGTACTAGCAAGGGCAATAATACAGCCTCCAAGTCCACCGCCACTCATCTTGGCTCCAAGGGCACCATTTTCCAAAGAGAGCTTAACCAATTGGTCAGCAACATCAATACTGACACCAATGGCTTGTAAATGAGTGTGTGCTTTGGTCATTAAAGGACCTATTTTGGCAATATTTTTCTCTTGAATAGCTTGCTGAACACTTTCAGTTAAATCGCCAAGGGCTGCCAAGTGTGGTAAATTAGCTTCCTCTGCTTGGGCAACTTTCTCAACAGCTTCACGGGTATTCCCATAAATTCCTGTATCTGCAATCACCAAGTATCCCTCTAAATCCAAATCAAGTGTGCTAAAGCCAATGTTACGAATGAACGTAATTGCTTTATCGCTCAAACAAGTCTTGGCATCTAAACCACTAGGATTTGAATGTGCGATAATTTCTGCTTTATTAGCCAAAATTTCTAGGGTATCCATATCAATGCTTTGCTCAAAATAATCAAAAACGGCACGAATAGCTGCAATTGAAACCGCTGCTGACGAACCCATCCCACGTTTTTGTGGAATTTCTGAACGAATGGCATAGGTAATTGAAACATCCGTGTGATGTAAATACTCTAGTGCCGCATAAACGGCAGTTGATAACGTGTCATAAAAATCAAAGTGAATCTTTTCTTCAGCGGGATAAATACGGCATTCCACTTCAATTCCTTGCAAAGGAAGAGCAATGGCAGGATAACCATAAACCACTGAATGTTCACCCATCCAAATAATTTTACTATGCGCCTTTCCGACGCCGATTTTCTTAGTCATTTTCTTCTCTTACCAAATTTAGTCTACACTCCATTGTATCATTGTTCCACAAAAAAAGCGACATTTACCCCAAAATGTTAGCGTTATTTGTTCAAGAAATTGAACTATTTTGTATTTGAAACTCAAATAAAAAAACCAGTCAAGGACTGGTTTATATCACTGGATCTATGTTGAGTTCGGGGATGATGCGGGTTAAGAATTGTTTAGTGCGTTCTTCTTTTGGTTTGCTGAAGAATTCTTTCGGGTCACCTTCTTCGATGATATGTCCACCTTCCATAAATATGACGTGTGTTGCCACATCACGCGCAAAGCTCATTTCGTGAGTGACGACTACCATGGTAACCCCTTCTTGGGCTAATTCTTTCATGACATCAAGCACATCTCCAATCAATTCTGGGTCAAGGGCAGAGGTCGGCTCATCAAACAAAATGACATCAGGTTTCACAGCGATGGCACGCGCAATGCCAATCCGTTGCTGCTGTCCACCAGATAATTGACTAGGATAATAATCTCTTTTCTCTAAAAGCCCAACTTTTTTCAGCGCATTTTCAGCAATCGGAATCGCTTCTTCTTTTGGAACCTTGCGTGCAATGACTAAGCCTTCTAGAATATTTTCAATGGCTGTTTTGTTCGCAAATAAATTATAATTTTGGAAAACAAAGGCTGTTTTTTTACGAATTTCAAGGACGTCTTTGCGGCTGATTTTTGCCAAATCATAAGTCTTACCATCTAGTACTAATTCCCCAGAATCTGCTTTTTCAAGGTAATTTAAAGAACGTAAAAAGGTTGTTTTCCCTGAACCCGAAGGTCCTAAAATAACGACAACATCACCTTGATTAACCGTCAAACTAATCCCGTCTAAAACTTTTTTATCTCCAAATGATTTTTCGATATTTTTAACTGATAACATAGCAAACTCCTAACCTCAAACAATCTGAGCACGTTTTTCCAAAAGTTTAAAACCGTATTGAATAAGCCCACAAATCACAATGTAAATAATGAAAATAATAAAATAGGATTCAAAATAATGGTAACCATAAGCGGCTTCAATCTTAGCAATAGCTGTGATGTCTTTCACCGTCATCACAAACACAAGAGAGGTCCCCTTGACGAGATTAATCACCAAGTTGCAAAGATTTGGCAACGCCTGACGAATAGCCTGCGGAAAAACTATTCTAATATAAGCTTGGCTGGTCGAAAGCCCTATTGCTTGCGCTGCTTCCAACTGCCCTTTATCTACCGTTAAAATAGCAGAGCGGATAATCTCAGACAAACTTCCCGTTGTCATAAGCCCAAAGATAATATAAGCATAATAAATCGGATTAATATCAAAAATATTAAAACCAGTGGCTTTCAATAATTGATTAATCAAACTTGGAAAAAGACTATAGAAAAATAAAATCAGTAAAATAGCGGGTGTCGAACGAATAAAAGCAAGATAAATAACTGAAAAACCAGTAACCCCTTTTACCTTATAAATGCGTCCTAAAGCCAAAAATAAAGCTGGAAAGAAACTCAATAAAATGGAAACGACCATAATTCCTAACGTCACAGGAATCCCAGAAAGAGTCTTAACAAATGTCTCTAAAATATAAGAAAAATCCATAATCTCCTCCTTAACGTCGTACCGTATCTAATCTATTTTCAACCACGTGTGTTCCAACAGACAAAATCAAGGCTAAAATCCAATAAATAATAGCAACCGCTGTATAGGTTTCAAGTGAATAATTGCCCAGATTGCGTGAAATAACCAAATTTCCAGCTCCCATCAAATCTACCAAACCAATCGTATAAGCCAAAGCAATGTCTTTTAAGAGATTAATAATCGCTGTCGTGATATTGGGGAGTGCAATCCGAAACGCCTGTGGCAAAAGGATTCTGACAAATGTTTGATAATCTGTTAAACCAATACTAAGTCCTGCTTCCAATTGACCTTTTGGTAAAGCTTGATAAGAGGATTTGAAAACTTCTGAAATACTAGCTGCAAACAACAATGTCATTGCTAAAATAACAAATACCGCCCGTGACCAGCCATTGACATCGATACCCAACCACCATTCCAAAAAACGTGGCAAACCATAAAAGACTAAAAAAATAAGAACAATTGGTGGCGTACACCTCAAAATAAAGACATATCCTCTCGCGAAAGAGGATAAGTTTTGTTCGCCTGACAACTGTGACCAAGCAAGAAACAGTCCCAATAGGCTTCCAAATAAAATGGTTAATACTAAGACCCACAATGTCAGAGGTAAGGCTGATAAAATTTCTGGAAGAAAGGTTATCACACGAGATGGTTCATAAGAAACCATAGGCACCTCCTAGTCTGTGACGTAGCTAAAGACATCTTCTCCAAAGTATTTTTCAGAAAGTTTTGCGATTGTACCATCTTCTTTCAACTCTTTAATCGCTTCATCGTATTCTTTAGCAAAAGCTTCGTTAGTAGCATTTTTGTGAATCAATGGGTAAGTTTCGATGCCTTTATATGGGAACCATGTTAATTGGTCAGCATATTGATGGTAAGCACCGTCTTCGTCTTGAACAGCTTCTTCAAATGACAACTTGATTGAGAAATAAGCATCGTAACGTCCTTCAAGAACCCAAGCATAGGCATCTGCAACAGAGAAACTTTCTGATTCTGTCAATTCAATCGGATTTTTAGCTGTTTTATTGTACTCTTGAATCACATTATATTGAGCATTTTGTGGTGAAATAGGGACAAGTTTACCGCCACTATTAGCAAATGAATCGATATCTGTGTATTTTGATTCATCTTCTTTACGAATGGCAAAGCCAATCACACTAGCTCCAATAGCTTCGTCTGGAATCACAAATTTTTCAGCACGTTCAGCGGTATACCAGGCACCTTTAACACCAATATCGTATTTTCCAGATTCAAGCCCGATAAGCAAATCTTCATCACTTGTTCCTGTGTACTCAAATTTATAATTTTTCAATTTTTTATCGACAGCCTTCAAGACAGCAACTTCAAATCCATCGCTCTCACCATTTTCATCAACATAATCGTATGGCACATAGTTTTGGGTATGAGCGACTTGAAGAGTCGTCACTTTGTCTGAATCACCAGATGAACTTTGAGCGCTCGCTGACGTTTTACCTGTTAGTTGACGTCCAATCGCTGTTGCAGCCACAAGAGCTACAGCAACACCACCAGCAATAATCCATTTTTTCTTACTCATATAACTTCACTCCTTTTTCCTAAAAACTTATAAAGCAACAGCTTCTTTAACCCATTCAATACGTTCTGATGAAATATCACTTGGTACCGTACAATCTGCACCAATGACAACACCTTGACGTCCTGCTTCGTCAAGCAATTCTTTGACTTTATCTTGAATAGCTACTTTACTGCCTAGATACAACAAGCCTTTTTCAGTATTTTCAAAGCCACCAAGGACTGTTTTACCGCCAAATAATTGACGTCCTTCTGATAAACTGACACCTTCCAATTCAACAGCCCAGTTAATGACATCTGCGGGATAATCTGTGTAATACGTAATATCGTTTGTTGCGCCTTCATAACCACAGATGTGAAGAATATTCGTACCACCAGCAGAAATCGCACGATTTAAAATGTGAAGTTCGCCTGGTTTAATTACTTGTTCGTACTCTTCTTTACTTGAACGTGAATCTTGTAAATTTTGAACACTGAGGTAAATGCCGTCAACTCCTGCTTCTTTAATCAAACGTTTTGTTAGGATGCCAATGTCGCCAGCAACCACATCCAAAACTTTTTTAGTCAATTCAGCATCTTCTTTAATAAAGTTTTCAATGATTTCATCACCATTGCCACCTTTTCCTGCCAATTGCCATTTCAGATAAGTCACAGGAGCAAAAATATTATAGAAAGAAGCGATATCTTCTGGGAAATCTTCACGTATTTTTTTGGCAAGCTCAACTTGTTGCGTAATCCAAGGATGATTTTCACCGATAGAGACAATCCCTTCCAATTCTTTGATGGAAGTAATGCCTTGGTGAATTTGTTCATTTGGATAAGTAAAGAAACCGTCACTCATCACCTTAACAAAATCAGGATTGACATCTGAAACGAATTTTTTATGTCCAGCAATGTTTTTGTTAAAAATCTCAGGATTAAAACCGTCGCCTCTTTCATCATCTGTTGTGAAATGATACCAAAATCCGACAGGAACTTTGTCGACTTTTTCATTTTTAAATGCTTTTAAAACCCATTCTCTCTTTGTTGTCATAATCTATTTCTCCTTTGCTTTTGGTATGACAATTATACTATCATGCATTTTTATACTTGAAAAATCTATATTTTTTATGAATAGCCATAAACTTTGCTTATAGCAAAAACAAAAAAATCAGCTAGGTAAAAACCTAACTGATTATCTCTAAGGTAAATGTGTCAAACTCTTTAAGCAATTAAGATACTGTAAATCTTCTCTTGTGATTTCTGTGCTCTGGTGTTCAGAAATCCATATTCTAAAAGGAGAGATTTTCAAAAAAATAAGAAGAGATAAGACAAAAATGATTAGTGTTACTATTGATAGGTTTCTTAACTGCTTTTCTGTTAGTATCATAGACACATCTCCCTTCAAAATTTAATTATCCTTATCTTAGCACAGACTTTGTGAGTCGTATAATCTAAATTTTTTATAAATATCCATAAATCTGGCTTATAATTTAGAAAACTAATGACAGGCTATAAAAAATTCTTATCACGGCTTTATTTTTTTCTATCAGAATTTTGCTGATTTTTTAATCTTATTTCTGCTATAATGACAACAATTATGAAAAGAAGGGATGAGGTTTTATGAATTTCCAACAATGTCGTTACGTTGAAGCAGTCGCTCGTGTAGGTTCTTTTAGTCAGGCAGCTAAGGAATTATTTATGACTCAACCGAATCTATCAAGTTCTATCAAGGATTTAGAAAATGAGTTGGGTGTTCAGCTATTCACACGTTCTAATACTGGAACACGATTAACTGAGGATGGCTATGATTTTTTGAAATATGCTAAACGCATTATCGGTGAATTGGATTTATTGGAGCAACGTTACCACGATTCCTTTAAGAAAAGTTTCACCGTTGCCTCACATCACTATGATTTTTTATCCATTCCTCTGGCAAAAGTCGCCCAACAATTCAATCAAGACTATCAAGAATTTCAAACCATTGAAACAAGCACCAAGAAAATCTTAGAAAGCGTGGCTCGTTTTGAAGCGGACTTAGGCATTATTTATCTGGATGATGAAAATAAACACATTTTGGAATCGTCACTAGAGCACCAAGATTTAAAATTCACCTCTTTGGGGGATTTTCCGACACGTGTTTTTCTTCGCCGAAATCATCCATTGGCACACCGAGACGTGATTTCTGAAAGTGATTTGAAAGGCTATGATCAAATCCGTTTTCGTCCCGAACAATCTGGTTTGAATTTTGACGAAGATGCCTTGCAAATCCACGATGAACAGCATGTGCTTTACAGCAATGACCGCGGAACCGTTATGAATTTACTCTGTGCTACTGACGCTTACGCTTCTGGACTTGGAATCGTAAATAGCTTTGTTCGTGACCAAATTGTCCTCATTCCTTTAGAAGACAGTCCCAAACATACCCTTGGTTATGTGACCAATAAAAAGAAAAAAGTTTCAGAAATTGGTACAGCCTTTATCAAAGAAATCAAAAAAAGCCTCAATGAATTTCCTGAGGCAAATTAATCTCCAATCATTACAGAGCAAGCAATGCTCTTTTTTGTGTTAGAATGAGAGCAAAGGAGGAACATTATGGAATTTAAAACTTTAAATAATGGTGTCCAAATCCCTGTTTTAGGCTTTGGTGTATGGCAAATGTTTGACCAAAACCAATGTCAAGAAGCCGTCGAAAATGCGCTTGAGGTGGGCTATCGTCTAATTGATACGGCTGCTATTTATAAAAATGAGGAAGCTGTTGGTCGCGCTGTTAAAGCTTCTGGGCTTGCTAGGCAAGATGTCTTTTTGACAAGCAAAGTTTGGATTAACCGCCTTGGTTATGCAGAAACTAAGAAAGCTTTTGAAGAAACCCTCCAAAAACTTGACACCGACTACCTTGACCTTTATCTCATTCACCAGCCTTATGGTGATACGTACGGTGCTTGGCGGGCAATGATTGACCTTTATCACGAAGGTGCTATCCGTGCGATTGGTGTCTCTAATTTCTCTACAGGGCGTCTCACAGACTTTGCGCTCAATACCGAAGTTGTGCCAGCACTTAATCAAATTGAACTTCACCCCTACAAACAGCACCCTATCATGCAAGCTGCTAATACCCAATTCGGAGTGGCTACCCAAGCTTGGAGCCCATTTAACCGTGGTCAAGACGATATTTTTAAAGACGCTACGCTCAATAGCATAGCTAAAAAACATGGAAAGACTGTGGCACAAGTCATTCTTCGCTGGCAAGTTCAAAGCGATATCCTTACCATTCCAAAATCTGTTCACATAGAACGCATGAAAGAAAACTTTGATATTTTTGATTTCGAACTCACCTCAGATGACATCAAAAAAATCCAAACCCTTGACCGCTTCCCAAACCATTACGGACCAAACGAAAGCCCAGAACAAGTCAAACGATTGTTGGGGTTGTAATATATGTGAGAAAAAGAACGCCCAGTGGGCGTTCTTTTCATGAGCCTTGAAACTAAAAAGCGAATTGTATCCAGTGGATACTTTTTTCATAAGCCTAAAAAGCGAATTGCATCCAGTGGATACTTTTTTCATGAGCCTTAAAACTAAAAAGCGAGTTGCGTCCAGCAGATGCTTTTTTCATAGACTTTTAGAAAGACTTACTCTACAAACTAACCAAGAATGTAATGGTGTCTCCGCTATAAGAAACGCTGATATTGCCTTTAAAGAGTTTGACCATTGTTCGTGCCATAGAAAGTCCGATACCATAACCTGATTTTTTGTTATTGTGCGATTCATCTTCGCGGTAAAAACGTTCAAAGAATTTGCTATAATCAACATCCTTACCTTCAGCATAGGTATTAGAAATTTCCAAATGTGCTTTTGAAAGGCGATTAGCTTTGCTTAATTTGACAGAAACCGTACCACCTTCATCACAATATTTATTGGCATTATCGACTAAAAGGGTTACCAATTCAAATAGAGATTTTTCTTCTGCCTTGACGTGAATATCTGGCTGTATGTCCATGACAAATTGCTTACCATCTTTGATAACAGGACCTTTGAAATCTTCGGCAGCGTCTTCGGCAATTTCTGAAAAATTCAAATCTGTCAAAACCACTTCGGGTTGTTCTTCTAGACGAGCCATGGCAACCAAACTATTAATCAAACCTGTCATACGTTCAACTTGGTCATTAGTACTCTTTGTCCATTCGGATTCGCCGTTCATCATTTCAACTAATTCATTGTTGGCTGAAATAATAGCTAGAGGTGTTTTTAATTCATGCCCTGCATTCGTGATAAATCGGCGCTGTCTTTCATAATTTCGAATAAAAGGTTTGATAACTTTTCCTGAAAAAATAGTAACCATCAAAACAAAGAATCCGAAACTAACAGCCGACATCCATAAAGACAATTGAACAAGTCGTGCATTATCCTCAATTTGATTGGTTGAATCCAAGACAACGATTAAGGTTGAATTGTCAGACTCACTAGTCACAAGGTAAAAATAAGTGTGGTTATTGTAACGAAAATTACCCGTCGTATCCCCAGAATCATTTATTTTTATGAGATAATTTTCCGCTTGCTCATCAGATAAATCTGAGATATTACTTGAATTTAACGAAATAATATTGTCATCTTCATCAATAGTTGCACTAAAGTAACGGTACTGAAAAAGGGTATCAACAGAAACCGTATCCCCTAATTCACTCGTTGCCTTAGAAACACTTGGGAATGTCCCATCATTATCTGCAATCAAGGTCAAAATTTTGTTAATTTCATTGACCGTTTGAAGATGATGAGCAGAATTCAACACACCAACTACAGAAAATAAAACGATGAGAATAGCCAGAGAGGCAATTGCAATAAAACGGATTCTCAGTTTTCGAAACATGGCATCACCTACAATTCTTTCAATTCATAGTCGCCCATTTCCTCTCCTTCAATCACTAGGTTAGCACCAATGGATTTTAATTTTTGACGGAGATAAGAAACATAGATAAAAACATAACCGTTATCAATTTCTGGGTCATCTTTATCATTTGCCCAAACATGGTTGAATATCTGGTCGGTTGATAATTTTTTACCTGCATTGAGCATAAAGAATTCTAGCATTTTTGATTCTTTACCAGCCAGACGAATGGTATTTTGACTGACAAGCTCTTGCTCACCAACGTTCAATGTAACCGTTCCAACCGTTAAAATATTTGAAGTGAAACTTGTATCCACACGACGTGACATTGAACGAAGTCGCGCTAGCAATTCTTTTAATGAAAAGGGTTTGGTCAAATAATCATCCGCACCAGCGTCCAATCCTGTGACGCGGTCATCAACTTCAGCCATGGCAGTCAACATAATAATATGTGATTGATTGCCTGTTTGGCGAATTTCTTGTACAGCTTCAATGCCTGATTTGATAGGCATCATGATATCCATGACCATAACGTCATAGGCATTTTCTTTTGCCTTATCAACGGCAGCCTGACCATCATAAACAGAATCAACATCATAACCTTCATGCGTTAATGCAGTGGTCAGTACACGATTCATTTGAATTTCATCTTCTGCAACTAATATTTTCATGTGTTATCTCCTATCTCAAGATACAAGAGAGCGATAAGCGAACAACGACACTCGTAGCTCGTTTTCAATTAATCTTGGGAACTCTCTTGAATAAGGTTGCGAATGGTTTGCATGGTCAAATCACAAGACGCCAACTCATCCGCACAGCGTTTGAGCTCACGAACAATACGTTTTGGGTCTTTGATATCGTGCTTATATTTCATTTGATGCTCCAAGCTTGCCCAAGAATCCATAGCAATGGTGCGAAGCTGTATTTCGATAAAGTATGAGCCCTGCTCATTTCCAAGACAATCGGGATAAGGTGTCTCAACTTCTACTATCAAATGATAAGAACGATAACCATTTGGCTTAGCATTTTTGATGTAATCTTTTTCAGCAACAATCTTACAGTCATCAAAAGAACGAATCAAGTCTACCAAAGTATAAATATCATCAACAAAACCACAAACAATGCGTAGACCAATACTGTCACGAATCTTTTTCAAAGCAGACTCGGTTGTTACTGGGAGATTCTTGCGCTGACACTTCTCTTCCATACTTTCAGGTGTCTTAACACGCGCAATAAAATGCTCAAATAGCTTATAACCAGTCTCTTTTTTTACGTCATCATTTTTTTCACGAATACGTTGACTAAAGTCTTCTAAAATCAAAGGCAAATAATCAGCGTACTCTCCATAAATCATATCTGTCATAACTTTTCCTAACTAGATGATAGTTTCATTATAACAAAATTCCTTATAAGAAGCTAAAAAGGGAGTCAGACAAACAAAATCTCCTATAGGAACTTTCTCATGAACCCCAAAATAAAAAGCCAGCTTAGCTGACTTCTTCATTCTTAAATAGTTCTTCAACAAGATATAGGATGAGGTTGACTAATAAGCTTAGAGCAACCGTCAAAATGATGCCCCAAAGCAATTTTGGTAAACTCATCGTCCGCAAGCCATCAAATAAAATACTTCCTAAACCACCTGCATTAATTGTTGATGCAATTGTAGCAATGGCAATAATAGAACTTGCTGCCAAACGTAATCCAGCAAAAATAGATGATTGTGCCAAAGGAAGCTGAATTTTTGTCAATACCTGCCACCTTGTCATTCCCATACCAGTTGCTGCTTCAACCACACTATCATCAACTTGTGTTAGTCCAGCCAAAAAAGTCCGAACTAAAGTATACTGTGCATACACTACCAAGACGATAATTGCTGTTCGCGTTCCTAAGCCTGTCAACGGAATTAACAAAGTAAACAAGGCAAAACTAGGAATAGCATACAGCAAAGACAAGACATAAACAGAAGCTTGTCTAAGTTTGGGATAAAGTAACAAAATCACCGTAATAACACTAGCAAATATCAAAGCTAATAAGAGAGAAAAACTAGTGAGCTCGATATGTTCAATCAAGGCTGTGATGAGTTTATCAGATGATGTTTTAAAATAATCAATCATAACTAGTCCTCCACAGCTTTTCTTGTTCCTTAGCTGTTTCAATCAATTTCTTAACAAAATCATTTCCTGGATTTTTGATGATATTTTCAGGTGTATCAAATTGACAAATCTTTCCCTCATCCATGATAACCACACGAGTGCCCAACTTAAATGCTTCATAAATATCATGAGTGATAAAAACAAAGGTCTTCTGATGTAATTTTTGATGAATGGATTGCAATTCTTCTTGTAAATCGTTACGAGTGATGGCATCGATAGCTCCAAAAGGTTCATCAAATAGCATCACATCAGGGTCAGCTGCTAACGCACGCGCAACACCAATCCGCTGCTGCTGCCCACCAGATAATTCACTTGGATACCGTTTACCATAATCAGCTGCAGGCAATTGAACCAAATTCAACAGTTCTTCCACACGATTTTCAATGCGCTGCTTATCCCAACCAAGTAATTTAGGTACCGTTGCAATATTTTCTGCAACGGTCATATGAGGAAATAAACCAATTTGTTGAACAACGTAACCAATCTGACGACGAAGGCTAACCGAATCCATTTGCTCAATATCTTGTCCAGCAAAGAAAACCTTACCTGACGTCGGTTCAATCAACTTGTTAATCATTTTTAGCATGGTTGTCTTACCAGAACCTGATGTTCCCAAAATAGTGATAAATTCCCCGTTTTCAATGCTTAATTCAATATCATTAACAACCGTTTTATCACCATAAACTTTGCTGACATGATTAAATTGAATCATTGTTTTTTCTGTCATAAATCTATCTTTCTAACCTTTTATGCTATCGTAGTATTCTTTTGCAACATCTGTGTATTCTTGACCGTCAACATCTACTTTCGCATTCAATTCAGTCACTGTTGCCGTATCAAGTTTGGCTGAGATATCATTCAAAATTGTTTTAATATCTGGATTTTCTTCCAAAACATCATCTCGAACCACAGGTGCTAAATTATACGGTGGCCAAAATTGTTTATCATCTTCCAACAATGTGAATTTATCCGTATTAACCAATTGACCTTCTGTTGTGTATGCTGGTGTCACATCTGCTTCATCATTTTCAAGGACACTGTATTTCAAACTGTTGTCATAGACTTTAGAAGATTGCCAATTAAAGGCACCATAAGTCTTTTCAAGTCCTGGTAAACCATCCTCGCGTTCATCAAATTCACCCTGTGATGCAAAACGCAACTCACTAGCATGGGCTTGCAAATCAGAAATCGTCTTGATATTAAGCGAATTTGCCACATCTGTACGAATAACCAAGCCTTGACTATCATTAGCAGCAGCATAATCAAGCCAAGTCAGATTAAATTGTTTTTCGTATTCCTTTTTAACCGTTTGATAAACTTTGTCTGGGTCAGTCTCCATGTCTTCCCCTAAAACAGATAACAAACCTGTTCCAGTATATTCTGGATACAAATCAATCTCATCATTCACAATCGAATTATGAATCAAAGAACTGGAAATATTTGACACTCGTTCAACTTTATAACCATTATCTTCAAGTGCTAAGGCATAAATTTCAGCAACCACTAAGTTTTCAGTGAAATCTTTTGACCCCACACGAATCGTTTTAGTTGACTGGCTAGTCGTAGACGAATGATTACTACGCCAAGCCCAAATCCCGCCAACAATCGCTACTAAAACTATCACTAGCAGGCTTCCTAAAATGGCTTTTTTATTTTTCATAATGTTCTACCCCTTTTATACTTAAATCAAAAAGAATCATACTAAGAAATGACAGTATCGCAACCGAACCACCACCAATAATTAAAAGGTCATAACGATAAAGTCCCAATCCTGTAAAAATCAACGTTCCAAGTCCACCTGCTCCGATATAAGTCGCCAAAGTAGCGCTAGCAATGATTTCTACCAAAGCCAATTTAATCCCATTTAAAATATGAGGAAGCGCCAGAGGAAACTGGACTTTTGTCAATAACTGCGACTTTGTCATTCCAAGCCCTAGAGCTGTTTCACGCAAATCTTCTGACACAGACACAAACCCAACAATGGTATTTAGTAAAATAGGAGGCATTCCTAAAATCACTAAAGCAATCAAAGCTGGTAGACGTCCAACTCCAATAAATGGAATCAGAATGAACAATATTCCAAGACTTGGAATAACTCGCAATCCTTGCGTTAAAAGCGTTGCGGCTTGTTTAACGACTGGCTTTTCATACGAAATATAACCCAGTGGTAAAGCAATCACCATAGCAATTAGCAACGCTTCAAAACTCAGACTAATATGTTGCCACACGTATTCTAAGTATGTATTTCCATTTTTCGCAAAATAACTTGCTATATCATTTATCATTTTCCTTTACCTGATGACTTTCTAAAAGCTCTCTTAACCTATCAGTAAACAAAGCTGTTGCTGAAAGCAAAGCTTCTTGTTGTTCCAAAGTCAATGCACTCATCGCCTGTGCTTCAATGTCTGCTAGTGGCTCCAATAATTCAGCAGCAAACTGCTGACCTGTTTCAGTTAAACGAACCAACTTCTTACGTTTGTCAATTCGGGAAGGTTCTAGATACAAGATACCTTTTTTAATGTATGTTTTCACAATCGCCTGAATGACTTGTTTGGTTGAGAAAGTTCTTTTTGCAATTCTTTCTTGTGTCATTCCAAGCGGATTATGATAAATCCACATAAACACTAACAGTGACTTACTATTTAACCCATGCTTTTTAGCATAATTTTCAAATAATGCGTATTGATCATCTCGTAAACGAGCATATTTTTTAGCATTACCAACCACTACTTTTCCTCCTTATTTAACACAATGACCTTACCAAAAGCGGCATCACTATCAAGATAATCATGCGCAGCTTGGATATTTTCCAAATCAAAGACCTTCTCTGGATGAATCGCTACCTGTTCATCTTCAATATAAGTCAACATTTCTTGGATTTTTTCCTGTGAAACATTTCCTGAATAAAATGTCGTCAAATAAACATTACGTTGTAATTCAACAATCGGGTCGAATTCTTCTAAATACCATTGTCGTCCCAACTGCCCACAAGAACAGATAATCCCATATTCCTGCAAATGAGCTAAACTATCCTTGATAGCGGCAGGTCCGACCGAATCCAATAGTTTAGTAACTGTTAAGTCTGTTTGCAAAACACCATGCTCATCAATCACGATATCATCATAACCAGCAGCTAAAAGTTGCGCCTTTTTCTTTGCGCTCCGCACACTAGCATAAACCTTAACAGTAGGGAATTTAGCCTTTACCAATTTCACAAAAGCAGTACCGACACCACTAGCTCCGCCTCGAACCAAGACAACATCGTTTTCTGTTAGTTTTAAATTTTTATAGGCACCAAATGCGGTGTAATAGGTTTCTGGAATCGTTGCTAACGTTTCCCAATCCAAATCTGTTGTCACAGGATAAATTTGCTCATTTGGCAAAAGAACGTATTCAGCGTAAGAGCCATCAAAATCACGTCCCATTTCACCCATAATTGAGATAATTTTTTGACCGACTGGCAAACGGTGTTCATCCGTTGTTTCTTCAACCACTCCAACACATTCTATCCCGAGAATTCTTGGAAATTGAACGCTTGGTGACAAGCCTTGTCTTGTAAAGATTTCAGAACGATTAATGCCAAAACCTTTCACTTTAACCAAAGACCAACCAGCCTTTACTTGAGGTTTAACCACTTGAGTTACTTCTAAAACACTACTATCTCCTGGGTGACGAACAACAACTGCTTTCATTTTCACTCCTCCTGAAATCACTTTCTAAACTTTTCTACATTATGTCATACTCACGAAAAATAGTCAAATATTTTGACTATTTCTTTTTCTAAACAAATAACACTTTTGCTTTAAAAAATGATTGCAAACTATGATTTTTATGACAAGATAACGACTAATATGACCTGAAAAAATCATTGAGAAATTCTTTTAAAACTGGCTGTTTAATTTAAACAAAAAAAGAGAAATCCGTATTGAATTTCTCTTTTTATCTATTAAGCCACTTCAAATTGTGAATTGTAAAGGTCGGCATAGAAGCCACCTTGTTCCATCAATTCGTCATGGTTACCTTGTTCAATGATATTACCATCCTTCATTACAAGAATGAGGTCAGCGTTTCTAATGGTTGACAAACGGTGAGCAATGACAAATGACGTACGACCTTCCATCAATTTATCCATGGCTTTTTGAATCAATTCTTCCGTACGTGTATCAACTGATGACGTTGCTTCATCCAAGATAAGAAGCGGAGAATCTTTCAAAAGTGCACGCGCAATCGTCAACAATTGTTTTTGACCGATTGAAAGTGTTACAGAATCATCAAGGTAAGTATCATAGCCATTCGGAAGTGTCATGATAAAGTGGTGAACACCGACAGCTTTCGCCGCAGCAATAACTTGCTCATCTGTGATGTTTTCTTGATTGTAAATCAAGTTTTCTTTGATTGTTCCTTCAAACAACCACGTATCTTGAAGTACCATTGAAAATTGGTCATGCACTTCTTCACGTGTCATCAATCGTGTATCCACACCATCAATCGTGATTTGCCCTTTATCAATTTCATAGAATTTCATAAGCAGGTTAACAATGGTTGTCTTACCAGCGCCTGTTGGTCCAACGATAGCCACTTTTTGACCAGGTTTTGCCACGGCTGAGAAATCGTGGATAATCGTTTTATCTTTAGAATAACCAAAGAAGACATTATCAAAGGCAACTTCACCTTTAACATCACTAAGTTGAGTTTCTTTGCTAGATTCATCTTCCATTTCATCTTCTTCAAGGAATTCAAAGACACGACTCATGGCAGCTGTTGCAGATTGCATTTGTGTAAATGCTTGCGCGATTTGTGACAATGGTTGTGAGAAGATACGAACGTAAGTCATAAAGGCAACAACATCACCCATGGTAATGTCTCCGTTGATAACTTTAACTGCACCAACTACACAGACCATGACATAACCAAAGTTTCCGACAAAAATCATAAGCGGCATCATAATACCTGACAAGAACTGTGATTGCCACATTGATTTGTAAAGATTAGTGTTTAATTTTTTAAAGGTTTCACTTGTTTCATCAGCAGCGTTGTAGCTTGTTACCACATTATGTCCAGAATAAATTTCTTCAACATATCCATTAATAGCAGCCAAGTTGTTTTGTTGGCGTTTGAACAATGGTTGTGATGAGCCCATGATAACCATAACCAAAACAAAACCAATCAGAACAGACCCAATCGCCGTCAAAGCCATGCTAACATTTGAATGGAACATCATAAAAATTGAACCAATCAAAAGCATTGTAGAGGTTACTAAAGTTCCCAAACTTTGGTTCAAGGATTGACCAAGCAAATCGACGTCATTTGTCACACGTGATAACGTATCACCTTGCGAATGACTATCAAAATAATTTAAAGGTACTTTATTGATTTTAGTTTGAATAGCTTTGCGCAAACGTTGTGAGAAACGTTGAACGATAGTTGCTACAGTAAAGCTTTGGATATAACCTACCACTGCTGAGATGATATACAGTATTGCCAAAGTCAATGCAATTTCACCAACTTTGTCCAAGTCAATTCCTGGAATCATACCAGTTGATGTTGGTGTCAACCCTTTTGTGATAGTATTTGTAATTTCTTTTAGTTTATCAGGTCCAATAACTGTAACCGTTGCAGAAACAATTGCTCCAATTACTGCAAGAAGAAATGGAAGCTGAAAACCTTTAATATAAGGCTTCATTCTGCCGTAGAAAGATGTCTTTTTCTTATTTTCCATTTTCTAACTCCTCCTTAGATAATTGTGAGTAAGCAATTTCACGGTAAACATCATTATTAGCAAGTAATTCTTCATGTGTACCTTGACCAACTACCTTACCTTCATCTAGTACCAAAATTTGGTCAGCATCCATAATCGTTGAGATACGTTGTGCCACAATCAATTTCGTCATGTCAGCTGTACGTTCTCTCAATTGTGAACGAAGAATTCGGTCAGTCTTATAGTCAAGCGCAGAGAAAGAATCATCAAAGATAATGATTTCAGGCTTACGAGCAAGGGCACGCGCGATTGCCAAACGTTGTTTTTGACCTCCTGAGAAGTTTTGACCACCTTGTGCAACAGGCGCTTTTAGCTTACCGTCTTTCATTTCAATAAATGTCTTACCTTGGGCTAAATCAAGAGCTTCCCACATCTTATCCTCATCAAGCGGTGAAGCATTACTGTCACCCATATCCATATTGGATGCAACATCACCACTAAAGAGAACCGCTTTTTGCGGAATATAGCCAACAATCTTGTGAAGTGTGTCATGGTCATATTGACGAACATCAACACCGTCCACTTTAATAGTTCCCTCAGTAGCATCGTAGAAACGTGGAATCAAGTTCACCAAAGTAGACTTACCAGAACCAGTTGAACCAATAAAGGCAACCGTATCACCAGCTTTTGCTTTAAAGGATACATGTTCCAAAACAGCTTCTGAATTTTTACTGTAACGGAATGAAACATTATCAAATTCAACAGAACCTTTTTCTGTTGGTTGTGCTTGATTTGTTTCTGGATATTCAATTGAAGTTTCTGTTTCAAGAACTTCATTAATACGACCAGCTGCAACAACAGCACGTGGTAAAATGAAGAACACAACAATCATCATCATGAATCCCATAACAACTTGCATGGCGTATGATGAATAAACCACCATATCTGAGAACAAGTCAACTTTATCTTGCATAGCACCAGCAATCTTCGTTGGATCAGATGGAATAGCAATATTTTCAATCAAATGTGCACCAATCCAATAAATCGCAAGCGTCATCCCGCTAGAAATCCCCGTCATAACTGGAGATAAAAGCGCCATTGAACGTCCGATAAAGAGGTTAAGATTCGTCACATTATCATTAGCTTGTGCAAATTTAGCATCTTGATAATCTTCAGCGTTGTAAGCACGAACCACACGAATACCCGTTAATGACTCACGCGTAACACTATTCAATTTATCGGTTAATTTCTGAATCATTCGTTGCTTAGGCATCACCATCATCAATAAGAAGATAATCATTAAGAACATGACAGCAACCGCAACAATCAGAACCAATAACCATTCATGGTTTTTATCAGCAATCTTGGTAATCGCCCAAATCGCCATAATTGGTCCCTTGGTAATGACTTGAATTCCCATTGTAAAGACCAATTGAATTTGTGTAATATCATTGGTAGTACGTGTCAAAAGACTAGGAATTGAGAATTTCTTGATTTCAGCATCAGAGAAATTCAAGACACTATGGAAAATATCATCACGTAGACGCGTACTAAAACTTGCCGCAATACGAGCTGCTAGGAATCCAACAACCACAGATGCTGCAAAGCTTCCCAAAGAAAGCAAGACCATACGCATCCCTGGTGCATCAAAGTTCCAAGCAAAGATATCTTTTACCTTTGTTCCTTGTGTTGATAACAAGGTTGTGATATCCGACATGTAATCTGGAATTTTCAACTCAAGATAAACATTCAAACACACAAATAATACGGCAAAAATAAGCATTGTAACTTCTTTTACCGTTAAGCGTTTTAAAATTTTTAACATGCGTTACTCCTTGTTTTCTAAATTTTTCAGCATACGTTCAAAGACGCGAAAAGAGGTTTTTAACTCTTCATGATCGATACCATCTAAAAACTTTTTATGAACTTCATCATGGAAAGACTGAATATCTTTGGCTTTTGATTTTCCAAGTTCTGTCAAGACTACTTGTTTATAGCGTTTGTCTTCTTTTGATGGAATCACCTGAATAAAGCCATTTTTTTCCATACGTTTAATCAAGTTACTCGTAACTGACTTAGAAATCTTCAGCTTTCTCTCAATATCCTTGATAAAAACTTCCTCATCTGGATGTTCACAAAGATACATGACTGCAAAACCTTGTGGACCAGCCAAATTTTCAACACCATGACTTTCAGCAAGTTCATGGACACGGTTTTCCATTAAATTGATAAAATTTCTAAATTGTGAAAATGGATCTTTCTTATGCATCTTTTCCTCACTTTCTGAAAAATACCAAGATTTATTCTTGTAGGACACATTATAGTTCTTATGAGAACTATTGTCAAGAAAAAAGCTTCACTTCTGTTCAACTTTTTCATTTATTTTTCTGAAAATCAAAACCACCCGTGACAACGGGTGGTTTGTTCTTCGGCTGTAAGCCTCTGTT
>CAVAFU010000031.1:0-90014 GCA_963588325.1 Oribacterium sp.
AAATAGGAAAGAATGATTTTTTTAATAAAATCAAAAAATCCAAAGGAGTGAATAGCATGACAAAGGCTGATGTGATTTTTAAAGAAAATATCAAAAAAATTATGGAGGAAGGAGTCTTTTCAGAAAATGCGCGTCCTGTTTACCAAAGCGGTGGACAAGCTAATTCAAAATACGTTACAGGTGCATTTGCTGAATATGATTTGAGCAAGGGTGAATTTCCAATTACAACCCTTCGTCCTATTCCAATTAAAAGTGCTATTCGTGAAATCTTTTGGATTTATCAAGACCAAACAAATGATTTGTCTGTTTTAAATGACAAGTATAATGTTAAATATTGGAATGATTGGGAAGTAGATGGCACAGGAACAATCGGTGAGCGTTACGGTGCAGTTGTTAAAAAACATGATATTATTCGTAAAATTTTAAAACAACTTGAAGAAAATCCATGGAACCGTCGTAACGTTATTTCTCTTTGGGACTATGAAGCTTTTGAAAATACTGATGGTCTTTTGCCATGTGCTTTTCAAACAATGTATGATGTGCGTCGTGTGGATGGAGATATTTACCTTGATGCAACCTTGACACAACGTTCAAATGACATGCTTGTCTCACACCATATCAATGCGATGCAATACGTTGCCCTACAAATGATGATTGCTAAGCATTTTGGATGGAAAGTTGGAAAATTTTTCTACTTTGTTAATAATTTGCATATCTATGACAATCAATTTGAACAAGCGGAAGAATTGCTCCGCCGCGAACCAACAGATTGCAAACCACGCTTGGTGCTAAACGTACCAGATGGAACAGATTTCTTTGATATTAAACCAGAAGATTTTGAGTTAGTTGATTACGAGCCAGTTAAACCACAATTAAAATTTGACTTGGCTATCTAATCCCTCATTTTGTGGTCGTTTCCGTATCGCATTTCTGCATTTTTTAGGGAAATCTGATAAAATGAAATAGACGAATGAGAGGACTGTATGACAAAGAAAATCATTGCCATTTGGGCAGAAGATGAAAATCGTTTAATCGGAGTAAATGACGGCTTACCATGGCGTTTACCCAAAGAATTAAAACATTTTAAAGAGACAACAATGGGACAAGCGCTCTTGATGGGGCGTGTGACCTTTGATGGGATGAAACGTCGTATTCTCCCAGGACGTGAAACTCTGATTTTGACGAGAGATAAAGCATTTGAAGCCGATGGTGTCACAATCGTTCATGACATGGACGAAGTTTTTGAATGGTTTAAAAATCATGACAAAACACTTTATATTGTAGGCGGAGCTAGTATCTATAAAGCATTTTTACCGCATTGTGATGCTATCATTAAAACAACTGTTCATGGTGTTTTTGAAGGAGACACTTATTTCCCAGAAGTTGATTTGTCAGATTTCAAAAAAGTCTCTGAAACATTCAACGAAAAAGATGAGAAAAATGCTTATGACTTTACCATTACAGTCTTAGAAAAATAATTAAGGAGGTAGGGATGCAAAAAAGTATTTTTGGTGTATTTACGGCTTTCTTAGCAATTATTTGTATTTTAAGTGCACTCCCAGCGCTTAGAAAAAAACGATACGGATTGGCAGTCCTTTTGCTGTTAAATGCATTTACTAATATCGTGAATACTATTCATGCCGTATACGGAACCTTATTTTAATTTTAGAGAGAATAGAGTTAGAGAGAACAAAAGATGGTTGGAAATCGAACAAATGATGTAAAAGTTTATTGCTCATTCTGTGGAAAAAGCCAAGACGAAGTCAGAAAAATCATCGCAGGTAACAATGTTTTTATCTGTAATGAATGTGTGGCATTATCACAGGAGATTATAAAAGAAGAACTTGCTGAAGAAGTCCTTGCAGACTTGGCAGAAGTTCCAAAACCAAAAGAGTTATTAGCAACTCTTGATGAATATGTTGTAGGTCAAGACCGTGCCAAACGCGCACTTGCTGTAGCTGTATACAATCACTATAAACGTGTTTCTTTTGCAGAAAGTCGCGACGAAGAAGATGTTGATTTGCAAAAATCAAATATTTTGATGATTGGACCTACAGGCTCAGGGAAAACTTTCCTTGCACAAACCTTAGCCAAAACATTGAATGTGCCGTTTGCGATTGCTGATGCGACATCATTGACAGAAGCAGGGTACGTTGGTGAAGATGTTGAGAACATTCTTTTGAAATTAATTCAAGCAGCTGATTTCAATATTGAACGCGCAGAGCGTGGCATTATCTACGTGGATGAAATTGATAAAATCGCCAAAAAAGGTGAAAATGTATCAATCACTCGTGACGTTTCTGGTGAAGGTGTTCAACAAGCACTTCTTAAAATCATTGAAGGTACCGTTGCTAGCGTGCCACCTCAAGGCGGACGTAAGCATCCTAACCAAGAAATGATTCAAATTGATACTAAAAATATCCTATTTATCGTTGGTGGTGCTTTCGATGGTATCGAAGATATTGTTAAACAACGTTTAGGTGAAAAAGTCATCGGTTTTGGTCAAAACAACCGTAAAATTGATGAAAATGCTTCATATATGCAAGAAATCATCTCAGAAGATATCCAAAAATTCGGTTTGATTCCAGAGTTTATTGGACGCTTGCCAGTTGTTGCAGCACTTGAACAATTGACTGCAGATGACTTGGTTCGTATCTTAACAGAACCACGCAATGCTTTGGTCAAACAATACCAAACATTATTGTCATATGACGGCGTTGAACTAGAATTTGATAAAGAAGCTTTGCAAGCTATTGCCAACAAAGCTATTGAACGTAAAACAGGTGCCCGTGGCTTACGTTCAATTATCGAAGAAACAATGATGGATATCATGTTTGAAATTCCTAGTCAAGAAGAAGTGACTAAAGTTCGTATCACAAAAGCTGCTGTTGAAGGTACTGACAAACCAATTTTAGAAATTGCATAAGGAGAAGAAGATGACTGAGTATTTAAATACCCACAACGCTTCACTTCTCTTGAGTGCAGCTAATAAATCTCATTATCCGCAAGATGATTTACCAGAAATTGCGCTTGCTGGACGTTCTAATGTTGGAAAATCAAGCTTTATCAATACACTTTTGGGACGTAAAAATTTAGCTCGTACATCTAGTAAACCAGGAAAAACACAATTGCTTAATTTCTACAATATTGATGATAAATTACGCTTTGTCGATGTGCCTGGTTATGGCTACGCTAAAGTTTCTAAAACAGAACGTGCCAAATGGGGTAAAATGATTGAGGAATACTTGGTCAGCCGTGATAACCTACGTGCTGTTGTGAGCCTAGTTGATTTCCGTCATGACCCAAGTGCCGATGATGTTCAAATGTACGAATTCCTAAAATATTACGAAATTCCTGTTATCGTCGTCGCAACAAAAGCAGATAAAATTCCTCGTGGTAAATGGAATAAACATGAATCAGCCATCAAGAAAAAATTGAATTTTGACAAATCTGATAAGTTTATCATCTTTTCATCCGTTGACCGCACAGGTTTAGACGAATCTTGGGATAGTATTTTAGAAGAATTATAATAATATAAAGCTGAGACAAGTCGCTCAGCTTTTTTGGTATAGTTTTATAGTTATGGAAATACAAAAAGTTCAGAACAATCGCTCTGAACTTTCTTAGTTTAAATATTACAAGCTTGCAAGCGATAACGGACAACGACGCTTGAATAATGATAAATAATGCAAGCGAGATTAATGGTTACAATCCAAATAGTTTTTTCGTGTGCAAAATGGTATAGGATAGCTGTCATGATAGCTCCGATAACAAAACTAATAACGACTAAGGAGTAATTGATAGCTTGTCGTTTAGCAGCTAATGTTTTTTCTTCAGCATCAAAATAATTGTGCCAAGCTGTTATCATTTTGCGGTAATTTCCTGAAGTCATCAAGATAGCATAGGCGTGTGATTCGATTTGACTTCCTGAAAAAGTCAAGGTTAACAATCCAGTTGCCAAAGCTAATAACACAACCCAGAGCAGACGGATATCTGGCAATAGTGGTAAGATAGCTGTTACTATCAATAATGGCAACAGTGAATAAACTCTCCAAAAAGCAGTTTTAGCATTAGCACGGACGCGAAGCCCGAACATAAAACCAACAGAAAAAAAGAGAACAGAAAATAATCGAATCAATGTTTGTTGTAAAGAACTATGATTAATATCTGCAATTAGAAAAAGAATATTTCCCGTTTGGGTGGCAACCAAGGTATCAAATTGGATTTGACAATAAACATCCAAAGCTCCTCCCAAAAATCCGAGTAAAATTGCCTCAAAACGACTATTCTGCGGCATATATTCTAATTCGTCCACACAACTACCTTCTTTCTATACGAGCTCAATACTCTTATTGTAACATTTTCTTAGGCAGGTAACTAGCTGATTTTCAGAAAAAAATCCACTTATTTCAGCAGTAATTGGTCACCAGCTAAGAAACTTTTCTTAAACTCTTCAATTGGATGGAAATACTGTTTACCAAATTCATCAATCAATCCATGAAATTCCTGTGCATCGGCGTAGGTAAACGGTTGAGGAAGTGTCATGAGTTGTTTAGATAGACTTTTGTAGTCAGTTAACTCTTTGATTCCGAGCTGTGTAAAGAGTGTCCGAGCGTATTTATCCGCAATGAATTGTGGCTGGTCAAAAATATATGCCATAAGAACATCAGCAGTTTCTGGACCGACACCATGCAAAAATAGAAGTGTTTTTCGTAATGTGTCGCCATATTGTTGAACAATTTTAGCAGGATTTTCATCGTGGGCTAAGTACCAACTAGCAACTTCTTGAATAGCCTTACTTTTATTTTTCATAAATCCAGCAGGGCGGACAAGTTCTTCTAAGTCTTCTTTTGGCATGGCAACCAATATTTTGAGATCATAATTGCTGGCTACTTTGATGAGTTGAGAAGCTCTGGTTGCATTTAATTCAGTTGTGTTTTGAATCAGAATGGCTTCAATAATAATTTGTTGTTTGGTATCAGCTGGCCACCAATGCGTCGCTCCCATGTTTGTTAGCATTTTTTGATAAAGTTCATAAAGTGTCAGTTGCATGTCGGTTTTCCTTTTAGATTTTTTACAATACTGTTATTTTATCAAAATACGCCAAAAAGCCCAACTCATTGAGGTGAGCTAGGCTTTGCAGGAGTGTTTGTTAAATATGAATTATTTTTCGCTGATGACAAGTTCTCCGTCAACCATGTCAGCTTTAAGGTGTTTAACATCTGTGTGATCAAGGTAGAAATCAGTAATTTTGTCGCGGATTTCTTGTTCGATAACACGACGGAGTGGTCGAACACCCATGGCTTCATCATAACCTTCTTCGATAAGGTGTTGTTTAGCAGTATCACTAACCACTAAGTCAATACCTTTCTTAGCAATGGTCTTGCTAACTTCATCAAGCATTAAATCAACAATGTCATTCAAATCTTCCTTAGTTAAATGAGAGAATTCAATAATGCCATTGAAACGATTAAGAAATTCTGGGCGGAAGTATGGAGCGATACGATCCATAATCTTCTTATCTTTTGTATCTTCACCAGTAAGGGCTTCGTTACCAAATCCAGCATTTGAAGTAGCAATGATGACGGTATTCTTAAAGTTAATCGTATTACCTTGACCGTCTGTCAAACGACCATCATCCAAAACTTGGAGAAGGAGTGTGATAACTTGAGGGTCAGCTTTTTCGATTTCATCAAGAAGAACAATTGAGTAAGGGTTACGACGAACACGTTCAGTAAGCGTATTGCTGTTATCATCGTATCCAACATAACCAGCAGTCGTACCGATTAATTTAGAAACGGCTGTGCGGTCAGAGTATTCGGACATGTCAAGGCGGATAATAGCATCCTTAGAACCGAACATATCAAGTGCTAATTGTTTAGCAAGTTCTGTCTTACCGACACCTGTTGGACCGACAAAGAGGAAGCTACCAATTGGGCGATTACCTTCATCAAACCCAGCACGGTTACGACGAATAGCACGTGAAACAGCTTCGACAGCTTCGTCTTGACCAATAACTTTGCCTTTCAAGCGACTAGCCAATTCTTTCAAGCGTTCAATATCGCTTGCTCCCATATTTGATACTGGGACACCAGTTAGGCGTTCAACAGATTCAGCGACATCGTTAACTGTTGCAGTAACTTTTTGGTCCTCTGTATGGTTATCAATTTGTTTTTGCAATTCTTCGATACGAACTTTAGCGTTAAGAGCTGCTTCGTAATCTTCTTTAGCGACAGCATTTTCTTGTTTTTCTTTTTGGTCTGCAATTTCTTTTTCGAGAGATTTAACATCAGTGACAGGATGTTGAGCAGCCAAGTGAGCAGCAGTCATATCAATCAAGTCAATTGCTTTATCAGGAAGACTACGTTGAGGAATGTATTGAATAGAAAAATCTACTGCAGCTTTTAAGACATTATCAGGGAGAATAACATTGTGGTGTTTTTCGTATAAATCACGAATTCCCATCAAAATATTGAAGCTATCTTGAGCAGAAGGTGCATTTACTTTAACTTCGTTGAAACGACGAGCAAGTGCAGCATTTTTCAAAATAGTATTGCGATATTCGTCTTGAGTAGTCGCACCGATAACAGTTAATTCACCACGTGAAAGAGCAGGTTTGAGAATATCTGCCAAACCTTTAGAACCTGAGTCGCCACCAGTTGAACCTGCGCCTAAGATTTGATGAATTTCGTCAAAGAAGAGAATGATATTACCAGCATCTTTGACTTCTTTAATCAAGTTTTGAATATTTTCTTCAAAGGCACCACGATACTGTGTACCTGCTTCAAGACCAGAGATATCAATTGAAATGATTTCTTTATTTTTAATAGCTGCTGGGACATCACCGTTGACAATAGCTTGCGCTAAACCTTCGACGACGGCAGTTTTACCAACACCTGCATCACCAACAAGAACGGGATTATTTTTTGTGCGGCGTGATAAAATTTCAGCTGTTTCTTGAATTTCTTTATTACGACCGATAACAGGATCGAGTTCATTTGCGCGTGCACGCTCAGTCAAGTTAGTTCCCAATTTGGCTAAGATACCATCTTCTTTAGGAGCAGAAGTAGGTGTCCCTTCTTGATATTCAGCGTTGCCAGGAAGTTTACCAGTTTGACGGTATTGCGCAAATTCTTCTGGAGTAACTTCGCGTCCATTAATCAAATAACGTTTGTTTTCTGAATTATAGCCTCCCATATTTCCCATGAGTTGGTTAAAAATGTCATCCATATTTCCAAACGGATCTCTTCCATAAAAATTATTGTTTGCCATATTATATTACCTCTTTTCAATCATATTTTTAAAAATGATACTATCATACGATTTAGCATCAGGAAGGTTAAATCTCTTTAGTCTTTACAAATCGTAGTAGAGAGGTCATATTTAAAGAGATTCTGTAATTGTTCCTATCAATCACCTTCTGGTATTATAATACACCTTTGGTCAGTGAAAGTCAAAGAATTATGCGCAAAAAATATGATTTTTTTCAAAGAAAGCGTTTTATAGCAAAGAAAAGTAATACTATAATCTGCTTTGGTGATTTTTCAATCTTATTTTGTATCAAAATAATAGCATTAACCACATTGTGTTTTGGAAGCTATTTATATATAAATATAATAGTAAAGAACCTAAAGCTAAGGTGCAAAAAATATTATTCTTCACGAATAAAAGAAAAAAATAAAATTTTATAAAAAAAGTATTGACACAATCTAGAATATTGGATATAATGATTAAGGTTTTGTAATGAAACTGACCTAAGACAGCAGGGGAGCCGTGCTCATAATATTCCTGCCGAGGCACAAAACGTAATGAAGAAATAACGTATTTGTACTTTCGTGTCTAGGTTTAGGTGCGAATTTTTTTGTACCTAGCCCAAAAATAATAACGGAGGTAAAACTAATGAGTGAAGCAATTATTGCTAAAAAAGCTGAACAAGTTGATGCTGTTGCTGAAAAAATGAAAGCTGCTGCATCTATCGTTGTTGTTGATTCACGCGGTCTTACAGTTGAACAAGATACAGTTCTTCGTCGTAATCTTCGCGAAAACGGTGTTGAATTTAAAGTTATCAAAAATTCAATTTTGACTCGTGCAGCTGAAAAAGCAGGTCTTGACGATATGAAAGATCTTTTCGTAGGACCATCTGCAGTAGCATTTTCTAACGAAGATGTTGTTGCACCAGCAAAAGTTATTAACGACTTTGCTAAAGATGCTGAAGCACTTGAAATCAAAGGTGGAGCAATCGAAGGCGCTGTATCTTCTAAAGAAGACATTCTTGCCCTTGCATCATTGCCAAACCGCGAAGGACTTCTTTCTATGCTCCTTTCTGTACTTCAAGCGCCAGTTCGCAACGTTGCACTTGCTGTCAAAGCAGTTGCAGACAACAAAGAAGACGACGCTGCTTAATGCGTATGGTAGCTTAATGCTACAAACAACTATCTTATAAAACAATTAATATTTTGGAGGAATCTACAATGGCATTGAACATTGAAAACATTATTGCTGAAATTAAAGAAGCTTCAATCCTTGAATTGAACGATCTTGTAAAAGCTATCGAAGAAGAATTTGGTGTAACTGCAGCTGCTCCTGTAGCTGTAGCTGCTGCTGGTGGTGCTGACGCTGGTGCTGCTAAAGACTCATTTGACGTTGAATTGACTGCAGCTGGCGACAAAAAAGTTGCTGTTATCAAAGCTGTACGTGAAGTTACAGGTCTTGGTCTTAAAGAAGCTAAAGCTCTTGTTGATGGTGCACCTGCTAACGTTAAAGAAGGCGTTGCAACTGCAGAAGCTGAAGAAATCAAAGCTAAACTTGAAGAAGCTGGAGCTTCAGTTACTCTTAAATAATAAGGTAACTACTCAAGTAGCCTAATAAAACCATTAAAACCGCTATTCTTAGGAATGGCGGTTTTTTTATTTATTCGAAAAGGGGTAAAGAAAGGGTAAACTATTCAAAATAGACCCTATAGTTCTATGGTGAATTAGTCTCACTACAGGATTATAGAGTCTATTGTTGTTTATTTCTGAGAATTAAAGTGAATCCAGCTCGTCAAGTTCTTCCAGTTCAAAGAAATCAGTCAACTTGATAATCATTCGTTTGATGTCGCCTGCGATTTTCTTGGGTTCTTCTGGATTTTCTTGCATGAGCCAATTGCGTAGGGTGTTATAATAACCGCCTACAATAAAACTCATAGCATAGTTCTTTTTATCAATCTTACCACTATAGGCAAACCAAGGAAGCGTGATACTCATATAAACTTCTTTAGCGCGCTGGTTAAATTGATGGAAAAAAAGATCGAAATGCTGATGTTTAATCAAGATATGTAAAGTTTCTCTTTCTTTGTACCAAAAATTCATTGATTCGGCTAACATATCTTCAAAATTATCGGTTTCAGCAAAGTACTTTCGTTCAATGAGGTAACGATTGATAATTTGCTCAAAGTAGTAGTTTAATAGTTCGTTTTTATTAGCAAAGTGTCGATAAAACGTCCGTCTTGAAACACCTGCCAAATCAAGAATGTCCTTAATTTTGATTTCCTCGTAGCTTTTATTTTCCATTAGGGAGATAAGAGCTTGAAAAAGTCTATCCTTGGTGTCCTTAGTTTGTTTTGCTTTTCCGTTAATCATAATAATGACCCCTTCCTAACAGGAAAACAAAGAAAACAAGATTTCGTTTGACTTTCAATCTTGTATAGCTATTTAATTTTCTCTATTATACCACGTAAATAAGATGTATAGACCAAAAAAGTGTATAAAAACGTTTTAATAAAATGAAAACGTATTTACAAAAAAGATAAAAGAAAAAATAAGGGTAAAATCCCTTAAAAAAACACAAACTGCGAGAAATATGATAGAACAGAATTCTAAAAATAAACTTAAAAATGTTAATGGTTCTGCTAACAATAACAGCTATAAATGAGAATCTTGTAAAAATATTAAAAATGCTATTTTGTACTTGCCTTCGAGTAAGTCGAGGGGTGTATACTTTTTTTATCATCAAAAAGGAGATATATTATGAAAAAAGTTCTTGTTATTGGTGCCTCTGGACGTGCGGGTTCAGCGGTAGTGAAATTTTTGAAAAATGAAGAAGTAGCCCTAACTCTGGTTTCACGTTCGATTACTCCAAGTCACTATCCAGATGTAACGGCAGAATGTATTGCAATGAATGGTGAGGATACAGATAAACTTAGCAAGGTTGTTAAAGGACAAGATATTATTGTTGTCGTGTCAAACGGTGATGCGTGGAAACAATCACAAGCTCTCTTAGAAGTTCTAAAACAGAGTGCAACGAAGCCAGAACGCATTTTCTGGTTAACGGGTATGGGAATTCATGGTGAAGTTCCAGGCATTCAAGGGGTGCAGTATAAAATTTTGGCTTCAACTATGAAATCTTATATTAAGGCTGCAGATGCTATTGCACAATCATCTTATCCATCGGTGCTTATCCGAGCTCCGCGTATTGTTGAGGAGGAGCAGAGCCATTATCAACTCATCCCAGAAGGACAAAAATTGACATCTCAAAAAATTAGTTATCAAGCTATTGGGCGTTTTATTGCTGATGGAATCACTGGAAAAGTGACGCTTAGTGATAAAGAAAGTCTAGGGATTACTTACTAATTTTTGATATAAAATTTTAGTGTTATTAGTCAAAAATAATTCCTAAAAAGATGTTATGTTGATGATAGACAGTCATTTAAAATTGTGATATGATATGACAGGTTAAAGGAGCTGTTGCAGATGCGAAATAATTCTTTTCATTACATGTCAATCATTTATTTAGTTATTTACTTTGCGGCAATCGTTTATAATATTGTCCATGTAAATATGGTATTTGTTTATTTATGGTCAGCTCTTTTTTTAGGAAATCTGGCTTTCTTAATTTACAGCCTAGTCAAGAATTACAAGAAAAAATAGAAAATTAATTGAACTGATTGATAATGTTAAAGTTTGAATACGAAAAAAATCTCTCTGAATAAGAGAGATTTTTTTATTAACTAATACTTGCAATTAGACTATCGGCAGTTGTTGTCGGTAGAATACGAACACGGTCTAATGATAATAAACCATCACTAGCACTAGCAATTCCTTCGTTAGTAGTAACACCTAATTTGTAATTAAGGCTAGCGGCGATTTGAAGAGTGGTGTCAGAATAGCGTCCAGCTGGATATGCAATAGCAATAGTATCTTGGCTAAGATTAGTATCAAGGTAATCCTTAGAATCTTGCATTTCAGAAGTTTGAGTAGCTTCGTCACAAGTAGATAAATCTGGGTGTGTTGTGGTATGGTCTTCAAAAGACATACCATTTGCTTTCATTTCTAACATTTCATCTAGTGACAAGTTTCCGCTGTCACCGACGGTACTTGTAATGACGTTATTTGTTGCTTTAGCTCCGTATTTTTGCAGGATTGGGTAGGCATTGTCGTAGAAATCCCAAAGGCTATCGTCAAATGTTAACCAAACAATTTTACTATTACCATTTGGAAGGACGTTTTCAGTTAAGACTTTATAAGCTTCTTCTGGTGTTAAGAAGTAATAGCCTTCCTCAGAGAGGCGTTGAATATGGCTTTCAAATGTTGTTGGGTCAACGATAAGATTAGCATTGGCTGATTCTTCGGCTGCCATGACGTGAATAGCGTGATACATGAGAATTGGCACAGATACATCTGAATCTTGTTTTACCCAGTTGACTTCATCTTCACTGTTATCAGTAGATGAGCTAGTACTTGTAACTGTTGACGCAGAAGAAGTTTTAGTGGTATTGTTTGAAGTTGAAGATGAAACTTGTTCTGTTTTAGCAGATGAAAAAATAATATGGTTGTCTTTTAATGTAATAAAAAGAAAGACACTAGCAATAAGACATGCTATCAATAAAATAATATTGATGATGGCTAGTGATTTTTTATGGTGTTTTTTACGTTGACTACGTTTTTCCATGATAAAGAAATCTCCCCCTGCAAAGTCTGTTTCCATTGTACTATTTTTTTAGGACAAATTAAACTATTTACCATAATTTTACGAAAGAATTTTAAAGGACGTGATTTTTCTGTAAATTCTGAATAATTTTATGGTATAATGTAGAAAATGTTTTTATTTGAGAGTGGGTAGCCTGAAAATTTGGCTATGCTGTTCGAAATTTGCTTATTAAGGAGAAAAAAATGTCAATAAAAATTGCTTTACTCGGTTTTGGTACTGTTGCCAGTGGTGTTCCTTTCCTTTTGAAAGAAAATCAATCAAAAATTACTGAAGCAGCCCATGACACGATTGAAATCGCTAAGGTTCTTGTCAAAGATGATGACGAAAAAAATCGTTTGCTAGCTGCTGGAAATGATTATAATTTCGTTACAAATGTTGATGAAATTTTGAGTGATGATAGCATTGACATTGTTATTGAATTGATGGGACGTATCGAACCAGCTCGTACGTTTATTACAAAAGCACTTGAAGCTGGTAAAAATGTGGTTTCTGCCAACAAAGATTTGATTGCTACTCATGGAAAAGAATTGATTGCACTTGCTAAGGATAAAGGTGTGGCATTCTATTATGAAGCAGCGGTTGCTGGTGGTATTCCAATTCTTCGTACATTGGCTAACTCATTGACTTCTGATAAAGTGACACGTATTTTGGGTGTGCTTAATGGAACATCTAACTTTATGATGACTAAGATGGTCGATGAAGGTTGGACTTACGAGGATGCACTTAAAACCGCTCAAGAACTTGGATATGCAGAAAGTGACCCAACAAATGACGTCGAGGGTATTGATGCTGCTTACAAAGCGGTCATTTTAAGTCAATTTGGTTTTGGAATGACTATTGATTTTGATGATGTTGCACATAAAGGTATCACTACAATTACACCTGATGATGTTGCTGTTGCTCAAGAACTTGGTTATGTCATCAAATTAGTTGGTGATGTTCGCGAGGTTGAATCAGGTATTTCAGCTGAAGTTTCTCCAACTTTCTTGCCAAAAGCTCATCCACTTGCTAGTGTTAATGATGTTATGAACGCTGTTTTTGTTGAATCAATCGGTATCGGTGAATCAATGTATTATGGACCAGGTGCTGGTCAAAAACCAACTGCAACATCTGTAACAGCTGATATCATCCGCATTTGTCGTCGTATTAAAGATGGCAATGTCGGAAAACCATTTAATGAATTTGTTCGTGAAACACAATTGGCAAACCCTGCAGACGTGAAGAGCCATTATTACTTTGCTATCAACACACCTGATAAAAAAGGTCAATTGCTTCGTTTAGCTGAAATCTTTAATTCTGAAAATATCTCATTTGAACAAGTGCTTCAACAAAAAGCAAATGGTACACGTGCACGCGTTGTCATCATTACTCATTCAATGAGCAAAACACAATTGGCTGATGTAACAGCGAAATTGGAAGCAGTAGAAGATTTCCAAGTGGTTAATACGCTTAAAGTATTGGGCGAATAATATCTTATTTTAAGTGAAAGGAAAAGCTCAAGAAGTAATCTTTGAGCATAATGACGATATGAAAATTACAGTACCAGCAACTTCAGCTAATGTTGGACCAGGGTTTGACTCTGTCGGCGTAGCAGTTTCTAAGTACTTAAGCATTGAAGTTCTAGAACCTTCTGAAAAATGGGAAGTGTTACATGATTTAGGGGATGTTCCTAGTGATGAAACAAATCTTTTGATTACGACAGCTTTGCAGGTAAAAGAGAATCTTCAACCACATCGCATTAAAATGGTTTCAGATATTCCACTGGCGCGTGGTTTGGGGTCATCTTCATCTGTTATCGTAGCAGGGATTGAGTTGGCTAATCAGTTGGCTGATTTGCAATTGTCAAATGATGAAAAATTAGATATTGCAACTAAAATTGAAGGGCATCCTGATAATGTTGCACCAGCTATTTTTGGTAATCTTGTTATCTCATCATATGTTGATGAAAAGGTTAATAGCGCTGTAGCGGCATTCCCTGAAGCCTCTTTTGTGGCGTTTATTCCAAATTATGAGTTAAAAACAAGCGACAGTCGCAACGTGTTACCTAGTGAGTTTTCTTATAAAGAAGCTGTAGCGGCATCATCAATTGCTAATGTAGCTATTGCTGCGCTTCTAACAGGTGATTTGGTAAAAGCTGGAAAAGCGATTGAAGCTGACCTTTTCCACGAACGTTTCCGCCAAAAATTGGTGAAAGAATTTACTGTTATTAAAGAAACAGCTCACGAGGTTGGTGCCTATGCAACTTATTTATCTGGTGCAGGTCCAACAATTATGACCTTAGCTTCAAAAGAAAAAGAGGCAGAGCTTGTTGAACGCCTTAAAGCGCTTGGTTTGGATGGCGAAGTTGTTGCACTCCAAGTTGATACTGAAGGGGTTTTTGTTGAAAAATAGACAGAATTTGTCTTTATTTGGATAGCTATTGTTATCCGCGAACTGGATAGATGTTATCTTAAAAATTATTTTTACTGTTAAAGAGGTTAGAGTATTCTAGCCTCTTTATTTTTTGGGTTAAAAAACGCTTGATATGGGGATTTTGCTATAAAAAATAGTTATGGCTGTCCATAAATAATTTAGAGTACACGAGTGGGGGATATTTTTTTATAATACCTTTATAACGTTTGGAGGGATATTATGTTAAATTGGGAGTTTATTCGTGCGAATATTCCCTTGTATCAAGAAGCGTTGGTGCTGACGATTCGTCTAGCATTTTTTGGCATTCTAGGTGCTCTTGTTTTAGGACTTTTGATTAGTTTGATTAAGTATTATAAGATTCCTGTTTTGAGTCAGATTTGTCAAGTTTATATTGAATTATCACGCAACACGCCGCTTTTGATACAACTCTATTTTCTTTATTTTGGGTTGCCAAAGATTGGTGTTATTTTATCATCAGAGATGTGCGCGGTTGTTGGTCTTATTTTTCTGGGCGGTTCCTATATGGCAGAATCGTTTCGCTCGGGTTTGGAGGCTATTTCAAAGACGCAGTACGAAGTGGGGCTGAGTATAGGACTTAGACCTGTACAGAATTTCTTTTATGTCATTTTTCCACAAGCTTTAGCGGTTGCTCTGCCGTCGCTTGTTGCAAATGTTATTTTTTTAATAAAAGAAACATCTGTTTTTTCAATTGTCGCTTTGGCTGATTTGATGTACGTGGCAAAGGATTTGATTGGCTTGTATTACGAGACGGATGAAGCTTTGTTAATGTTGGTTTTAGCGTATTTAATTGTTCTTTTACCAATTTCGTTGGTAGCTAGGTTGATTGAAAGGAGGTTACGTCATGCAGGATTCGGGGCTACAAGTGCTCTTTCAGGGAAATAATTTATGGCGTTTGCTTCAAGGTCTATTAGTGACGATTAATATTTCTTTGCTCTCAATCTTGATTTCAATTGTTTTAGGTTTTCTGTTCGGTTTTGTTATGGTTTCGCGTTTTCGTGTGGTACGTTTTATCGCTCAGATTTACTTAGAATTCATTAGAATCATGCCACAATTGGTATTGCTATTCCTAGTATATTTTGGGCTGGCAAGGACCTTTAATCTTAATCTGTCTGGCGAGGTTGCTGCGCTTATCGTTTTCTCAATGTGGGGGATTGCTGAAATGGGTGACCTTGTTCGCGGGGCGTTAACTTCGCTACCCAAACATCAATTCGAAAGTGGGCTAGCTTTAGGGCTGACAAAATCTCAATTGTTTGTTTACGTGATCATTCCGCAGATTTTACGACGTCTTTTACCACAAGCGGTTAACTTAATGACTCGAATGATTAAGACAACGTCACTGATTGTATTGATTGGTGTTGTGGAGGTGGTGAAAGTTGGTCAGCAGATTATCGAAGCTAATCGGCTTACGGTACCAAGCGCAGCGATTTGGATATATGGATTGATATTCTTGATGTATTTTGCGGTTTGTTTCCCGATTTCAAGATTATCAGCATATTTGGAAAAGGTATGTAAGGAGTGAGCAGGTTGTCAAAAATTTTAGAAATCAATGGCTTGAATAAGTCTTATGGTGAGCAAAAAGTTTTAGATGATTTATCTTTTTCGGTTGAAGAAGGGGAGGTATTGGTCATTTTAGGACCATCTGGTTGTGGGAAGTCGACTTTGCTGCGATGTATTAATGGCTTAGAAACTATCCAAGCTGGCGAGATTAGCTTGGAAGGTGAAGAAATTTTAAAAAATCCCAAAACCTTGCCACAAATTCGTCAAAAAATCGGCATGGTCTTTCAATCATATGACCTCTTTCCGCATTTGACGGTTTTAAAAAACTTATTGTTAGCACCAATAAGGGCTCAGAAGCGCCCACGTAAGGAAGTTGAAGCAGAAGCGTTAGAACTTTTGGAACGTGTTGGTTTAGCTGGTAAAGAAAATAGCTTTCCGCATGAATTATCTGGTGGTCAACAGCAACGTGTTGCGATTGTGAGAAGTTTGCTTTTGCATCCTGAAGTCATTTTATTTGATGAAGTGACGGCTTCGCTAGACCCTGAAATGGTTAGAGAGGTTTTAGAGTTAATTGGTGAGTTGGCAAACGAAGGCAGAACCATGATTATCGTAACTCATGAATTACAATTTGCCAAAGCGATTGCAGATCGCATTCTTTTTCTGGAAAATGGGCACATTGTTGAGGAAAATGATGCCAAAACATTTTTTGTTCAACCGAAAACACAACGCGCACGCGATTTTTTAAATGTGTTTGACTTTTCAACGGTTGGTTAAGTTTTAGTGATTAATTAAAAGGAGTTATATATGAAAATTGTAAAACGTTTTTTAGCGATTGTTAGTCTTTTTCTAGTGGTTTTATTGGTTGGGTGCTCAACATCCAAATCATCATCCTCAACAGCGGCAAGTTCATCATCAGGAAATACAGCTAAGGCACGAACTTTAGATGAAATCAAGAAAAGTGGTACTATAAAAATCGGTGTTTTCTCTGATAAAAAACCATTTGGTTATGTTGATGATAAGGGGGATTATCAAGGATACGATGTTTATTTTGCAAATCGTTTAGCTAAAGATTTAGGTGTTGATGTTGAGTTTGTTGCTGTCGACCCTGCTAGTCGTGTCGAATACCTAACATCGGCTAAAGTTGATATTATCTTGGCTAATTTTACGGTTACAGATGAACGTGCAGAACAAGTTGATTTTGCTTTGCCATATATGAAAGTTGCCCTTGGTGTTGTTTCACCAAGTAGTCAATTGATTTCTTCTGTGGATGATTTGGAAGGTAAGACGTTGATTGTCGGTAAAGGAACAACAGCTGAAACTTACTTTGAAAAGAACTATCCAAAAGTTAATTTACTGAAATATGACCAATACAGCGAAGCTTATCAAGCACTTCTTGATGGTCGTGGTGATGCTCTTTCAACAGATAATACAGAAGTTCTGGCTTGGGCTTTGGAAAATAAAGGGTATGAAGTTGGTATTACAAGCTTAGGTGACACTGACACCATTGCTCCAGCTGTTCAAAAAGGAAACACAGAACTCCTTGATTGGATTAATGATGAAATTAAAACTTTAGGAGAAGAAAACTTCTTCCATAAAGATTATGAAGAAACGCTCGAACCAGTTTATGGTGACGCAGCTAATCCTGACGATTTAGTTGTCGAAGGTGGAAACGTCGATTAATTTCAAGAATAATTGATAAACAGAATTTAGCCTTAGACTAAGTTCTGTTTTTTAATGAAGAAACTTTCTTGTAAGAAAGTCTGATTAGTAGGATTTTTAGCGTTTTCTTGTGCTATAATAGAATTGTTACTGTAAAGTCAAGAAAGAAAGGATAAAACATAGATTGAAATTGCTTCACTAAAAGATTTTGTTCGGAAATTGCTTTTTCGGTTTTCTTTTTTTGTGAGCATTTTTAGTCATATTGGGAAGTTCACTAATGAATTATCAAGAAGCTTTAAATTGGATTCATGGCAAGTTAAAATTTGGAATCAAGCCTGGTTTGGAACGGATGGCTTGGATGTTAGAAGAGCTTGGCAATCCTCAGGAGAAGCTGTCAGCTGTACATGTTGTTGGAACAAATGGCAAAGGTTCTGTTACAAGTTATTTGCAACATATTTTTACATTAGCTGGTTATGAAGTTGGAACATTTACGTCTCCTTATATTGTTGATTTTCGTGAACGTATTAGCTTAAATGGTCAAATGATTTCAGAAGCTGATTTTCTTGACTTGGTTGAACGTGTTCGCCCAGTGGTTGAACGCTTACCTCTTGAAACAGATTTGGAACCAGCAACAGAATTTGAAGTTATTACTGTTCTCATGTTTGAATATTTTGGACACATGCATCCTGTCGATATTGCGATTATTGAAGCAGGTATGGGTGGACTTTATGACTCGACCAACGTGTTCAAAGCATTAGCAGTTGTTTGCCCATCAATTGGCTTAGATCATCAAAATGTTTTAGGTCAGACCTATGCAGAAATAGCAGAGCAAAAAGCTGGTGTGTTAAAAGAAAATGTACCATTTATCTTTGCTACAGAACGTGATGATGTCCGTCAAGTCTTCCTCAAAAAAGCGCAAGCTTGTGGCAGCAAAACTTATGAATTTGGTAAAGAATTTTCAATTAAAGAAAATGATGGTAGCTTTGATTATCATGGTCAAGAAGTGCTTCAGGGCATTCAATTGGCAATGCCAGGTCGCCATCAATTAAGCAATGCAAGTCTAGCAATCACAGCAGCTTTGCTATTGGAAAAAAATTATCCAAAAGTGACTAAAGATATTATTAAATCTGGTTTAGCACAGACACATTGGGTTGGACGTACGGAACTTATGTTTCCAAATGTGATGATTGACGGTGCCCATAATAATGAAAGCATCACAGCGCTTGTTGATGTCATGCAAAAATACAAAGACAAACAACTACATATTTTATTTGCGGCTATTGATACAAAACCAATTGATTCAATGTTGGAGTTGCTTAGTCAATTGGCAAATGTGGATGTAACAACTTTTGTTTACCATAATTCATTACCTTTAGCAAAATATCCAGAGCAATACCATAAGGTTCCGCATTGGGAGGATTGGGTTGCTGATATTGATTTGGATAGTCAAGATGATTTCTATCTCATAACGGGCTCACTATATTTCATCTCACAAGTTCGCCCTGTACTTTTGTCAAGACAGCAAAATTAAGCTATAATAGAAAAAATATATATAGATTGGAATAGATAATGGCAAATCAAGAAAAACTCGAAGCAGCAGTTTACCAACTTTTAGAAGCCTTGGGAGAAAATCCTGAACGTGAAGGCTTATTAGATACACCAAAACGTGTCGCTAAAATGTACCAAGAAATGTTTTCAGGTTTGAATGAAGACCCTAAAGATCAATTTACAGCTGTTTTTACAGAAAATCATGATGAAGTGGTTTTGGTTAAAGATATTCCATTTTATTCAATGTGTGAACATCATTTGGTTCCTTTTTATGGGAAAGCTCATGTTGCTTATTTGCCAAGCGATGGTCGTGTGACAGGTCTTAGTAAATTGGCTCGCGCGGTTGAAGTAGCCAGCAAACGTCCACAGTTGCAAGAACGTTTGACAGACCAAGTGGCTACAGCACTTGAAGAAGCTTTGCATCCTAAAGGCATTTTTGTCATGATTGAAGCAGAGCACATGTGTATGACAATGCGTGGTATTAAGAAACCTGGTAGCAAAACAGTTACAACAGTTGCTAGAGGTGTCTTTAAAGAAGACCGTGAGGAACGCAAGGAAATTCTTTCGCTTATTTTAGGAAAATAAAGCTAGAAGCGATGTGCTTGTAAAGGGAGACGATTATGAAAATTGGTAAACACGAGATTGATGGAACAGCTTGCATCATGGGAGTGCTTAATGTGACACCCGATTCTTTTTCTGATGGCGGGTCATACACTTCAGTTGAAAAAGCTCTTCAACAAGCTGAAAAAATGATTGCTGATGGAGCTAAGATTATTGATGTTGGTGGAGAATCAACTCGCCCTGGCTATACTTTCGTTGAAGCTCAGGATGAAATTAATCGTGTGGTTCCTGTCATCAAGGTACTTAAGGAAAAATTTGATGTCTTGGTTAGTATCGACACTTACAAAACAGAGACAGCGCGTGCAGCATTAGAAGCAGGAGCAGATATTTTAAACGATGTTTGGGCTGGGCTTTATGACGGAAAAATGTTAGCTTTAGCTGCTGAAAAAAACGTACCAATTATCTTGATGCATAACCAAGAGGAAGAAAAATACGATAATATCACTCAGGAAGTTTGTGAGTTTTTGAGTGAACGTGCTCAAGCAGCTAAAAATGCAGGTGTTGCTCCTGAAAATATTTGGATTGACCCTGGATTTGGTTTTGCTAAAAATGAAGCACAAAATATCGAATTACTAAAAGGATTAGAGGCTGTATGCGAGCTTGGTTACCCTGTTCTTTTTGGTATTTCTCGTAAGCGTGTTGTTGATTACCTTCTCGGAGGTGGTACACTTGCTGTTGACCGAGATATGGGAACCGCTGCTTTGTCAGCTTGGGCTATTTCAAAAGGGTGTCAAATAGTACGTGTGCATAATGTGGAAGCTAATCGTGACATTGTCAAAGTGATTAGTCAACTGATTTGAAGGGAGTGAAAGGAGTTATTTTTGTCAGTAAGGCAAGAGACTTCTTTTCGGATTACTAGTATTATGGATAAAATTCATTTAAAAGGGTGCCGTTTTTATGGTTACCATGGTGCATTTGCTGAGGAACAAACCCTTGGTCAGATATTTGTCGTGGATTGTACCTTGTCTGTTGATTTGCAAAAAGCTTCACAATCAGATGTGTTAGAAGATACGGTACATTATGGGCTTGTCTTTGAGACAATCAAAAAACAAGTTGAAGAAAAACGATATGTTTTAATTGAACGTTTGGCAGGTGCTATTTGCCAAGATATTTTCGAACAATTTGCGCCAGTTCAAGCTATCAACATCAAGATTTTTAAAGAAAATCCGCCAATCAATGGGCATTATGATGCTGTTGGTATTGAGTTAGAACGGGAGCGAGCATGACAAGCGTTTATTTGAGTTTAGGAAGTAACATTGGCGACAAAAAAGCTTATTTATTATCTGCCATTGAACGTCTGGAGCAATTAGACAAAACAGTTGTCAAAAGCGTTTCATCATTTTATGAAACAGCTGCTTGGGGAAAAACAGACCAAGATGATTTCTTGAATATTTGCTGTGAGTTAGAGACAGATTTGGCGCCGCAGGAGTTACTACTTGCTTGCCAAAAAATCGAAAAAGATTTGAAACGTGTTCGCCATGAACATTGGGGACCTCGTACAATTGACATTGACATTCTTTTATATGGCGATGAGACAATTGCTACCGAAAATCTAAATGTTCCACATCCTTATATGACAGAACGAGCTTTTGTCCTCGTTCCATTAGAGGAAATTGCTCCAAAGCTTCAGATTAATGGAAAATCAATTTCATCTTATCTGGCGCCTTTGAATGTCCAAGAGGTTCGTAAACTTCTGGTTTAATTAACTATCGTCAAAAGCTGATTTTTTTGATATAATTAAGGTCGGCTTTATGCCGATTTTTTAGTAGTGAGTTAATGCATTTGATCATAATGAGCTAATCAATCATTTGATGATGTATTGGTTGATTTTAATCAAATGATATTCGCTATTTCTATTAAAGAGTTTTAGAGTTGGAAGAAAATGTTAGAATTTTTAAATGATGAATTAAAAGGAATTGATATTCGTGTTGACGAACCGTTAAAAAAATACACCTATACGAAAGTGGGTGGACCAGCGGATTATTTAGCTTTTCCGCGAAATCGTTACGAATTAATACGAATTGTTACATTTGCTAATAAACATAATATTCCATGGATGGTACTAGGAAATGCTAGTAATATCATTGTCCGTGATGGTGGTATTCGTGGATTTGTTATTATGTTTGATAAACTTAACACAGTAACTGTCAATGGTTATGTTATCGAAGCAGAAGCGGGGGCTAACTTGATTGAAACAACTCGCATTGCAAAATTCCATAGCTTGACAGGGTTTGAATTTGCTTGTGGTATTCCTGGTAGCGTTGGTGGAGCTGTTTTCATGAACGCAGGTGCTTATGGTGGTGAAATTTCACATGTTTTGGTATCTGCACAAGTGATTACCAAAGAGGGTGAAATCAAAACCATTGAAGCTCGTGATATGAAATTTGGTTATCGTCATTCTGCTGTTCAAGACAGTGGTGACGTGGTGATTTCAGCTAAATTTGCACTTAAACCAGGTGATTATGTCCTAATCGAACAAGAAATGGCACGTTTGACACATTTACGTGAGTTAAAACAACCATTAGAATACCCATCTTGTGGTTCTGTTTTCAAACGTCCAGTTGGTCATTTTACAGGACAATTAATTAGCGAAGCCAATTTGAAAGGTCATCGTATTGGTGGTGTTGAAGTTAGTAAAAAACACGCTGGTTTTATGGTCAACGTGGCTGACGGTAGCGCACAAGATTACGAAGACTTGATTGCCCATGTTATTGACACCGTTGAAAAGAATTCTGGTGTCCGCTTAGAACGCGAAGTCCGAATTATCGGCGAAAAGAAACGTTAAAGAAGCTCCAAGGAGGTTTTATGAGAATTGACTAATCCAATTATTGCGTTTAAGAACGTATCAAAAGTATTTGAGGATAACGGTACTGTTGTTTTAAAGGACATTAATTTTGAACTTGAAGAAGGAAAGTTTTATACCTTACTTGGTGCTTCAGGGTCTGGAAAATCAACGATTTTAAATATTATTGCAGGGCTTTTAGACCCAACCACAGGAGATGTTTACCTTGATGGTCAACGTATCAATGATATTCCGATTAATAAACGTGATGTCCATACCGTTTTCCAAAATTACGCTCTTTTCCCACACATGAATGTCTTTGAAAATGTCGCTTTTCCTCTTAAATTAAAAAAAGTTGATAAAAAAGAAATTGAACGTCGTGTGGAAGAAGCTCTCAAAATGGTGCGTTTGGCTGGTTTTGAAAAACGCCCAATTCAAAAATTATCAGGTGGACAACGCCAACGTGTTGCTATCGCACGTGCGATTATTAATGAGCCACGTGTTGTTTTACTGGACGAGCCTTTATCAGCCTTGGATTTAAAATTGCGTACAGAAATGCAATATGAGTTACGTGATTTGCAACAACGTCTAGGGATTACTTTTGTTTTTGTAACCCATGACCAAGAAGAAGCTCTCGCAATGTCTGATTGGATTTTTGTCATGAATGATGGTGAAATCGTGCAATCAGGAACACCTGTTGATATTTATGATGAACCGATTAACCACTTTGTCGCTACCTTTATTGGTGAATCAAATATTTTGCCAGGAACAATGATTGAAGATTATTTGGTCGAATTCAATGGCAAACGTTTTGAAGCAGTCGATGGTGGGATGCGACCAAATGAAGCTGTTGAAGTGGTTATCCGTCCAGAAGATTTACAAATCACTTTGCCAGAAGAAGGAAAATTACGTGTTAAAGTTGATACACAACTTTTCCGTGGTGTTCACTATGAAATTATCGCTCATGATGAATTAGGCAATGAATGGATGATTCATTCAACACGTAAGGCGATTGAAGGTGAAGTGATTGGTCTTGATTTTACGCCTGAAGATATTCATATCATGCGTTTGAATGAGACCGAAGAAGAATTCGATGCACGCCTTGAAGAATATGTTGAAACAGAAGAACATGAAGATGGCTTGATTCACGCCATTGAGGAGGAGCGAAATGAAGAAAAACTCTAGTTTCTTCTCTATTCCATATGTGCTATGGTTGATTCTTTTTGTCATTGCGCCTGTTATCATGATTCTTTGGCAGTCACTTTTTGACCTTCAAGGGCATTTTACATTTGATAATTACAAAACGTTCTTTAGCTCATGGACTTATCTTCGCATGAGCTTCAATTCGATTTTGTATGCTGCCATCATTACTTTGGTAACTTTGGTCATTTCTTATCCAACAGCTTATTTTTTGACACGGTTAAAGCACAAGCAGCTTTTGCTAATGCTGGTTGTCTTGCCGACTTGGATTAATCTCTTGTTAAAAGCATATGCTTTCATGGGGATTTTTGGGCAACAGGGCGGTGTCAATGCCTTCTTATCATTTGTTGGAATTGGACCAAAACAAATTTTATTTACTGATTTTTCATTTATCTTTGTTGCATCTTATATTGAAATTCCGTTTATGATTTTACCGATTTTCAATGCGCTTGACGATATCGATAATAACCTTATCAATGCTAGTCGAGATTTAGGTGCAAATGAATTGCAGACCTTTGTCAAAGTTGTTTTCCCTTTGTCGCTTAACGGTGTTAGAAGTGGGGTTCAGTCAGTATTTATTCCAAGTTTGAGTTTGTTCATGCTAACGCGCTTGATTGGAGGAAATCGAGTGATTACACTTGGAACAGCTATTGAACAGCATTTCTTGACAACGCAGAATTGGGGCATGGGCTCAACGATTGGTGTGATTTTAATCATGGCGATGTTGGCAACGATGTGGGTGACTAAGGAGAGAAGAAAATGAAAAAATTAGCAAATCTTTATCTGACGTTGGTCTTTATCGTTCTTTATATCCCAATTGCGTATTTGATTTTCTATTCATTCAACCAAGGTGGTGATATGAATGGCTTTACAGGCTTTACTTGGGAACATTATTCAGAAATGTTCGCAGATAGTCGCTTGATGTTGATTTTAGTTCAAACCTTTTTCTTAGCGTTTTTAAGCTCAATTCTTGCGACAGCTATTGGAACGTTTGGAGCTATTTTCATTTACCAAGCTCGTCAAAAACACCAACAAGCAATTCTCTCAATGAATAATATTTTGATGGTGGCGCCTGATGTAATGATTGGGGCGAGTTTCTTGATTCTCTTCACACGTCTAGCAGAGCTATTTCATTTCAATCTTGGCTTTATGACAGTTTTGCTTAGTCATGTTGCCTTTTCAATTCCGATTGTGGTCTTAATGGTTTTGCCACGTTTGAAAGAGATGAACGATGACATGATTAATGCTGCCTATGATTTAGGAGCAACGCCTTGGCAAATGTTAAAAGAAGTTATGTTGCCATATTTGACACCAGGAATTATCTCAGGATTTTTCATGGCGTTTACTTATTCACTAGATGATTTTGCGGTAACATTCTTCGTAACAGGTAACGGTTTTTCAACCCTATCAGTTGAAATTTATTCACGAGCACGTCGAGGAATCTCCCTTGAAATCAATGCCCTATCAACGATTGTCTTTATTTTTAGTATTTTGCTTGTGATTGGCTATTACTTTATTTCGCAAGATAAGGGGGATCGTGATGCGTAGATTATATTCTTTTGTCTTGGGTGTGATTGCGATTACCTTTGTTTTATTTGGTGTTTCTGTTTATATGCAAAAAACATCAAGTTCGACAAGTCAATCAGATAAATTAGTTATTTACAACTGGGGTGATTATATTGACCCTGATTTAATCACAAAATTTACTGCAGAAACTGGAATTGAAGTTCAGTACGAAACGTTTGATTCTAACGAGTCCATGTATACTAAGATAAAACAAGGTGGAACAACTTACGATATTGCTGTGCCATCTGATTATATGATTGATAAGATGCGAAAAGAAAATCTTCTTATCAAGCTAGACAAATCAAAAATTGTTGGTTTGGAAAATATCGGTGATGAGTTTCTTGGACTTAGTTTCGATGAAAATAATGATTATTCTATCCCGTATTTCTGGGGAACACTGGGCATTATTTACAATGATACCATGGTAGAAAATGCGCCAGAACATTGGTCAGACCTTTGGAATTCTGAATACGCTAATGATATCATGCTTGTTGATGGAGCGCGTGAAGTGATGGGGATTGGTCTTGGAACGTTAGGCTATAGCCTCAACACCAAATCATTGTCTGAACTAAATGCAGCTTCTAAAAAATTAGATGACTTAACCCCGAATATCAAAGCCATTGTTGGTGATGAAATGAAGGGATACATGATTAATGGCGATGCTGCTATTGGAGTGACTTTCTCTGGTGAAGCTAGTGCAATGCTTGAGTCCAACGAACATCTGCACTATGTTGTGCCGAGTGAAGGTTCAAATCTTTGGTTTGATAATTTGGTGATTCCAAAAACAGCCAAACATATCGATGAAGCTTATGCTTTTATTAATTTCATGTTAAGACCTGAAAATGCTGCGCAAAATGCGGAATACATTGGTTATTCGACACCGAACAATGCAGCAAAAGAGCTGTTACCTGATGATGTCAAAAATGATACGGCGTTTTACCCTTCAGAAGATACCATGGAAAATCTGGAAGTTTATGATAATATTGGTCAAAAATGGCTAGGAATTTATAACGACCTTTACTTACAATTCAAGATGTATCGTAAATAATGATTTTAGGAAGTTGAGACGAAGTGCTCAGCTTCTTTTTGATTTCTACCTCGAAAAGTTAACTTAGTTTTGATAAAATAATAGTGATGAATATTTCAGGAAAATCTTGAAAGTGGTAGATGCAGTATTTGCTAGATTTCAAGAGATTAAGGAGTTTTACATGGATAGTTATCATCGAGAATATGAATTTTCACTTTCCTCTATTCTCAGTTTTGTTTGGCGAGGAGTGATTGTTGGCTGTGCTTCTGGTATTGTAGTCAGTCTTTTTCGTCTTTTGATTGCCTTCATTTCTGCCAAAGTTGTCAATTATTATGAATTGTCACATCAACAACCAATGTATTTGCTGGCTATTCTAGGTGTTAGTTTAGTTATTGTCATTGCTATTGGCTTTTTAATTAAATCAGATTCTGATATCAAAGGGTCAGGGATTCCGCATGTTGAAGGCGAGTTGAAAGGATTGCTTCATCCTAATTGGTGGTCGGTTCTTTGGAAAAAATTCGTTGGTGGTGTACTAGCCATTTCAATGGGATTTATGCTAGGGCGTGAAGGTCCAAGTATTCAACTGGGGGCAATGGCAGGAAAAGGTGTTGCCAAAAGTCTTAAGGCTGAACGCATGGAACAACGTGTTTTGATAGCAAGTGGAGCGGCAGCAGGTTTATCAGCGGCGTTTAATGCTCCAATTGCTGGTTTGCTTTTTGTTGTCGAAGAAATCTATCATCAATTTTCACGCTTGGTTTGGATTTCAGCTTTAGTTGCTAGTCTGGTGGCTAACTTTATTTCATTGAATATTTTTGGTTTGACGCCTGTTTTAGATATGCCAGGTGATTTGGCGGTTTTGCCATTGAAACATTACTGGGTTTTAATCTTATTAGGAGCTTTTCTTGGTCTACTAGGTTATGTTTACGAGAAGGTAACATTAAATGCCAACATTATCTATCGTTATCTAGGTAAAATTTTCCATATTCCTAGCCATTTTTATGGTATTTTTGCGGCAATCTTAATTTTACCAATCGGTTATTTCTTTCCTCAGTTGTTAGGTGGTGGTAATGGGTTAATTACATCACTATCAACGAGTCATTTGACCTTGCAAATTGTTTGTCTCTATTTTATCATTCGTTTTGTGTGGAGTATGTTTAGTTATTCGAGTGGTCTTCCTGGCGGAATCTTCCTTCCAATTTTGACATTGGGGGCTTTGCTAGGATTTGGTTTTGGAATGACTTTCGAAGAGCTCGGTTTATATTCCAATCAATATTTATCATTATTTGTTGTGTTAGGAATGGCTGGTTATTTTGGGGCAATTTCAAAAGCTCCGCTAACAGCAATGATTTTGGTAACAGAGATGGTTGGTGATTTTCATCAATTAATGACGATTGCTGTGGTTACTTTGGTAGCTTATATCGTGATGGATTTGTTAAAAGGAGAACCAATTTATGAAGCTTTGCTTGCTAATCTTTCGGTTCCACAAGATAGAGAAGTTATCGAGCCAACCTTGATTGAATTGACAGTTTCAGATAAAATCGCTGGAAAATACGTTAAAGACCTCACATTACCTAAAAATGTTCTCATTACGACTCAAATTCACGCTAAAAAATCAGAAGTTGTGTCAGGAAATACCCGTTTAAATGCTGGAGATACGATTTTCTTGGTTGTTAACGAGCCAGAAATCGGCAAAGTTAGGAAATTATTAATGTCATTTGATTGATAAAATAATTTATGAATTCCCTTTCATTTTGGTAAAAGTTTTGATACAATGAGATAAGTAAAAGGATTGTTACTGGTTAAGCAGGCAAAACCTAGTGTACATTTTAAAGTTTGTGTCAAAACGCAGTGCTTTTTGTGTACCCTAGTTTTGCCTTTTCTTTCCGAATTTTTTTGAGGAGTTGTAGAAGATGGAAATTGATAAAGTCTATAATAACAATGTTGTTTTGGCTAAAGGGGATGACGGAGAGGAAATTATTGTAATGGGGAGAGGGCTTGGTTTTCAAAAAAAGCCAGGTGATGAGATTGATACAGACTTAGTTGAAAAAACATTTGTGATGCAAGATAATGCGGCAACAAATGACTTGACACGAGTTTATCTTGATTTATCTCCTGTAGAGACCGAAGCTGTCCTTGAGATTATCGAACATGGTCAAGAAGTATTAAAGACAACTTTTGATACAGCTTTTTACATTGCCTTGGCAGATCATCTTCACTATACGATTCAACGAACACGTGATAATATTGTGATTCAAAATCCTTTATCTTGGGAAATTCGTAAATTTTTCCCAAAAGAGTATCAGTTGGGTAGAGATGCCCTCAAGATTATTTTTGAAAAACTAGGGGTTATTTTACCTGATGATGAAATTTCATCGATTGCTTTGCATTTTATCAACGCTCAAAAAGATTCAGGCATGGTACAGCAAAGTTATCAAATTTCAAAAATCGTAACAGATATTCTAGGAATTGTTCGACTTTTTTATGGCAAAGTATCTGATGAAGATTCTCTAAGTTATAATCGTTTCATTACCCACATCCAATATTTTGCTCAACGTGTTGTCAATGGTGTTGTGCAAGGAAAAAATGACAGTTTCTTATATGAACAGGTCAAATTAAATTATCCCGTTGCTTTTTCTTGCTCTGAAAAGATAAAAAATTACATCGAAAATACTTATGATTTTCCGATGAGCCGTGATGAACAAGTTTATATAACGATTCATATTCAGCGCTTGGAAACAAGTCGTAATTGATAAAATTCTCTCCAGAAGACTGGGGAGAATTTATTTTTTTGTAAAAAATTTTGACATGAAAATATTTTGGAAAATATTGTAAAAGCTTTTAATGACAATAAAAAATCATAGAATCTATTTTCATAGTTTATGAAAACGGTTAATAAAACCAAAAAAGTTCCGAAAAAGCGCTTGCAAAAAATGAAAGCGCATGCTATACTATGAATTGTTAAAAGGATTGTTACTGGTTAGCAGGCAAAACCTAAATGAATACAAGATAATTTTGGCGTCACCGCAAGGGCGCAAGAAATTGTTTGGTATTTGTTTAGGTTTTTTCTGTTGTTAAAAACCAGAGAAGAGAAAGGAGCCAGAATATGGCTAAAAAAGATTATACAGAGTTGGCAAAAGACATTGTTGCTCACGTTGGTGGCAAAGAAAATGTTTTAGATCTTCGTCATTGTATCACACGTTTACGTTTTCGCTTAAAAGATGTCTCAAAAGCGGATACTGATTATTTAAAACAACGTGATGGTGTTGTTACTGTTGTGGAAGCAGGAGGACAATATCAGGTTGTTATTGGAAATCATGTTCCAGACGTTTATGCTGCGGTTTTAGAACAAGGTGTAAAAGGTGTAGGAGCAACTGGCGAAGATGAAGGTGATGATGTTGAAAAAGGAAATCTATTCAACCGATTTATTGATTTGATTTCTGGTATTTTCCAACCATTCCTTGGACCTTTGGCTGCTGCCGGTATTATTAAAGGTATCGTTGCTATTATTGGTGCCTTTGGGTTATCAGAAGCTAATAGCGCTTGGTATGTTATCCTTGAAGCAGCTGGTGATGGTTTCTTCCAATACTTACCTCTTTTAATTGCAGTAACAGCAGCTCGTAAATTCAAGATGAACGAATTTACAGCCTTGGCAATTGGTGGAGCACTTGTTTATCCAACATTGACAACAACCATTCCTGCATTGGCAGATGCTGGACTTGATAAAATCTTTGGTATTTCACTTGAATTGCCATCATCTGGCTCATACCTTTCAACAGTAATGCCAAGTATTCTTGCAATGTGGGTAGCTTCTCTTATTGAAAAGAATGTCAAGAAAATCACACCTGATGTTGTTAAACTTTTCGTCGTTCCATTTGTAACTATTCTTGTTACTGTTCCATTAACATTCTTAGTCGTTGGTCCAGTTGCTAATCTCCTAACTGACTGGCTATCAGCAGGTTTCCAAGCTGTTCTTGGTTTCAGCCCAATTCTTTATGGATTCTTGCTTGGTGCTTTGTGGCAAGTATTGGTTATGTTCGGTCTTCACTGGGCACTTGTACCACTTGCAATTATGGACGTTGCTACTAATGGTATGTCAGCTATCTTGGTTGCAGCTTGTCTTCCTAACTTTACACAAACTGGTGTTCTTGGGGCAATCATGCTTAAAACAAAAGAACAAAAAGTTCGTACAATTTCAACACCAGCATTTATTTCATCAATCTTTGGTGTAACTGAACCTGCTATTTACGGGGTTACACTTCCAATGCGTATTCCATTCTACATTTCATGTGCGGTATCTGGTATTATCGGTGCTTTGACAATGTTCTTCAATGTTTATGGATATAGTGTTGGTGCAATGGGAATCTTCCAATACCCTTCATACGTTGATCCATCAACTGGTAATATGTCAGGTATGTGGATTATGATTGCATTGTCTGTTCTTGCCGTTGTATTTTCATTTATCGCTCAAATGTTTGCTCCAGTTCCTTACCTTTACGGTGGACCTAAAGATGAAGCAGCTAAAACTGAAGAAAAAGCAGCAGAACCAGTTGCTGAACTTAAAGAATTAAAACAAGAAATTATTGCTAGCCCGATGATTGGTGAAGTGGTTAAACTTGAAAATGTTCCTGATGAAGTTTTTGCTTCAGGAGCTATGGGTAAAGGTATTGCCATTAATCCAACTGATGGAACTGTACTTGCACCAGCAAATGGTGAAGTAACACTTGTGTTCCCAACAGGTCATGCCATTGGTATGCGTACTGAAAACGGTGCTGAACTTTTGATTCACATTGGTATGGATACTGTATCACTTGCTGGTAAAGGTTTCAAAACATTTGTTGAAGTCGGTGATAAAGTCGAAGCAGGGCAAAAACTACTTGAATTCGATTTGGCAACTATTCGTGAAGCGAACTTGCCAGTCATCTCTCCAATCATTGTGACAAACTCAGCTGAGTTCGATGATGTTTTGACAATACAAGAAGCTCGTGTAAATACAGGAGATTACCTCTTAACAACACTTGCTTAATCAAAGAAAAAAGAACGCTTATAGCGTTCTTTTTTTGTGGGTGAAATTTAACGAAATACATTGTGCTTTTTAAAGAGCGGCGCTATAATAATCTATGGAAAATATGCAAGAATGAAGGTCTAAAAAATGGTTATTACGTTAGTTATTTTAATGATAGTTGCGATTTTTGGTAATTTAATTTATCAAAATAAAAAGCACAATTTCTCTACTACGTTTGAAAACAGCACGACAGCATTAGCTGTAGATGTAAAAACTAAACAGTTGCGAGTAGGTTTTGTTTTTCCGAGATACTGTAAAATCGAAGATGTGATTGATGTTGATATGGATGTACGAACGAAAAAAGGTCATGTCATTCGTAATGCTGCAATTGGTAGCTTGGTAGCAGGTAATGTTGGTACTTGGATTGGTATCACTTCGACAAAGGATAAAATTCAAAAAATAATTATTCGACTAACATTGAAAGACGGTTCAATGTTATCTTCTTCAATCAAAGAGCCTAAAAAAAGCGACTTGAAAGATTTGGAACGAGTTGTTAATGTTATAAGCCAATGTTAATCTAGGGTGTAAATACTATTGCTTTATAAATTGGTAAAATTTTTTTCGTAAATTTTCTATATAAAACAAATGCTAGATAGAAATCATTTCTACCTAGCATTTTGTATTGTGTTAGTGATTCTTTTTAGGGTTAACTAATATCATGCTTTCTTTGCGTTTTGTGAATTTTTTTCGGTATTGACTTGGTGTGAGTTCGTAATAGCGTTTGAATTGTCGGTTGAAATTAGAGAGATTATTAAAACCGACAGCTGTTGCGATTTCTAAGATTGGGTCAGACGTATTAATTAATAAATCACAGGCTTTGTTTAAACGAACTTGAATGATAAATTCTGTACAAGATGTACCAGCGTGTTGTTTAAAAACAGCCATAAAGTGCGTTTTGCTGTAGCCCATGAATTGTGATAGAAAATCAATTGAGAGGTTTTTTTGATAATTATTATTGATGTAATCAATGAGTTCACGAATTTGTTCATTTTTGCGGTAACTATCATCGGTATTTTTTCGCAAAACGTAGTGATGATAGAAGAGCAGGTAGAGAAATTCATTTAATTTGGATTTGAGTAAAAGTTCAAAATGTCGTCCTTCATTTTTAGAGAGTTCAAAAATGGTGAATAGACATTCTTTGATATCTTCGTAACCTTCCATCCCTGGTTGAATTCGTGGTACAAATTTGTAAAAACTAGTCTGTAATGGCTGCAAATACCTTAGGCTTACTTGGTCGACAGTTGAATGCCCAATCATGTCCAAGTGAAAGCGAAAAGTATCAGTGACGTGTTTTTGGTTTTCAAGTGGGTGAATGGAGTGCATGCCATTTGGTCGGATGAGGATAATATCACCTGCTTGGCTGTTAAAGTAATCATAATCAATATGAAAACGAGCAGATCCTTCATAGATGTAATTAATTTCTATTTCTGGATGCCAGTGAAAAAGCACGTCAGGTCGCCCATGTTCAACGACGGTACTGTAGTAGTCGTATGGAAGGAGATGTTTATTTTCATCAATTCTAATCTTCAATGGGTCAGTATTATTTTTCATAGAAAAACTTCCAATCATATTATAGTATTATTGTGCAGTATTATTATATCAAAAGTTATCAAAAATTGGAAACGGATACCATAAATTTTTCCGAAAATTTTCTTTTTAATATCGTGTTAAAGTATTAGAATCTGAAAGGATAATGTTAGCGCTTTATTATTTAAATGATTATAATTTAAGTAAATCATGACCAAGACCTCTCAAACTGACTGTGTTTGGATATGATTTGATAGTGTTTAGAAAACACCTTTTAATTACCCTAAAACTCCGTAAAGCAATTTAATCTCCTTTGTTTTTTGCGGAGTTTTTTAGTTTGCTTGATATGTTGTCAGAAAATTTCATGAAATGCTTGGTTTCCTTTAGCTATTTTAGCTTAAAAGTAGTAGAATGAAAGGGTAAACAATTGTTACTAAAAATCGTTCAAGGAGGAATTATCATGGATGAATTGAAAAAAGTTTTACTTGCTGGTATTGGCTTGACTTCTATGACTTTGGAAAAAGCTGACGCTTTTGTTAAAGAATTGGTCGAAAAAGGTCGTTTGACGGTTGAAGAAGGTAAAGAATTGCAATCTGAATTGAAACGAAAAGGCGAAGACGAAGCTAAAGAATTGCTTGACCAATTAGATGTCAAAACAAAACCTGTTCAATATGCCACTAAAGAAGATGTTTCTCGTCTTGAAGATAAATTAGATGCGCTTTTGAAGCAATCAGCATCTGATGATAAAGAGTAAGGACGGATTATGCCAAACAAGCGCTTAAAAGAAATCATCGGAGCTTTTAGCTCGGTCGGTTTAACAACGCTAAAAGAAAAAGGAAAACCTTTAGAAGACAAGACAACACCGCGTAAGCTTCGATTAGCTTTTGAAAAATTAGGTCCTAGTTTTGTCAAAATCGGACAAATTCTTTCAACGCGAAGCGATATTTTTCCTGAACCTTATATCAGAGAATTGAGTAAGCTCCAAAGCAATGTTCTTCCCTTGCCACAAGAAGTCGTCATGGAAGCAATCGCCGCTGAGTTGCCTGCTCCAATTTCAGAAGTTTTTGCAGAAATTTCTTCAGAACCGCTTGCGAGTGGTTCGGTTGCGCAGACACATCGTGCAACTTTGTTAAACGGGAAAGAAGTGGTTGTTAAAATTCAGCGCCCGCATTTGCCAGAAATTATCGAAGAAGATTTAACGTTGCTTATTAGACTTTCTCGTCGAATCCCGAATGCCTTGCTACCGATGGTGAATTTATCAGAGGTTTTACAGCAGCTTAAGGAAAGTTTGACAAGAGAAATTGATTTTCGCAATGAAGCACAAGCGATGCTTACTTTTGCAGAATTGAATCAATCGATAAAATGCATTGCCATTCCTGAGGTTTATGATGAATACACAACACCACGTATGGTTGTCGAAGAATATGTATCAGGAATTCCAATCAATCATTACGAGGAATTGCTTAAAGCGGGTTATGATTTGGAAGATATTGGTAAGAAATTAATGCTTAGCTTTATCAAGCAAGTCTTTAAAGATGGTTATTTTCATGGTGACCCACACCCAGGGAATCTCTTCATATCAGAAGGAAAAATTTATTTTATTGACTTTGGAATTATGGGCAATCTGGAAAATGGCATGCGCGTGGCTTTGAATGATATTCTTTACAGTTTTACTGCTCAAGATGTCGAAGGAATGATGCAGGGTATCTTGTCTGTGACAAGTTTTGATACTTCGATGAACAAAACAGCGCTTAGTCAGGATGTTGAACGAATGTTAGCAAAATATTCTAGCCTAGATTTGGGCGTTTTGTCTATTACGGATTTGCTGGAAGATTTGCTAGATGTTTTTGTGAAAAATGGTTTGAAGGCATCGCCTCAGATTACGATTTTGGAAAAAGCTGCGCTGCAAATTGAAGGGATTTTCCGTGAATTAGCGCCAGAAGTTGACTTGATGACGCTTGCTAAGAATTATTTCCTAGAAAATATGGGACCTGATATGTTGAAACAGGCTCTCAACAAGGAAACATTGCTAATTGAGCTTTTTTATCAATTAAAAAACGGAAAAAATATTCCACGCCGTTTAAATCAGTTACTTGAACAGATTCTTAACGGACGTATTTTGGTAAACCATGATATCTATGACTATAAAAATCGAATTAAAACCATTAACCAAATGGCAAACCGATTTGTCATTAGCATTTTATTCATGGCAGTAATGCTAACAGCGGCTGTTCTTAGTTTTAACGTTAACATGCAAGAACTATCCAAAATTCTTTTTGCACTTGCTGGTATTTTACTAGTATGGGAGCTTGCATTGATTTTAAAAAAATAACTAGAGATGTCAAAAATTTCCTAATAACTTAGGAAATTTTTTCTATGTTCGTTTTTGAAAACGCTTGCTATAATGATGGTGTAGAAAACGAGGAGGTTATGTCATGTCAAAATTACCAGAGAATTTTTTGTGGGGTGGCGCTGTTGCTGCCCATCAACTTGAAGGTGGTTGGAAAGAAGGCGGCAAAGGGCTAAGTGTCGCTGATGTCATGACTGCAGGACGTCATGGTGTCGCACGTGAAATTACTGACGGTGTTGTGGAAGGAAAATACTATCCAAACCATGAAGCGATTGATTTTTATCATCATTACAAAGAAGACATTGCTTTGTTTGCTGAAATGGGCTTTAAATGTTTCCGTACGTCAATTGCATGGACACGTATTTTTCCAAACGGAGATGAATTAGAGCCAAATGAAGCTGGTTTGCAATTTTATGATGATTTGTTCGATGAATGTTTGAAATATGGTATCGAGCCAGTTGTGACTTTATCACACTTTGAATTGCCTTTCCATTTGGTGAAGGAATATGGTGGTTTTACAAATCGTAAGACGATTGATTTCTTTGTTCGTTTTGCTGAAACGTGTTTCCGTCGTTACAAAGATAAAGTCAAATATTGGATGACCTTCAATGAAATCAATAATCAAGCTAACTATCAAGAAGATTTTGCGCCGTTTACAAATTCTGGTATTGTCTATAAAGAAGGCGATGACCGTGAAGCGATTATGTATCAGGCAGCGCATTATGAATTAGTAGCGTCAGCGCGTGCGGTTAAAATTGGTCATGAAATCAATCCTGATTTTCAAATTGGTTGTATGATTGCCATGTGTCCTATTTATCCAGCAACTTGCAATCCTAAAGATATTTTGATGGCGCAAAAGGCGATGGAAAAACGTTATTATTTTACAGATGTTCATGTCCATGGCTATTATCCAAATCATATTTTGAAATATTGGGAACGCAAGGGCATCACAGTTGATGTGACAGAAGAAGATTTGGCTGATTTGAAGGCTGGAACGGTTGATTATATCGGCTTTTCATATTATATGTCATTTGCGATTGATGCCCACCGTGAAAATAACCCACATTTTGATTACCTAGAAACGGAAGATTTGGTGCGAAATCCATACGTAAAAGCATCTGAATGGGATTGGCAAATTGACCCAGAAGGCTTACGTTACAGCTTAAATTGGTTTACAGACATGTATCATTTGCCACTCTTTATCGTTGAAAATGGTTTTGGTGCTATTGACCAAGTTGAGGCAGACGGTATGGTGCACGATGATTATCGCATTGCTTACCTTGGTGCTCACATCAAAGAAATGATTAAAGCTGTAGACGAAGATGGGGTTGATTTGATTGGATATACACCTTGGGGTTGTATCGACCTTGTCTCAGCAGGTACGGGTGAAATGCGCAAGCGTTATGGTTTTATCTACGTTGATAAAGATGATGATGGCAATGGAACTTATAAACGCTCACCGAAATTATCATTTAATTGGTACAAAAAAGTCATTGCGTCAAACGGTGAGGATATTTGATTTTGTTAATAACCTTTATGAGGCAACAATCTCCTGTCTTATGAAGGTTTTTGTTTGGTTGATATGAAAGGAAAAGATATGATTGGCTTAATCGCAGCGTCTTTGACGACACTTGGGTTTGTCCCTCAACTGATAAAAGTGATAAAAACCAAAAATACAGAGTCCATTTCTTTAGGCATGTATAGCATGTCAGTGACAGGAATGCTGCTTTGGTTGGCACATGGTATTTCCATTTCAGATGTTGCCTTGATTGCTGCCAATAGCATTTCAGGAGCTCTGGCAGGTACGATTTTGCTTTGTAAAATATTTTTAAAATAAAGATAAAACTCCTCTGAAATGTTGAAACAACAGCATTTTAGAGGAGCTTTTTACTAGAAAATTGAGAATAATTTTCCTATTTAATTGGCATGGATTACTAAGAGAATAAATAATTGACAGGGCTTTCAAAAAGGAATATACTGAACGCGAAAAATAAAAATACCATATAAGGGAAAAAGGAGGTAGAGATATGGTAGGCATTATCGTTACAATTTTTATTATTTTACTAATTCTAGCAGTTGTTCAAGCTTTTCGTGCTAAAGTCTGGGTATCAAAAACGTTTGGCTACAATTACGTGATTACGATGGCAAACGGGAAGAAGTTACCAGATTTGACCCAAAATGCCAAGTTAAAGAATAACGTTAGGGTTGTTGGCAAGTCTGAACATAGCTGTTCAGTTCAATCTAAGATTAATGACACTGAGCTCAAAACGCTTTTGATGAAAGAATACCATTTGGATTCAACCGATATTCACGTTCAAACAGCGCAATTGTCAGGAGTGCTTGGAATGATTTAGGAAGAGTGATAAGGTATGAATAATTGGATTTTTCTTGTCTTTGTGATAATCATCACTGTTGTTTGGTTATTTAGCAGTCGCTATCAAAAGGAATACTATGCGCAGGGTGAGCAGATGGGAGGCCCATATCTCATTCAGTTTAAAGATGTTGATACTTTACCAGAATTGCTAACGAATCGTAAATTACGGGAAACAATTGATGTTATCCATACCGACAGCGATGGTAAAAACTACCGTGTGTACTCTAAAATTAATGACAAAAAATTACAGCAGTTGATTATAAAAGAGTTTGGATTCAATGCTAAGCAAGTTCAGGTTATTTATACAAAGTTATATACTTTTGTTTGAAAAGAACATATTTTTAAAAACAAACATTTAACGATTGATAAATCAATAAAAAGGTGAGTGAAACAAACTCCCTTTTATTTTTTTGTAACAAAACGATTACGGAAAATGTTCCTTTTAAATCCTGTCTTTCCGCAGTTGGTGAGTTATTTTCCTTATCAAAGAGGAAAAAGACTGAATTTACTTTATGTAAGCGTTTTTATAAAATAAACGTGTAAATAAAAAACAAAGGAGATTCACATTATGGCTAAAAAAGCTTTAATTATCTGTGCAGGTGGGATGTCATCATCTATGATTGCTAAAAAGACAATGACACTCCTTCAAGAACAAGGTGAAGACATTGAAATGGATGCCGTTGGTGTTCCAGAAGGGCAAAAACGCATCGAAGCTGACAAGTACGATTTGTATCTCGTTAGCCCACAAACAAAAATGAATTTCAAACAATTGGCTGATGCAGCAGCAAAAACAAACAAACCAATCGTACAAATTCCACCACAAGCTTACATTCCAATTCCAATGGGAATTGAAAAAATGGCTACTTTGGTGAAGGAAAATATCTAATTTATTGTGCTATAATGGTTCTAATGTTGTTTGGAGGTGTCCTTTTCTGTGTTAAATAAAAAAGAAAAACAAATTATCCAATACCTAATGAAAGATAAGGATACATTTGTTACTAGTAAAGAACTAGCAGCACATTTGAACTGTTCGGACAGAACAATTAGAACTTACTATAAAACACTTGTTGAAAAATTAGATCATTCGGGGATTGATTTGATTTCAAAACAAGGCTATGGTTATAAATTAGATATTTTAGACGATGATACCTTTGCTGATTTTTTAGAAGAAAATCACATCAATGACCACCATTTTGATTATCAAAGTGTTACAGATATCAACGATCGCTATAATTACTTGCTAAACAAACTTTTGTTTGAGCAAAATGAAATTTATTTTGACGATTTAGTTGATGAATTATTTGTCAGTCGTTCGACATTGTCTAGTGATTTTAAAAAGATTAGACAAAGATTTAAACCATATCATTTAAAAATTGAAAGCAAGGCAAATAAGGGTGTTTATGTAACGGGGTCAGAACGAGATAAACGTCGCTTCATTATGGATTACTTTATTTCATCTGGTTTTATTGATACCATGCACTCTTACGTTGATAATGAATTGCTCAATCAGAGGATTTCTTTTGAGGAATTGACCATTATTGTTCTTGATGAATGTCGAGAAGGTGGGCTCAAGTTATCTGATTTTGTCATTCAAAACTTGGTAATTCATATTGCATTAGCTATTCGTCGTATTACTGAAGGGTTTAAAATCAGTAAAATGGAAGAAGATGAGCTGATGTTGCGTGACTTGCCAGAGCGTCAGGTAGCTAATAACATCTTAAAACGTGTGTCTGTGTCAACAGGAATTGATTTTCCTGCAGAAGAAGTGGATTACATTACATTGCACTTGATTTCAAAAAGTCATGGCAATGCCCACTACATATCTGAAGCGGTGCAGGAGCGCATGCGACAAGAACTTATCGACAGTATCACGAGAATTAATCCAGAAGTCAAAAATGATTTTCAATTGATTGAGGGGCTTTTAACCCATCTATCAACCATGTTGATTCGCTTGGAAGGGAAAGTGGTGTTGGAAAATCCTTTGACTGCGGAAATTCAAAAAAATTATCAAGAGATGTATCGCTTGGCTGAGCAAGTCATTACCAACATGCCAATGTTTAGTTCTTTTTCTTTAACGCCAAATGAAATCGCATACATTGCTCTGCATTTTATGGCTGCTAAGGAACGTTACAAAGAACAACAAAAATACAATGTTCTCGTCATTTGTGCAACAGGTTATGGGAGCGCACAAATGCTGAAAAGTAGAATTGAAAATGAATTGGGAAACCTGATTTCGATTACGGATGTGATTGGTTATTATGAGATTAATAATGAGAAGTTAAAAGGAATTGATTTCATCGTTTCGTCAATCGACTTATCAAATTTAATTTTTAATATTCCTGTATTTACAGTATCGGTCTTTCTGACTGATGATGAATTGCAAGAGATTAAACATGGCATATCACATTTAAACACATCAACATCATTGAGAACGATTGAAGATGATGAAGCAAAGTTCAGCGTTGCAGAAGTTTTTGATGATTATTTTTCAAAAGAAGCTTTCTTCATCCTTTCTAAAAGTTCAAAAGATGATGTGTTGCGAATGCTTACTAAGAGCATTTCAAAAAATGAAAATGAGAAGTTTGAAAAACGTTTGCTTGATATGATGAAGCAACGTGAGTCAATGAGTTCGATTGTTTTCGGTGAACATATTGCTGTTCCGCATCCGATGAAAGCCGTTGGTAGTAAACACCATTTTGCGGTAGCTCTTATCAAAGATGGTTTACCTTGGGATGACCAATACCCGTCAATCAAAATTGTCTTTTTAATGTCAATGTCTGTTCACGAAAATGATGGCTTACCAGAGCTAACCTCTGCGATTGTGGACTTGGTTGATGAACCAGACCTCCAAAAGCAAATGTTAGCTTGCCAATCATTTGAAGAGTTTAGAACATTATTTTTAAAAATAAAAGAAAGGTAGGAGTTATATGAATTCAGAAGAGTTACAAGTTGCAGCATTTGAAATTATCTTGAATTCTGGGAATGCCAGATCAATTGTTCACGAAGCATTTGATGCTATGCGTGAGGGAGATTATGAATTAGCAGAACAGAAATTACAAGAATCAAATGATGAATTCTTGAAAGCTCATCAAGCACAAACACATTTGCTGCAAGAATATGCAAGCGGCAAAGAAGTTAATGTTGAAATCATCATGGTGCATGCGCAAGACCACTTGATGACAACGATGACGCTTCGAGAAGTTGCACTTGAGATGTTGGAGTTATATAAAAAAGTTAATTAATTGAAAGGGGATAAGCGATGGCTGCTTTAACAGAACAAGAAAAAAAGAAGTTAGATGAAACACGGCGCGAAAATGGGATTAAAAACATGTATTATACACGTTATTTTCTCATTCGATACGTGGTGGCATTCTTCTTCTTTGTCAATCTCTATTGGATATTGATGTTTTTCTCAACTGAGCATTTGCATTTCATTCTTATCCCTTTCTTTTTGGCTGTATTCGGTGCCATTTGCATGTGGGAACAATCACGAATGTATTCGAGAGAACAAAAACCAGCTGTTAAGACAAAACTGTATTTTCAAATGATTATCGCAGTAAATATTGTTTTGATTTTAGCTACTTTATTTAATCAATATCGTTATTTTTACCCATTTTTATCTGAAACTACGACAACTCAACTGTTTCTTATCATGATGTTATTACTTGGGGTTCTTATAGCATCGTGGATGTTAGTGAAATTGGGGCGCATTAATCGTAACTCAGATAAGCAATATTATCGTATTCAACAATATTTGGCATCAATAAATTAATCAATCAACAAACATTTTATAGTTTTTAGGAGGAGTAAAAGATGTTTGAATTTCTAGAAAAGTACCTAATGGGTCCAATGGGAAAAGTTTCTACTTGGCGTCCTGTTCGTGCCATTGTTGCCGCTGGTATGGCAAGTATTCCTTTCACTATTGTTGGGTCAATGTTCCTTGTATTGAGCATTATCCCACAAGCATTTCCGATTCCAGCCTTGACAACACTTTGGGAAAATTCAGTTGATAAGATTGCACCGCTATATTTGCAAGCTTACAACTGTACTATGGGAATTTTATCTCTTTATTTTGCCATTGTTATTGGTTATGAATACACTAAAATTTTTGCAGAAGAAGATGACTTGAATGTAGACCCAGTTTATGGTGCTTTGCTTTCTGTATTTGCATTCTTCTTAACTATTCCAGAATTGTTGGTTTCAAATGGTGCATTTGATTACCTTAACGTTGATGGTGCTACTATCAATGGTTGGACAATTGGTGGTAATAGCTTGGACCGTTTGTCAACTTCAGGAATGTTCACTGCTATTTTGATGTCAATTCTTGCTGTTCAACTTTATAAAACATGTATCAAACGCAACTGGGTTGTTAAAATGCCAGAAGCTGTTCCAGAAGGTGTTTCACGTTCATTCTCAGCTTTGATTCCAGCAGGTGTCGTTGCAATTGTTGTCCTTGTTATCAATGGTATCTTTGTTGTTCTAGGTACTGATATTTACAACGTTGTTGCCATTCCATTTAGTTTCGTTAAAAATATTGCCAATTCATGGCTTGGTATCGTGGTTATTTACCTTCTTGTTCACGCTTTGTGGATTGTTGGTATCCATGGTGCAAATATCGTTATGGGGCTTGTTAACCCAATCCTTTTAGCAAATATGGCTGAAAACGTTGATGGTGCACATATTGCATACGCTGGTGAATTTACTAACTCATATGTTACAATCGGTGGTTCTGGTGCGATGCTTCTTGCCTGTGTTTGGTTAGCTTTTGCGGCTAAATCATCTCAACTTAAAATGCTTGGTCGTGCAGCTATGGGACCTGCTATCTTTAACATCAATGAACCATTAATCTTTGGTCTTCCAGTTGTTTACAATCCAACTCTTGCATTACCATTTATGATTGCACCTATCGTCAGTGCAACAATTGGTTACTGGTCGGTTAAAATTGGATTTGCTGCGGTATCAATCATTCAAACACCATGGCCAACACCAATTGGTTTAGGTGCCTATGTTGGTTCAGGTGGTAGTGTTGGTGCTTTACTAACAGCTATTGTTTGTGCGGCAGCTGCATTCTTGGTTTGGTTCCCATTCCTTAAAATGTATGACAAACAACTTCTTAAAGAAGAAGGCGTTGAAGCTTAAGATGTGAGAGTGGGCTTGCCCGCTCTTTTTTATATAGGAAGGACATAGAGATATGGGCGAATTAGGAATTTCTATTTATCCATCAAAATCAAGTTTACCTGAGATGAAGCATTATATAGCGCAAGCGGCTGAAATTGGTTATCAACGTATTTTTACCTCAATGTTAGAAGTAGCAGAAAATCCAACCGAAACAATCGAAAAATTTAAAGACGTAATTGCTTATGGAAATCAACTTGGAATGAAAACATCTCTTGATGTTAATCCAAGATTATTTTCAGAACTTGGTATCTCTTATCAAAACTTACAATTTTTTAGTGATTTAGGTGTATGGTCTATTCGTTTAGATGAGGGATTTACAGGACTTGAAGAAGCTAGAATGTCAATGAATCCTTTTGGAATTGTGATTGAACTTAATATTTCACGAGGGCAACATTATATTGATATGGTCATGGATTTTGGAGCTGATAAGAATCGTGTGATTGGTTCGCATAATTTTTACCCTCAAGCTTATACAGGCTTGGACTTTGATTATTTTGTGCAAACTGCAGTGAAATATAAATCACATCATTTGCGCACAGCTGCCTTTGTTGATTCAAGTAATGGGGTGGTTGGACCATGGGCAGTATCCGATTTAATGGTAAGTACGGAAATGCAAAGACGTTTATCCATAACAGCACAAGTACAACTACTCAAAATGACGAATGTAATAGATGATATTATCATTAGTTCATCGCTGATTCCTAGGGATGAATTGGTAGCAGTCTACCAAGTATTTTACTCGTCTGTTTCGATGTTATCGATTCATCTGGATAAAAATGTCACTGAAACAGAGAAAAAGGTTATTTTTGAGCCTCTACACATGTATCGTGGAGATTATTCTGGTTACATGATTCGCTCATCAGAAACACGTGTCACTTATAAAGAATCAGATTTTCCAGCTCATACTACAGAGAACTTGAAAAAAGGTGACATTACGATTTGTAATAATGCGGCGGGTCAGTACAAAGGAGAATTACAAATCGTGTTAAAAGATAGACCAAATGATGGTTATTATAATCTTGTTGGTAAAATAGTCTCGGATAATCTACCAATATTGGATTTATTAAAACCATGGCAAAGTTTTAGATTACAGATGGTTGATGAGGGATTGTAAATTATATCCTCAAAACCCTGCATTAGTTTGTAATGCAGGGACAGTTTTTATTCTGGTACGTCAGCTGATGCTGAGAGGTCGTGGAGTTCTTTGAATTCAGCGAGTTGTTTGGTGTATTTGTCGATGGCAGTATCTGTTGCGAATGCACCAAGTGGGAGTCGAAGAGGGAGTTTAGGATTGTTTGTCACTTGGTCGTAAATGATTTCAGCAGCTTTGACAGGGTCGCCAGCTTCGTGTCCAGCACCATTTTCGTTTGTTGTGATAAAATCTGCAAATTGTTGGTAGTCGTCAATAGAAGGCAATGCCTTGTCAGAAGAACGTCCTGCCCAATCTGTACGGAAACCTGATGGTTCGATAATGAGCACTTGAATGTTTTTGTGAGCGACTTCTTTAGCTAATGATTCGCTAAGCCCTTCAACAGCATATTTTGTCCCATGATAGAAAGAGAGTGTTGGAAATGAATATAGTCCACCGATAGATGAAAAGTTGATAATCACACCTTCATTTTGTTGGCGCATGGTTGGAAGTACTGCGCGTGTCATATCAACAAGTCCCCAAACATTCACGTCAAACATGTATTGAACAGTTTCACGATTACTTTCTTCAAATGTTCCAAAATATCCGATACCAGCATTGTTAACCAAAACATCAATACGCCCGAATTTATCAAGTGTTGCTTGAACAGCATTTTGAATATCTTCTTGATTAGTAACGTCAAGTTTTAATGTCAAAATTTGACCATGGTCAAACTCATCAAGATAGGCAAGTTGTTCAGGTTTACGAGCAGTCGCAACAAGATTCACATCATCTTTTTGTGCTAATAAGATAGCAAGTTCTTTACCAAATCCTGTTGAAGTCCCAGTAATAAACCATGTTTTCATTAATAATGTACCTCCGTTTAATTGATGAAGTCATTATATAAGATTTTCAAAGCTAATTTTGGTAGTTTTCAACACTTTTTGGTAATATTTTATTAGAAAAGTCACAAAATCAGTTTAACAGACTTGTTAATTTGTCTTTTTTTAGTACAATTTCTTTTAGAAACGAAAATAATGGAGGTGCTTACATGCCGTCTTCTGTGACACGAAAGCAGATTGATTATCAAGCTTTTTTAAATCGTGAAAGTCAGAAACGTCATCACCGTTACGATGAAGAATTAAGGCAATATAGTTATTTGAAAAATGGTGATTTAACCAATGCTGTCAAGGCAGCTAAAGAGATGTTCCAGTCTGATTTGACGGGGCATTTGTCGGAAAATGATGTCAGAAATTACCAATATTTGTTTGTTGCTTCGGTGACGCTTGCCACGCGCTTTGCCATTCAAGGTGGATTGGATGAAGAAACAGCTTATAATACCAGCGATTTGTATATTCAGAAAGTTGATCATTTGGATAATGTGCCAGATATTTTTGAGTTGCAATTAGATATGTTTACCACATTTACCAAATTTGTAATGCAAAGTAAGGCAGATCAAGCTCAGGCATTGCCTATCTTGCGCTGTATAGAATACATTGACTTGCATTTGCACGAGACAATTACATTGGCTGATTTGGCTGATTATACGGGCTATTCAACGAGTTATATTTCTCAATTATTTAATGAAAGAATGCAACAATCTGTAAAAACTTACATTCAAGGACAAAAGATTGCAGTTGCTCAAAATATGTTACTTGATTCCGAGTATTCGATTTTAGAAATTTCAGAGACTTTAGCGTTTAGCTCGCAAAGTTATTTTACAAAAGTCTTTAAAAAAGTCACTGGGGAAACACCATTTGACTATCGCCTTAATCATCTTTCAAATGCCATTCACACGAAAGGAGGCAAAAAATGACAGAATTAGAAAAATTACAAGCGGGTTTGCCTTATTGTTTTACTGACCCAGCTATTGAAAACATCAAGAAAGAGGCGCTTCGCAAGTGCCAAGCGCTGAATGCGATTGATATTTTAGATGTCGAAAAACGCACAGCAGCCTTAAAAGATTTATTTGGTTCTACGGGCGACGATGTGTCTGTTTTTCCAAATTTTAACTGTGATAATGGGAAAAATATCCATGTCGGCAATCATTTTTTGATGAATTATAACGGTATTATCCTTGATGTTGCTGAAGTTCATATTGGTCATCATGTCATGATTGGTCCAAATACCATGATTACGACGGTCAATCATCCTTTAACACCGCAAGGCAGACGTGACAATCTTGGCATTGCTAAGCCAGTAACGATTGGAAACGATGTTTGGATTGGTGGCAATGTTACGATTCTTCCAGGGGTGACTATTGGCAATAATGTCGTGGTGGCTGCAGGGGCTGTGGTTACCAAGGATATTCCAGATAACTGTGTGGTTGGTGGTGTACCAGCTAAGATGATTAAAACCATTGACAATGATATAGAAATCGGAGTATAAATATAGGAAAATCCTTGGAAATAGCTTATTCCAAGGATTTTTTAGTATTTTTATAGAGACACCTTTGATGTTAAATTAATCGAGTGCTCACGCTGTCGAAGCCTACGAGCACTTAAATTTAGAATAAAGGCGATATTGCTCAACTATTTTCTTATGTTGCGAAAGCAGTCATAATGAATTTGGTATGAGCTTGAAATATTCTCACGCTTATGTCTAATTAGGTAGTACAACGGATAAGTAATTTTAATCAAATAAAATAGTCTTAGTATGGCTAATGCACTTTTTTGATTCATCCCAGTAATTAATGCTTTCGAAACTGCCTTCCCGTAAGTAAAGGGGGAGCCTTTCTTTGATTTCTTGTTGCATAGGGAACTTATCAATATCTTTTAAATGCCACCATTTTGGTTCTCCTTCTTTAGAAGCGACAATATCTCCAGTAAATTTTGTACACAAAAAATCGTAATATACGAATCTTTCATTGCCAATAGGATTCGTAAATCCAGAAATACCTTTTAAATTTAGATTTAAGGCGGTTAAACCAGTCTCCTCTTTTAATTCTCGAATAGCAGCTTCAAAGAAACTTTCAGGGAATTCAACTTTTCCTCCTGGTGGAATCCATCCTGGAAAATCATCATGTTGTCGATTAAGTAAAAGAACTTGATCGTTTTTTAGTACGCATATATTAACCCAATTTTTAATATTTTCTGCCATAATCTCCTCCTAATGTAGAACCAATTATGTCATTTTGTATTTAAAATGTCAAATTGAATGATATTAGAAAAACACTTTTAAGCCTTCTTACTTTAGAAGATTTTTATATATTGTTATGTTTTGCATTTTAAATGCAGACTAAATAACAGACTTTGGGGATATTACTAACGTTGTATGCGCACCTCTTATAAAAGTTCCATCTACAGAAGAATATTTTCCTAGCTTAACTTATATGTTTGGATTCTCTTGTCTTTTATATTATGCAAAAAATAAGATGGAATCCTCATTCAGTGGCTCTAGGTACTTTGACAGTTAGATATGAATTTCAAAAATATATTTGCAAGCGCATAAAAAGTTTGCGAATATAAAGATTTTTCCTCAATTGCTGAATAGCGTTAATAGGTATTTTGAGGATGATGCTTTATAAATTATCAAAAACAATTTACCGTAATTTTAAGAATACAAACTAGGTGTGCAGTTCAGCTTGTAAAGTCAGTTGGCCATGAATTAGCAGAGGATTTACTGATATAGACTGATGATTTCACACTCACCATGAGATTTCTATTTTTGAAAATCTTGTGGTGATTTTTCATATCATAGTATTAGTTTTTCTGATGATAAACAAGGATATTTTAAATGAGATAGCGTATAATGGGAGAAAAGGAGTGTATTATGACAGTAAAAGTAATCGCAACAGACATGGACGGAACGTTTTTAACAGACACAAAGACCTACGACAAGGTTCTCTTTGGGCGTTTGTTTGATAAATTTATGGCAGATGACATTAAATTTGTCGTGGCGAGCGGTAATCAATACCGTCAAATTATCCAACAATTCCCTGAACACAAGCATCTGATGACATTTGTGGCTGAAAATGGTGGGCATATCATTGAAAATGGACGAACATTACAGGAAGAATTTGAAACGATTGAAGCCATTTCTGCCTTGGTGAATTTTATTGAAAAATATTACCCAGATACCGTTATTAATTTGGCAGGGAAAGATTCTTCATATTTGCCAAAATCAACTCCAGAAGAGGTTAGACGTGTTTTGCGTTATTATTTACCTGTCTTAAAATACGTTGATAATCTCCATCCTATCCCAGAAGATAATTATTTCAAAGTGACCTTGCTAGTCCGTGATGAGTTGACGTTCAAAGTTCGTGATGACATTAACACGCTTTTTGCTGATTATCATTTGACAGCAACGTCAAGTGGTTTCGGCTGTATTGACGTGATTCCCTCACACGTTCACAAGGGAACAGGGCTTGACTTTCTACTTAATCATTGGGGATACGGTCCAGAAAATCTCATGGTATTTGGTGATGGTGGTAATGACATTGAAATGCTGAAATTGGCTAAGTATTCTTTTGCTATGGCAAATGCGCCGCAGGAAGTCAAAAATATTGCTAGTTATCAAGCACCATCTAACCAAGAAAACGGTGTGTTGCAAGTCTTGTCAAATCATTTCTTGAAAGGTTACGATTTATGATAAAATTGATTGCCAGTGATATGGATGGAACATTTTTGAATCCTCAAGGCACTTATGACAAAGTAAGATTTCAACGTATTTTAGACCAATTGAGCGAGAAAAATATTACCTTTGTCGTAGCCAGTGGAAATCGCCTAGAAAGATTAACCAATATTTTTTCAGGGATTTCAGGCAATATTGATTACGTAGCTGAAAATGGTGCACTTGTCGTTGATAAAGGTGACGTTTTGGCACAAAAAGCAATGCCGAGCCATTTAGTTGATGCGGTTGTCGATTTTTTTGCGGATAATTTGCGTGATTATCGAGTGATTCTATCAGGGGTCAAGGCTTCATATGTCTTGGAAGGAACGGTTTTTGAATCAGAAGCTTATGCGATTTCAGAAGCGGATTTACATCAATTCTTTTCAAATCTTGTTTTTCTGGAAGATTTTGCCAAACGTCCAAATGACCACATTGTCAAAATCACGATGATGGTTGATTTAAATGACGTTGACAATGTTACACGCCGATTTAATCAAGAATTTCACGGTGACTTACGAGCTGTTTCAAGCGGTTATGGTGCGGTTGATATTATCCAAACTGGTATTCACAAAGCTTGGGGATTGCAGGCATTAATGACCAAATACAATATTACCCCTGCCGAAGTCGCTGCATTTGGTGATGGTGGCAATGACATTGAAATGCTGAAATTAGCTAACTATTCTTTTGCTGTGGCAAATGCGCCGCAAGAAATTAAAGACATTGCACGCTACACCATTTCATCCAATGCACAAGATAGTGTGTTAGATACCATTGAAAAAATAATCACAGGAGAGATTAAATGACCGATTTTCAAGAACTTTATCATAAAGCAGACGTCAAAGAATATCGCCAATACATTTTAGCAGACCAGCAAAATCAACTTTGGGAAAAATATGCTGCGCTGAATCAGAGCGTTTCACATCCCAATACTGTTTTTGTAGGGGATTCCATTACAGAGTATTTTCCAATTCATGAATTATTACAATCACGCTTGCCACTTTACAACCGTGGGGTTCATGGGATTAATAGTTTGCAGTTGCTAGAGCATTTGGACACTCAGGTACTTGACTTGGCACCGAGCAATGTCTTTTTGTTAATTGGCGTTAATGATTTGAAAACGAGAACGCCGAAAGAGGTTTGTCAAAGCATTGAAACCATGATTAACAAGATTCACGAACAGTTACCTGAAACACAGATTATCTTATTGTCTATTTTCCCAATGAATGAATCGCCTGAATTTGTACGCACACCAAGCTTGCGAAATAATCAGAGTATTTCACAACTGAACGCACTTCTTAGTCAATTAGCAGGGGAGCGCGTGCAGTGGCTTGATGTTCATGATTTGCTGTGTGATGCTTCGGGGCAATTAAAACGGGAATGGACTGTGGATGGGTTACATTTAACCATAGATGGTTATCGGGTGATTGCTGATGCCATTAAATCATATCTAGTGTGATAGTATCAGTTTCTAAGATGATAATGCAAGATTGCGCTTTCAGATAAGGTTATAATATTATTGTACTTAATTGAAAGAAGGAAAACGATAGATGACAAAAGCATTTCCAAAAAACTTCCTCTGGGGTGGTGCTATTGCTGCCAACCAAGCAGAAGGAGCTTATAATGAAGATGGACGTGGACTTGTTGCGACTGACGTGACAACAGGTGGTAGTGTTAATTCACCACGTTACATGACTTATATTGATAAAGATGGCAACCCTGGTAAAGCACCAGCGATGGGGCACAATGGAAAAATTCCAGAAGGTGCTAAATACGCAGTGCTAGATACTGAACATTACCCAAACCATGTAGCGGTTGATTTTTATCATCGTTACAAAGAAGACATTAAATTGTTTGCCGAAATGGGTTATTCAGTCTTCCGTTTGTCTATCTCTTGGGCACGTATTTTCCCAAATGGTGATGACAGCGAACCAAATCAAGCAGGGCTAGATTTTTACCGTTCAGTATTTGAAGAATGCCGTAAATACAACATTGAACCATTGGTATCTATTTGGCATTTCGACACGCCACTTGCTCTTGAAGAAAAATACGGTGGTTGGAAAAATCGCAAACTCATTGATTTTTATGTCCGCTATTGCGAAGTGATTTTCAATGAATACAAAGACTTGGTTAAATATTGGTTGACATTCAATGAAATCAATAATACAACGATGTTCCTTGATATGTTTGGCGCAAAAGCTAGTGATGCTGATTACCAAGAAGGTTACCAAATTTTGCACCACCAATTTGTAGCGTCAGCAAAAGCTGTTCAAATCGGTCATGCCATTAATCCTGATTTTATGATTGGTAATATGATTTGTGGTATTACGTTCTATCCTGGAACTTGTGACCCAGCAGATATTTTGGCAAACGAACATAAATGGGAATCTGGTATTTATTACTGTGGTGATGTTCAAGCAAAAGGTAAATACGGAACATATGCTAAACGTCTTTGGAAAGAACACAATGTTGAATTAGATATCACAGACGAAGACCTTGAAGATTTGAAACGTGGTACAGTTGATATGTATACTTTCTCTTATTACATGTCAAACAACGTGACAACTCATACAGGCGTTGAAGAAGTGTCTGGTAACTTCTCAACGGGTGCTAAAAATCCTTATTTGACTTATTCTGATTGGGGTTGGGCACATGACCCAGTAGGTCTTCAATATTACCTTGAAAAAATCTATGACCGTTACGAAATCCCATTGATGGTTGTTGAAAATGGTCTTGGTGCTTTTGATACTGTTGAAGAAGATGGTTCAATCCATGATGATTATCGTATCGATTATCACCGTGCTCATATCAATGCTATGGCAGATGCTATTGATAATGGTGTTGACCTTATTGGTTACACAACTTGGGGTTGTATTGATATCGTTTCAGCAGGTACAGGTGAAATGCGTAAACGCTATGGCTTCATCTACGTTGACATGGATGACGAAGGAAAAGGTACCCTTAACCGTACACCAAAAGATAGCTTCTATTGGTACAAAGAAGTACTAGCTACTAATGGACAAAAAGCTATCGACGAAGCAACTAACCGTTAATAATATTAGTTAAGATATGTGAACTCCCTTTAGCTCCTACCAAATGGTAGGAGTTTTTTTGTATTTACTAAGAAAAGTAACGATTTTTTAAAAAGAGTTGCATAAACCCCGTTTTTAGAAAAAGTGATGTTTGAGAACTTTGTCCCATATGCCATAATAATACCAACATAAATCAAAAAGGAGTTCATATGACGAAAAAACAAATTGGTTTAGCCACTATTGGTTTGTTGCTAGCAAACTTTATGGGAGGACTGGACACAACACTTTTAAATGTTGCACTGTCACAAATTGTTAGTGATATGCAGGCGGTTAATGAAGTTGGTTTATTGACTTCAATATTATTGTTTACGATAGCAGTAACAACTGTTTTATGGGGCAAATTTGCGGAAAAAGTTGGGAATAAAAAAGCCTTTATCATTTCTACACTTATTTTCGTTTTGGCTTCCACGGTTGGCGGGATAGCTCCTAATATTTGGTTGTTGATTGCCGCGCGTGCTTTCATGGGAATAGGTATTGGAGGAATGGTATCTATCCCATTTATCATCTATATTGATCTTTATCCAGAAATCAATCAACGTGCGACAGCACTTGGATGGGTAACAGCTTTTTATGCAGTTGCTACCATTTTGGGTCCTATCATTGGTGGATTATTAGTTGATCATTTGGGTTGGCGTTCAGTATTCTTTATCAATGTTCCATTTGGTATTTTATCAATACTATTATTGCAGTTTAATTATCATGCTGAAAAAGTTAATGCAAAAGAATCCAAAATTGACATCATGGGAAGTGCCGTTTTGGTGGTAGCTCTGTCATTGCTTCTATATACGATGACATCTCTTAGCTCATTAACTTTGGGCTGGATTTTAGGATTATTAATTGTGGTGTTGTTATTGTTAGGAAGTTTTGTAGCCATTGAAAAACGTGCAGTAGATCCGATTTTGCCACCAAGTTTGTTTACTAACTGGCCATATTTGGCAAAAAGTTTGCTAATGACTTTGGTCTATGGACTAACAATGGCTTACAGTATTTATGCGCCAATGTGGGCACAAAATATTCTTCATACCAATGCGACTCTAGCTGGCGGAACTCAAATGTTAAGCTCAATCCTTTTGATTGTAGCCACACGTTTAACGCCAAGCCTATTCCAACGATTTAGTTTCAAACAAATTATTCAAGTAGGTTTCTTCTTTGTTTTCTTATCAGCTTTATTATTGTCACTTTTACCAAGTTCAAGTCCTTATTGGTTACTTGTTATCACTGGTGGATTACAAGGTCTCGGTCAAGGAATGATTTTCCCACCAGCACAAGTTGCTTTCCAAGAAGATGTGGATGATTCAATTGTTGGGGTTGCCACAACTTTTAGCCTTTTAATACGTACACTTGGACAAACACTAGTCACTTCAATTTATGGTGTTGTTTACTCGTCAATGGTAGCTAGAGGAGTTTTGGCAAGTAACGGTGCAATCAGCAGTAATCGTATGAATAGCTTAGGAACTTTGGATATCTCATCTGTTTCAAAACAAATGTTACACCAAATGGAAATGATTGCGTATAGCGGTTTTCACCGAATTTTTATCATTGCTTTAATTCTTGTTACAGTAGGCATGATAATGAATCGTTTTAGTTGGCGTAAAAACTAATGCTCATTCGTGGAAGGGAGTGGTGATGATGTATTTTGATAAAAATCAAATGTCTAATCATACTCAGCTGAGTTTTGCTGAAGTTGATAAGATAATCTCTGCCTATGCTAGTTTTTGCCAAGCCATGATAGATTGTAACCGTGCCATGCTGGAGAAATTGTTACCTGAAACTTACGTGGCAAAGCATATCACAGGTCGAAAACAGAGTAAAAAAGAATGGTTAGATGACATTGAAAGTGGTCGAATGGATTATAAATCCTTTTCAAACACTTCCTTTATTGTCAATCAAACTGACAGTAGAATTACCTTAAATGTTGTTTCAGATATAACAGCAAGTATATACGGTAGCTATGGAACATGGACAATCCCTAGTCAGATTATTTTTGAGAAAAAAGATAATAATTGGCAAATAGTAGGTTAAGTAACACTTTTTCAAACATAGTGGCATAAGCACCTTTTGACGGCGAAGTGACCATTGAATAACTTTTGGAATAAGGTATACTTTAATTGAAAATAAGTAACGGTAGTTACATAAATATGAAATGAGGTTTTAAAATGACAACAAAAGAACAATATGATAAATTAAAACTAAAAGAACTCGTTGACACCTTTTCAAATCTTGCTGATGTGAAAGATACCAAGACACAAGCACAACTTTTTACAGAAAATGCCAAATTAGAATCTTTCAATGGAGATTTTCACTCTGTTCAAAATGGACGTGAAGAAATTGAAGAAGCTTGTGCAAACTTTCTAGCTTTATTTGATACCGTTTTTCATTTAAACGGGCAACAAGTGGTGACAATTCTTGATGATACAAGAGCAACTGGAATTGCTTACTGTCATGTCGTTTTAATTGGTGAAAACGAAGATGGCAAACGTATTCAAACCACGCAAGGTGTTCGCTACGAGGATGAATACGTCAAACTTGATGGCGATTGGAAAATCGCAAACCGTACATCACACTTTATGTACACAGATACAAAAGAAGTCTGATAGGAGGTAGAAAAATGTCTCAAACATATTTAACACTTAATACTGGTTACAAAATGCCACAATTTGGAATTGGTGTTTACATGGTAGCACCAAGTGCAACAAAACAAAATATTCTCGATGCTTTTGCACTTGGCTATCGTCATATTGATACAGCACATGCTTATCAAAATGAACGTGAAGTGGGTCAAGCTATCAATGCTTCTGATATTCCAAGAGAAGATATTTTCGTTACTTCAAAATTATGGCCAAGTGATTATACAGATGAAAAAGCTATTGATAAAATGTTATCACGACTTAATTTGGATTACATTGATTTGGTACTTTTACACCAAGAAGTTGGTGATTATAAATCTGGTTGGAAGCTATTAGAAAATGCTGTTAAACAAGGAAAAGTTCGTTCTATTGGATTAAGTAATTTTGAATCAGGACGTTTGGAAGAAATTTTAGACATGGCAGAAATCCAACCAGCTGCTTTACAAGTTGAATGCCATCCTTATTTCCAACAAGCAGAATTACGAGAACGAATTGCTAAAATCGGTACAATTATTGAAAGCTGGTATCCATTAGGGCATGGAGACTCAGGTTTGCTTAATGAGCCTATCTTTTCACAATTAGCTGAAAAATATGGCAAAACGAATGCCCAAATTATTTTACGTTGGCATATTCAAGCAGGAAATGCTGTCTTTCCTAAAACTACTAATCCTGTTCATTTGAAAGAAAATATTGATATCTTTGATTTTGAATTAAACGATACTGAAATGGCTGCCATTAAGGCTCTTGATACAGGAAAACGTTATTTCAACATGACTTTAAGTGACCGTGAACAACATTTTAACACTTGGAAACCAGCAGATTAACTTGTTAATTAATTGTTTTTTTGCTAAAATGCCACTAAAATGACAAAAAAGGAGACGTTATGATTTTAACAGGTCAAGAGGATTTGCGAGTCATTAAGACAATTGAAGGAATTAAATCGGCGTTTGAAGAATTAATTTGTCAAAAAGATTTTGAAAAAATCACCGTTAAGGAATTGGCTGAAAAAGCAAAAATTAACAAAAAAACATTTTATCGTTACTACACCGATTTGTATGATTTGTTGGCTGAAATGCAATACGAGTTATCATTTAGATATTTAGAACGTGTTAAACATTATCGTTTGCCAGAAGACTTAGAACAAGTTACTCGTGAATTTTTTATCTATTCGAGCGAGCAGGGCGAAGCTTATGAAAAAATAACATGTGGCGGAACATATGAATACATTCGTAATAAAATGGTTAATCAAGTCAATGATGAAACTTGGAACAGATCACCTCTGTATGCCAGCCTATCTGATTTTGATAAAAAATTAATCATTACTTACACCAATACAATCGCACTTGAACTTTACAAACAGTGGATTGCTAGCCATAAAGCCTTACCTCTTGAAGAAATCATTGACCGCGCTATCACCCTAACGTCCTCTGGTTTACAAGGCTTTTTAAAAAAATAAATGAATACAGCTCCTACCAAATGGTAGGAGTTTTTTGGTGTAAGATATCCTCATGATTATTCATTTAACATTAAAATTATGTTAAAATAATAGAGAAAATTGAAATAACTTTTATGGAGATTTATTATGGAAATAAAAGGTCATGGAACCATCAAAAAATCAAAAGCTTATGGCACAATTGGGACATTATTGCTTTCAGGGGCATTAATTGCAACTTTAGGAACAGCAAATGTTAACGCCGATGAAACAACAAATCTTGAAAGTGACAACATAATTGAACTAGTTACGGATAGTTCAACGGTAGAAAATGATAGCAATGTTACGGTTGATTCACAAGCAACTGTAACAACCGATGAAAATCAATCAGCAGCTGTAACTGATACGCAAACAGATAGTACAGCATCAGATGACCAAACAACAGTTGATACGGCTAAAAAATCAGAGGCAGAAGCTTCAGAAGAAAACGCGACAGAATCAGTTGCAAACGATAGTCAAGCAACAACAGACGAAACAGTAAATGCTGATAATACTGTAGTTGACGAACAACAAAACACTACAGAAGATACTGCAAGTGATTCACAAGCCACTGTTCAATCAGATAAGCAAGAAGTAGTAAACGAAGAGTCATCGGATACCACAGTTGAACGTGGTGCAACTGGTAGTGCTACTGACGAAGTGACAAGTGTTACCCTTGCCAGCAATGGTTTTAACTTGCAATACAATCAAGCCATTGCAAGTGGTGCTAAAATCATGTTTGCAGTCTGGTCTGACGTGAACGGTCAAGATGATTTGATTTGGTACACAGCAGATAGCAACGGAAAAGCTACTGCTAAATATACGGGCTCATATGGTACATACTATGTTCACACGTACCAAAATCTTAATGGTAAGATGACAGGTTTAAATGGAACATCTATTGACGTACCAAAACCGAGCGCTAAGGTAATCATTACCAAAGCAAGTAGCACAACCTATAAAGTCACTGTCACAGGTGTTCCTGTTTATATTACGAGTGTTACCTTGCCAACGTGGACAGAAAACAAAGGGCAAGATGACATCATCTGGTATAAAACAACTAAGGATTCAAGCACAACCTATTCAGCAACGATTAGTGTTGCCTAACACAATCTCGAAAGTGGTAAATACAATGTCCATGTCTATGGGACAAGTGCTGTTACTAATTCCTTAACAGGTTTAACAGGAACAAGCTTCCAAGGTGAATATGATTTTGGAGATGTCGCTGTGACAGCTAATCTTGGTCAAAATGGTATTAATATTAGTATGCCAAGTGATGTCAGCAAAGCAATGACTGTTTACCATGCCGTTTGGTCAGCTAAAAACGACCAAGACGACCTTATCTGGTATCAAGTCCCTGCTAACGGACAATTGACAGCCAAATACACAGGAGACTATGGCACTTACCTTATTCACACTTATGGCGTTGTTAACGGTCAAATGGTTTGTTTAAGTGCAACATCTATTGATGTGCCAACACCAAGTGCCAAAGCTACGATTACGAAAGAAAGTGCCACAACTTATAAAGTCACTGTTACTGATGTCCCAGTTTATATTGATAGTATTCAAATACCGACTTGGACTGAAAAAGGTGGGCAAGATGATATTCAATGGTATCAAGCTACCAAAGCATCTGATGGCTCATACTATGTTATCTTCAGTGAAGCGACACATAACTTAGAAGCAGGCACTTACAATGTTCATGTGTATGGGACTAGTCATGTCACAAATAGCTTGACAGGATTATTGGGAACAAAATTTACCGCTGATTATCAATTTGGAGATGTCGCTGTAACAGCTAGTCTTGGTGAAACAGGGATTAATATTACTATGCCAAGTGATGTCAGCACGAACTTAACGGTTTACCATGCGGTTTGGTCTACAGTGAATGACCAAGATGACCTCAAATGGTATCAAGTAGCTAATAATGGGAAAACAACCGCTGCATACACAGGTGATTACGGAACTTATCTCATCCATACTTACGCCGTAATCAAAGGGCAAATGACTTGTATCAGTGCGACAAGTATCAATGTTCCCAAACCAGAAGTAACAGTAACGATTACTAAAGCAAGCGATACTTCAGCGACTGTCACCGTTACCAATGTTCCAGTTTATGTCCATGATATCCAATTACCAATCTGGACTAGTAAAAATAATCAAGATGATATTAAATGGTATAAAGCTACGAAGCAATCAGATGGTAGTTACACTTATACCTTCTATGCGAAAAATCACAACTTTGAATCAGGTCACTATAATGTTCATGTCTATGGGACAAGCGAAGTCACTCATTCATTTGTAGCCTTGTCAGGCTCTGATGGTATTGATTTAACCTTTAACCAAAGTCTTACCAATCCAACGGTAACAGTGCAGAATCATAACGCTGCTAAGGGAACCTTGCAAGTGGTGATTGCAGAAACAGAGACCTCTAAAGACATTGCAAGTGTAGCAGTAGCCGCTTGGTCTGATGCCAACCAAAAGAATATTCATTGGTACACAAGTTCTAGCGTTTCAAATGGTAAAGTTGTGATTACTGTTGATGAAAAATACCATCACAATATCTCGGGTGATTACACAGTTCATGTGTACGTTAAAACGAAAAATGGTGAAACAGTTGGTTATAATCTCGGCCAATATGCTTTAAATAGTACCCAAACAACTGCTAGTGTATCAACAAGCTATAAAGGAACTGGCGTTTACGGCGTTACCGTTTCAGGTGTCTATTCAAGTGGCGCAGTCAAATATGCGGTTTGGTCTGATGTCAATGGACAAGATGACATTAAATGGTATGACGCGACAACCTCTGGAACAAATGCAACTGGTCTTATTAACGTGACAAACCATTCTGGAACAGGAACATATCATCTCCATGTTTATCAATCAGATAACGGACAAATGTATTTCTTGACCTCAACAGACTTTACGGTTAAACAAACCAATTATAGTAATCCTTATTATAATCAACGTGATGGTCGTTGGGCGAATAATCGATATGGTTATTACACTTTGGCTTCAACTGGCTGTGTGCCAACAAGTCTTGCCATGGTCTTTTCAGCTTTGACTAATACCGAAGTGTTGCCAACAACGGTAGCAAGTTACCTTTACAACAACACCGTTGAATTTAACCGAGGAACAGAAGGAACAACTGGTAACGGTGTTTTAGTCGCTTCTCGTCAATGGGGCTTAACACCAACTGTTCTAAACTCTTCATCAGCGTTAAGTTCAACATTGCAAGAAGGACATTACGTGGTAGCTGCGGTTCAACAAGATAAATTCTCTCCATGGGGATATGGCACAAGCCACGAAATTGTTCTTAAAGGCTATTCAAATGGCAATACCTACGTTTACGACCCATACAATTCAGCCAATAACGGTTGGTATCCGATTGCTTCACTTTGGAATGAACAAAGCACGCAACGTGTTGATATTAACGGCTTAGGTAATCCATTTGTTAAAATCACAGATATTTAATTAATAGCAAAATCACTCGTTTAAAACGGGTGATTTTTTAGTAAAAAAACCATTGCTACCATTCTATGAAAATGCTATCATAAAAATATATGATTAATAAAATATGGTGATAAATATGATAAATATGATAAAAATGATAGCAGTAGACATGGATGGAACATTCTTAGATGAAAATGGTCGCTACGATGTTGACCGTTTTGAGAAGATTTTAAAAGAGCTTGAAAAAAGAGAGATTTTATTTGTTGTTGCAACAGGTAACCAAATCTCACGTATGCGTCATGTCTTTGGAACACAGACCGATAGATTGTCTTACGTCGTTGGCAATGGCAGTCATGTCATTGTAAAAAATGAAACAAAAGTTTTAAAGAATTTGAGTGATGACCAACTAAATCATTTATTTGCTTATTATCAAAATCATTTTGATGATTATCATATCGTGGTATCATCACCAGAACATTCTTATATGACAAGGGGAGCTTTTTCATGTGACAATTTGGCTGATGGGCTTAGTCTTGATTATTATAATCATAGTTTTCCAAATGTGATTTTAGTTGACCAAAGCTCACAAATGCCTCGCCAAGCGATTAATAAAATCACGATGAAAGTTCCTATGGCACTTGAAGATTCCATTGTGGCAGATTTCAATCGTGAATTTCCAGACCTTGTTCCAATGGCAAGTGGTTTTGGCGCTTTAGATGTTGTTTTACCAGGCGTTGATAAAGCTTGGGGATTAACACAAATTATGGAAAATTATCACATTTCAGCAGATGAAGTCATGGCATTTGGAGATGGGGACAATGATTTAGCCATGCTAGCGCTAGCTCATTATTCTTATGCAATGGAAAATGCAACAGAGCGTGTAAAAGAAAACGCACGTTTTATAGCACCAGCCAATACCGAATCAGGTGTCTTTCAAGTCATTGAAAATTATTTAAAAGTTTTTAATAATTAATTGTAATGACTAAATGATTTCCCAAAAACACCATAAGGTGTTTTTTTACTATTTTTACGTCTTTAATTACAACACTTTTTCCAAAAGTTGTTGTGTTAAAGAGAGCTAAAAACTTCTATACTAGGATTATCGAAGGAAGGAGGTTATTAATTATGTCAATTGTAGAAAAAAATGAAAAAATTGCAGAAAAGATTATTGCTACTCATAAAACTATTGAAAAAACAGTTGTTGGTGCTTACAAAGCCACAGAAACTGGGGCTATCAGTGGATTTAATAAAGTTTCAGACAAATTCATTGAAAAATTCTTTACAAAAGACGGTGAAAGTGTTGAAGAGGCTAAAAAACGTTTGGAAGCCTCAGCTGAAAAATCCAAAAAACGCTCAAAAGAAATTAATCGAAAAGCTAAATCACACAAACATTAAAATAGTTTCGATAAAAAGAAAGGATAGAAAATGAAGAAATCAGATTTTATTACACTTATTATATATACGGTTAGCACTTTAATTTTAGCTTTAGGAATGTGTATGTTTACACTTCCTGAATGGCATTTGCAAAATATTGGTTTGCCAGTTGCTATCATTGGTCTTGTACTTGAAATTATTTCTTGGGTAGTTCAGCGCCGTTTGACTGGCAAAGGAGTCCCTAACGTTAATCCAAAACTAGTCGGCAAAGTCATTTATTCTGTTGTCGCAGCACTTGTTTTCGGTGGTGGCTTTGCCATGATTAGTTCAGGAAGTTTTGTTATAGGTCTTGTTTTAAGCCTTGTCGGTTTAGTGTTGGTTATTGGAATTATTCCAGTAGTTGTCGGCTTAAAAGATTAAATAATGTAAAAAAAGTAGCTGATTGAAACCAGCTACTTTATTTGTCTTTATTTGGAATGCATGCTTGGATAACCTCTGAAATAAATAAAATATCATCAGAACAATTATTAAAAACCCAACCGCGAATAACTTGAGTAATGCCTGCTAAAAAGAAACTGGACATATAAGTCATTTTTACTTTATCTGTAATACCACGAGCATTATAGTACGGTTTAAAAATATGATTAACTAACGCATCAAAACGCTCTTTATGATGGAAATCACGTTCATGTTCAAGATAAATTTTATAAATTTTTTGGTGTTCTTTCACAAATGTTAAATAAGGAATCAAATAGGCATCATCTGTAAAACGAGTTTTATCTGTTACAGTAAAATTAGCCTGATATTGTTCAAATTCAGTAATAAAAAGAGAGGTCAAGTAACTGTAAGCATCCTCTAGTAGCTCGTATTGATTGTTGTAATAATTATAGAAAGTAGAACGATTCACAGCGGCCTGCTTACAGATTTTACTAATAGTAATATGCTCAAATGCTTCGTCATCTAATAAAAGTATGAGAGCTTGTTGAAGTTTCAATTTTGCTGATTCGTGTCTAACCATAATAGATCTCCTTATTTATTCTTATTCTACCATAAATAATTTGAGTCTATAAAAATCCTAAGCTTATTTAGCTTAGGATGCTTTTTTTATTTAGCTTTGGCAAAATATTTTTTCGTTTCGTGGATAATAACTGGTGAAAGGGCTAGAAGCGCAATCAAGTTTGGCAAAGCCATAAGACCATTTACGATGTCTGCGATAACCCAGATTAATTCCAATTTGAGGAATCCACCAAGAGCAACCATGATGACGAAGATAATACGATAAAGTTTGATGTGTTTTGTTCCGAAAAGGAATTCAAAACAACGTTCGCCATAGTAAGACCAACCAAGGATAGTTGTAAAGGCAAATAACACAAGACAGAAAGTCAATGCTAGTGCTCCAGGTGTGCCAAAGATTGATGAGAAGGCAGCTTGTGTCAGTGGGGCACCTTCAAGACCAGAAACTGTCCATTTACCAGTAACAATAATAGAAAGTCCAGTCAATGTACAGATGATAATTGTATCAATGAAAGTCCCTGTCATTGAGATAAGCCCTTGTTCTACAGGCTCTTCTGTCTTAGCAGCAGCAGCGGCAATTGGCGCAGAACCAAGACCAGATTCATTAGAGAATACCCCACGAGCAATCCCTTTTTGGATGGCATCTTTAACAACTGCACCAGCAAATCCACCAACAGCAGCTGTTCCAGTGAAAGCACCAGAGAAAATTTCACCAAAAGCTGGAATGATTTGGTTAGCGTGAGTAAAGATAACAGCAAGTGTTGCAATGATGTAGATAATTGCCATAAAAGGCACAACTTTTTCTGATACTTTTGAAATAGATTGGATACCACCAAAAATAACAATAGCTACGATGATAGCAATAACAACGCTGACAACCTGTGGTGCTAGACCAAATGAATTTTCAAGTGATGATGTGATTGAGTTTACTTGCGAGAATGTTCCAATCCCAAAGTAAGCTACTAGGACACCTGCAATGGCAAAGAAGACAGCCAATGGTTTCCAACGTTTGCCCATACCGTTAAGGATATAGTACATTGGACCACCAGAAATTTCACCGTTATCATCTTTTGTACGGTATTTAATAGCAAGAAGCCCTTCAGAATATTTAGTAGCCATTCCGAAAAAGGCAGCCATCCACATCCAGAAAAGTGCTCCAGGACCTCCAGATTTGATAGCAGTTGCGACCCCAACGATATTTCCTGTACCAACTGTAGCAGCAAGAGCAGTAGCAAGGGCAGCAAAGCTTGAAATATCTCCTTGCCCTTTATCATCAGCAAAGATTAATTTAAATGCTTTTGGTAATTTAAGTACTTGAAGTAAGCCGAGGCGAACGGTTAAATAAATTCCAGTTCCAACGAGCAGAATTAACAGTGGTGCTCCCCAGACAATATCATCAAGTAAAGAAAAAAAGTTTAACATAAAAAAGAAATAGTCTCCTTATAAAATATAGCGCCAATGATGCCAAAAGAAAAAGAGTTATCTAAAAAGATAACTCCTGAAAAGTGATAAGAAGACTCTGCAAAGATAATACTCTTTACCTGTTCATCATTTCTTATCTTCTGTCCTTTTGCCTGAGAGTTTGAGTTGACCATGTCAACCTTGCCCCTTCGGCGCCTAAACTAGCTCACAATAGTTAATCAGTAATACACTAAGTCCTCAAAAACACTACTGACCACGACTAAGAAACTAGTTGTGATTAAAATACATAATCACTAGGTCTCTCCAGAAGTCCGTCCATCACCCAGTCCCTGTCTATGACACCTGAGAGCGTAACTCCTTCGGCGAAAGGCAAGCTTTCTTCTCCTGAATGACATCATTCGGTTGCTATTTAATTCGTTTACTATATTAAAAGAAAAACCGAACTTTGTCAATAGTATTTTTTGTAATGTTTGGGAAAAATATAAAAAATGAAATATTTAAAGAATAATTTGCAATAAAATATTAATAATCTTGTCAATGTCAGTTGAGGTGACATTGGCGTAATTAACGATAAAATGCTTGTCAGAATACGTATTTTGGCAGCGATAATAGCACGATAATGGTGTCATCTGTAGTCCATGTTTTTTAGCCAATTGGCAAATTGTTTGTTCAGATAGGTCACTTTGAATATGCAAGATGAAATGCAAGCCTGATTCTTGCTCATGAATGCTTATTCGTTTGCTTAACGGACTTGTCATCAAACGATGAATCAACTCATCACGTTTTTTCTGATAAAAGAGCCGCATACGATTTAAATGCTTTTCGAAATACCCCTCTTGAATAAAATAAGCCAAGGTGTATTGTTCCAGATTAGAAACGGTATTGTTGTAAAAACTTAGCTTTTCTTCAAATGTATCTAATAATTGAGGTGGAAGTATCATGTAACTCATTCGCAGTGTGGAAGCAAGGCTTTTGCTGAAAGTGTTGATATAGATGACTTTTCCTGAACTATCAATTTCTTGGAGGCTCGGAATAGGTAAACCTTGAAAACGAAATTCACTATCATAATCATCTTCAATAATATAGCGGTCGCCTTGACTTGCCCAACTAAGCAATTCATAACGTTTACTAATAGAAAGAATGGCTCCTGTTGGAAATTGATGAGAAGGTGACAAATGAACAATGTCAGCGGTCGATTTTTTGAGCTGAGCAGTATTAAGTCCGTCATTTTCCATAGGAATATAGATAGGATTAATATTAAATTGTTGGTAGATTTCAGTAATTTTAGGATAACTTGGGTCTTCTAGGGCAACGGTTCTATCCAGCCCCAGAAGTTGAATCAAAAGCGTGTAGAGGTATTCGGTCCCAGCTCCAATAATGATTTGCCTTGGGTCAACAGCCATTCCACGGTAATCATTTAAATGGTTGGCAATAGCTTGCCGAAGAAGCGGCACACCTTTACTAGGAGAAGGAACGACCAGCTCATTTTGACAATTATTGAGGACTTGGCGGACTAATTTTGACCAAGTGGCAAAGGGAAATGTTTCAGAATTCGTCTGATTATTGCTAAGGTTTAAGGTCGGTTTTGTCTCATCTGGCATGCTTGCTGGAGTTGAAACTAACCTTACTGTCTTTTGAACTGGCGGACGGTGTGGTTTAATATTAGCAACGAAAAAGCCTTTTTTAGCTTGACTGTAAATGTAGCCTTCGGCTTTTAATTGCTGGTAGCTGGTTTCAACGGTGACAATGGAAATGCCCAGATGCTTAGCTAAACTACGCTTAGAGGGTAATTTATCATTTGCTTTTAACGAGCCATTTGTGATGTCTATCTTAATAGCGCGGTAAAGTTGTTCGTAAAGCGGAATGTTCCCGTGGTTGTCCAAAGTGTAAGTAAGCATAAATCTCCAATCTGACCTTATAAAAAAGTTTTAAAATGGCACTTGATACAATGTCAGTTTTTATTATAATGAAAATCAATTAAAAAGTAAATGAGGTATTTCTTATGACAAATCAACGTTATCAACTCAACAAACAATTGGCTCAAATGCTAAAGGGTGGAGTTATTATGGATGTCACAACACCAGAACAAGCTAAAATTGCTGAAGCTGCTGGTGCTTGTGCCGTTATGGCACTTGAAAGAATTCCAGCTGATATTCGAGCCGTAGGTGGTGTTTCTCGTATGAGTGACCCAAAAATGATTAAAGAAATTCAAGAAGCAGTTTCTATTCCAGTCATGGCAAAAGTTCGTATTGGGCATTTTGTGGAAGCTCAGATTTTAGAAGCTATTGAGATTGATTACATTGATGAAAGTGAGGTGCTTTCACCAGCAGATGACCGTTATCATATTGATAAAACAAGCTTTGAGGTGCCTTTTGTTTGTGGTGCTAAAAATCTTGGTGAGGCTCTTCGCCGTATTTCTGAAGGTGCTAGCATGATTCGGTCAAAAGGTGAACCTGGCACAGGCGATGTTATTCAAGCTGTTCGTCATTTGCGCCGAATGAATCAAGAAATTGCTCGCCTTCAATCGCTTCGTGACGACGAATTGTACCATGCTGCAAAAGAGCTTCAAGTGCCATATGAATTAGTCAAAGAAGTGCACGAAACTGGAAAATTGCCAGTTGTTTTATTTGCCGCAGGTGGTGTGGCGACGCCAGCAGATGCAGCGCTAATGATGCATTTGGGGGCAGAAGGTGTCTTTGTTGGTTCTGGCATTTTCAAATCAGGTGACCCAGAAAAACGTGCGCGTGCGATTGTGCAAGCTGTGACAAATTACCAAGATAAAGCATTGCTTGCTAAATTATCAGAAAATTTAGGCGAAGCCATGGTTGGGATTAATGAAGATGAAATTCAACTTCTTATGGCTGAACGTGGGATTTAAGGGAGAAACGTATGGTTTTAATAGGTGTATTAGCTTTGCAAGGTGATTTTGAAGAGCATTGTCAAAAAGTGCGTGCTTTGGGAGGACAGGTGATTGAAATTAGACAAAGAGAGGATTTACAAGCTTCCTTAGACGGCATTATTTTACCTGGTGGCGAGTCAACTGTTCAAGGAAAATTATTGCAAGATTTAGACTTGCTTAAACCATTGCAGGACAAAATAGCAGGAGGTTTACCAGTTTTTGCAACCTGTGCAGGTTTAATTTTATTAGCAGAGAGAATTGAAAATCAACAAGAAAATTATTTTGCGACATTGCCCGTGACGGTTAAGCGAAACGCTTATGGCAGACAATTAGGTAGTTTCTACACAGAGCTTGATTTTTCAGGTTTGGGTCAACTGCCGGCAACTTTCATTCGCGCGCCTTATATCAGCAAAGTCAGTGAAGGGGTGGACATTCTAGCTGAAAAAGATGGGAAAATCGTTGCGGTTCGCTATCAAAATCAATTAGGACTTGCCTTTCATCCAGAGGTTGATAGTGATGCCAGCATTCATGCTTATTTCCTAAAAATTTGCCAAACAAAGTGAAACCAGCCAACACTATTTTCTAAAAAATGGTACAATAGATAAGCATTATTATATGAACAATTAATCTAGAGAGGAATGAGACTCGGATATTGATTGGCTTGTCTTAGGTTGAGTTGATTGCTATCTGTGGTATTTTTACGATGAATCCTTTATTAAATGGTATGAATGATAAGCAGGCAGAGGCTGTTAAGACAACAGAAGGTCCGCTTTTGATTATGGCAGGAGCTGGTTCTGGGAAAACACGTGTTTTGACACATCGTATTGCTTATTTGATTGATGAAAAATTTGTAAATCCTTGGAATATCCTTGCGATTACCTTTACAAATAAAGCTGCGCGTGAAATGCGTGAACGTGCCATGGCGTTGAATCCTGCGACAGCTGATACGTTGATTGCAACTTTCCACAGCATGTGTGTGCGTATTTTGCGTCGTGATGCTGACCACATTGGCTATAATCGCAATTTTACGATTGTTGACCCAGGTGAGCAGCGCACGCTCATGAAACGTATTTTAAAAAATCTTAATCTTGACCCTAAAAAATGGAACGAACGTGCGATTCTTGGGACAATTTCAAATGCCAAAAATGACTTGCTTGATGAGGTAGCTTACGAAAACCAAGCAGGTGATATGTACACGCAAATTGTTGCCAAATGTTATAAGGCTTATCAAGAAGAATTGCGCCGCAGCGAAGCGATGGATTTTGATGACCTTATCATGTTAACGCTGCGCTTGTTTGACCAAAATCCCGATGTCTTGGCTTATTACCAACAACGTTACCAATACATTCACGTGGATGAGTATCAAGATACTAACCATGCGCAATATCAGCTGGTAAAACTTTTGGCGTCTCGTTTTAAGAATATCTGTGTTGTTGGTGATGCTGACCAATCCATTTATGGTTGGCGTGGTGCAGATATGCAAAATATCCTTGATTTTGAAAAGGATTATCCAGAAGCAAAAGTTGTTTTATTGGAAGAAAATTATCGTTCAACCAAGAAAATCTTGCAAGCAGCAAATGCAGTAATTAATAACAACCGCAATCGTCGTCCGAAGAAATTATGGACACAAAATGCTGATGGTGAACAAATTGTTTACTACCGCGCACGTGATGAACGTGAAGAGGCAGTCTTTGTCGCTTCTACGATTGATAATATTGTCCGCGAAGAAGGCAAAAATTTCAAAGATTTTGCGGTTCTCTACCGTACCAATGCGCAATCACGTACCATTGAAGAAGCTTTGTTGAAGTCAAATATTCCTTATACAATGGTTGGTGGAACAAAATTCTACAGCCGTAAGGAAATTCGTGATGTGATTTCTTATCTTAATGTCATTGCCAATACTGCTGATAATATCAGTTATGAACGTATTGTCAACGAACCAAAACGTGGTGTTGGACCTGGTACCCTTGAAAAAATTCGTGATTTTGCGAATTTACAAAACATGAGTTTGTTAGATGCGTCTGCAAATATTATGCTTTCTGGTGTTAAAGGAAAAGCTGCGCAAGCAGTCTGGGACCTAGCCAATCTGCTCATGAAACTTCGTGATGATTTAGACCAAATGACTGTTACAGAATTGGTTGAAGCTGTTCTTGATAAAACTGGTTATCTTGATGCCCTTCGTGTGCAAAATACCCTTGAAAGCCAAGCACGTATTGAAAATATCGAAGAATTCTTAACAGTTACTAAGAACTTTGATGATAATCAAGAAGATGCCCCAGAAGATGAATCTGGTATTGACAAACTAAGTCGTTTCTTAAATGATTTGGCGTTGATTGCTGATACTGATGACGGTGATGCGGAAACCGCAGAAGTCACTTTAATGACTTTACACGCTGCCAAAGGGTTGGAATTCCCAATTGTTTTCTTGATTGGTATGGAAGAAGGCGTCTTCCCACTTTCTCGTGCGGCTGAAGACCAAGACGAATTAGAAGAAGAACGTCGTTTGGCTTATGTTGGAATTACACGTGCAGAACAATTGCTTTTTGTAACTAATGCCAATACGCGTACGTTATTTGGTAAGACAAGTTATAACCGTCCATCTCGTTTCATTCGTGAAATCGATGATGAGTTATTACAATACCAAGGTTTAGCGCGTCCAGCTAATTCATCATTTGGAGTTCGATACAGCAATAGTAGTGATGACTCAATGACATTTGGTCAAGGAATGAGTCTTCAACAAGCTCTTCAAGCTCGCAAAGCGAAAGTTCAACCAAAATCAACTCGAGCTGCTCAGCCATTTTCAAAGGCTGCCAAAGGCGGTGTTCCATTTGGTCAGGCTCAAGCAGGCAGTGCTGCAAAAGAAGCTGTTGACTGGCAAATCGGTGACATTGCTCACCACCGCAAATGGGGTGATGGTACCGTTCTTGCTGTTACAGGCACAGGGAAAACACAAGAATTAAAAATCAATTTCCCAGAAGTAGGACTCAAAAAATTATTAGCAAGCGTCGCACCGATTGAGAAGAAATAATTAATGAATAGAAGAAGCTGAGAATTTTTCTCAGCTTCTTTGTTTATGACCTTATCATTTGTGAGATAGGGATGTTTTAGTGGGTGTTGAGAATCTAAAGATAATGACTGCTACAATAAGAAATGTAAGCCAAGTAAACGTGATATTCCACGAAGATAGGCTACTAAATAGAACTGTTCCAATAGGAAGTGATAGTGTGAATAAGAATGACAGAAAGTTATTGGTTTGTGCCAAAATATTAGCTGGCAGATTACTTAATAATAAAGAATTGATTTTAGGGTTAACTTTTCCAACCAAATAACTCGCAAATGCCAGTAGCAGAATCCCCACGATTAAAGGGAAACGGAGAAGATTAGACAAGCCAACGAGAAAGAAAATAACGGCATTAATTCTTAACAACTCCCTAATCGATTTTTGAGAAAAATAGTCATGTGGCGTTAAACTTCCAATTAAAATACCACCAATTAAGATAAATTCGATGAGAAGAAGTGATTGACTGTAAGTGAAGCGACCTATTTTCGCATTAAGAAGCCAAATATTATAGATGGCATTAAGTGAACCACCTAGCATATTTAGGAAAAGGATTGACAGAAGTAAGCGACTAAAGTCAACAGTACTAGCTTCATTGAAAATCAGCATCACATTGTGGTATAAGGCTAAGAATTGTTTTTTTAACGGCTGCTTTTTATCGTCAGCCAAGACATCATAGCTTGTGTTATCTTCGATGATTACGATAACAAGTGCTGACAGCAAAAATGATATGGCATTAATAATTGCCACAAGTGAAAAATTTTGCTGAGAAATCGTTAATAACCAAATTCCTAAAGCTTGTCCAGAAAAATTGCAAATATAAGAGATGAATTGCGTAAAAGAATAAGCATCAATTAAATCTTCTTGGCAAACATATTTTTGGATAATAGGCATCCGCAGACCATTTGAAAAATCACTTAACACATCGCTAAGAATATTAAAAAAGCAAACAAAAGAAAAGGCGAATAAGCTAGGTTCAGCAATGATAAAAGCTAAGAAAGTAAAAAGAAGCGCTTGAGCAAAACCTGTGATAATAATCCATTTCTTTTTAACTTTTGTTTGGTCAGCTTTGATGCCAATCCAAATAGTAAAAAGCGTCGGAACAACCATTGTCACATTAGCGATTCCTACCATGATTTTTGACTGAAAAACAGTCGCGGCGTAGACAACGAAAACAATATTATACAGAGAGGAACCGATAGTATTTAAAAAACGAGAAATGGTTAGAAGACGATAGACTTTATTTTTAACAAATAATCTCATGTTTCTGACTCCTTGTTTGATTTTGAAACATTATAATATTTTTAAATTCTAAGGAGGCAAAATATTGAATATATTCAAAGCGTTTTGATTAGTTAATTAGTGAAAAAAAAACAGTCCGGGGGACTGTTTTTTCACGAGCTTGAAAATGGGAAAGCGAGTTAAGTCCAGAGGACTGTTGTTTCACGAGCCTGAAAATGAGAAAGCGAGTTAAGTCCAGAGGACTGTTTTTTCACGAGCCTGAAAATAATTTTTTTCTCAAGATAAGCATTTTGAATATATTCAAAAATATAGCTAGTTTTCATTTTCTGCAATTGCCTTTTCCATACCAGAAATGTAATAGTCAGCGGCAGAATGGCAATCTAAAATTCTTAAAACTTGGATAGCATCTTTCATTTGTTTGATGCCGTCTTGATGCTGTCCTTGTTTGTAGTTAAACAAACCTTTTGCCCAAAGATAAATGATACGATAATAAGCTTCGCTTTCTTGATAAAAATGTTTTTGGATTTGTTTGTCGAAGTAATTAGCGTTGATAAAATCATTTTCATCAATACAGAGTAGAAAACCATTGAGCAACATGTTATGAATGATTTTCCGATTTTCGTTGAGTTCTCCTAAAAAATCAGTTTTTCGGAGACATTCTCTAGCATACATGGTAAACAAATCAGGAGATAGTAAGGTAGAACAGATAGAAAATAAAGTCAGCTCATAATTGCCCCAGATTTCGGTATCAAAAAGGTAGTTATAGAGAAAAGTTTCTTCCTCTGCTGTCAGTTCAACAGCTTCATCAAAGGCTTTCAAGTGCGCTTTAACAATTAGCGCATATACCATTCCAGTCTCTTTATCTTGATATTTTCCAAGCTCACTTTCATACAATTTTTGTAAACCAGCACTATCAAATTTTTCCTCACAAGCATAAATTTTCTCTTGTAATTCTACTAAGTCGCTTTTTAAAAATCCTCTAGTCAGATAAAGAAATTCATTGATTTCAATGTGAGTATTTTCAAGTGCTATCAATAATTTTTGAGCAGAAAGGTCATTTTTTCCACTTTCAAATTTTGAGAGCATTGAAGGGGAAAAGTGTCCACCAGAGGCTTTAGCTAGTGAAATATGCCTAGCTTCTCTTAGTTCCTTGAAGGCTTGTCCTAAATATTTCATGTGTCACTCCAGTTTTATTAAAAGTTCTTTTGTACAAATTATACCCTTTTTTAAGCAATTCACAACTTAAAATTGTGTTATTTTTCTGAAAATTATTGCGCTTTCATGGTGAATGTGTTATAGTTAACTTTGTAACTAAATAAAGACATTTGGGGTGCGTAAAAGCTGAGATTATACCCATTGAACCTGATGCAGTTAGAACTGACGAAGGGAAATGTGTGAGCAACAACGTTTTTTTGTTGTGCTTAAAATCGATAGAAAAATACTTTAGTATTGCAATACTAAAGGGATTATTCTGCAGTTTTGACGATAAAAGTAACTCCATTTGAAGGTTTTCAAGTGGGGTTTTATTGTTTTTTTGCTGCGCTTTTATACGCTTATTTGTCAAGAGAAAGGACTATCAATGACAACTAATCGTGTTCATCGTTTAACTGTTTTAGCTATTATGATAGCTTTGGATGTTTTTTTAACACCGCTTTTTCGGATTGAGGGGATGGCTTTCATGTCAAGTGTTATCAACATTATTGCTGGTACGTTTATGTCACCACTTTATGCGGTAGCTATGGCATTTATTGTGGCTATTATTCGTATTTTGACACAAGCAGGTGTTGCAACGGTTGCTCCTTTAGCTATCTTAGGGGCTGTTCCAGGAGCTTTTTTGGCATCGTATTTTTATCGTTTGACTAAAAAGCCAATAATGTCATGGTTTGGCGAGTTTATCGGGACTGGTATCATCGGTTCAATTGCATCAGCGCCAGTCATGGTTTGGTTTTGGACAGCAACGGCTAATGGCGATAGCGAACTATTAGCAAAAGCATCAGCAGCACAGTCGTTATTTCTTTTTATGCCAAGATTTATTTGTGCCACACTTATTGGCGGTGCACTTGGCTTGAGTGTTGTTTATGGGTTAAGATATTCAGCACATTTTATAAATTTAGAACAGTTATACCTTGGAGAAACTAAAAGAACAGGAGAAAAATAATGTCAAAAATGTTTGATGGTTATGCGGATGCTTATGACCAATGGTTTATGAAAAATGAGAATGTTTTTGTGAGTGAGTTGAAATTGCTACATCACACGCTTAAAAATTTAGAAAAACAAGAGATTTTGTCTGTTGGCTGTGGAAGTGGACTTTTTGAAGCTGCTCTAAAACGAGAATATGGAATTCATGTGAAATACGGTATCGAGCCTTCAAATGACATGGCAGAAATTGCACGTAAAAGAGGAATGGCAGTCACAATTGGTGATGCTGAAACAAGTGATTTAGCGCAAAATGCTTATGATATTATTTATTTGAATGGTTGTTCTAGTTACATCAAGGATTTATCCAGTGCTTATCAGAATTGTTACCAAGCTTTGAAAAAAGGTGGGCATTTGATTTTGCTTGATGTGCCTGTTGAAAGTGCTTATGGCATTTTGTACAAATTTGCAGCACATGTGGGGTCTTATGATAAAAAACTGTTTGAACAAATTGCACCATCCTGTCCTTATCCGATTGAGTTAGCCAGCTCAGCTATTTTCCATTCGCCACTTGAAAAAGAAGCAATTTTACGTGATGAACTTGGAATGACAAATATTCGCTATTTTCAAACCTTGACAGCGCAGCCGATTTATACAAATGATTTTGTGGAAGAACCGATAGAAGGCTATGACAAGGGTGGTTATGTTGCACTTGTCGCGGAGAAATAAAACATGAAAAATGTGATTTTTCTTGACCTTGATGGGGTGATTTTTGATTCATACGATTTGTGGGACATGGCTGTCGCTAAGTTTTTAAATTTGGCAGGAATTTCCTATACTTCAGAGATAAAGGCTGAATTATGGCAATTAAATATGCCAGAAGCGGAGCATTATTTGGAACAGTTATTTTTAGTCAAAAATATTTCTTATCGACCAGAAGTCCTGCAAACGGCATTGGTGTTGCTATATGAAAAAGTTCCTCTGATGACAGATGCTAAAGCGGTTTTAACTGATTTGGCACAACAAGGCTATCAACTTTATGCCGTAACTTCAAATCATTATCATCTAGCTGAGATTGGTTTGAAATCACGACAGTTATTCCCTTATTTTACAGCAATATATTCGTGTTTAGCTATGGGGTATGATGGGAAAGAAGAAGCCTTTTTGCAAACTATTCTCACAAAAGAACGGCTAAAGGCAAAACAAGTAATCTTTGTAGAAGATAGTATTTCAAATTTAAAAATGGCTAAGAATCTTGGAATATCAGGAATTTACTTAGAGAACCAAGATAACCCACAGAATGAAGAAAATCGTAATATCACGACGATTCGTTCGTTAAAGGAACTAAGCAACCTAGTAAAGGAGATAAAGTAATGATTGTAGATGAACTAAAGAAACGTAGCGATATTTTTATTGAGAAAATTGTAGCAGATGATTTTATTCAAGGAATGATTACAGAGACATTGCCGGCTGAGGCAGTTTGTCATTATTTGAAAGCTGATTCTGTGTATTTGGATAAATTTGCTGACATTTATGCGCAACTTTTTGCGAAAGTTCCAGACAAAGCAACTAAAGAATTCTTTTTAGGGCAAATTGATTTTATTTTTAAGCATGAGGTGGGTGCCCATCACTTTTTAGCTCAAGTAGTGGGGCAAGATTATGAGGAAATTATTGCTGATAGAGCTTGGTATCCTAGTGCTGACCATTATATCAAACACATGTATTATCAACTTAATCGTGATAATTTAGTATATATTTTAGCAGCAATGCTTCCTTGCCCATGGATTTATCAGCAAGTGGCTAAGCGTGTATTGGCTAGCGGTAAGGTTTCAGACGATAATCCGTTTAAAGCTTGGCTTGATTTTTATGGTCAAGAAGGTGTAGCAGATGCTTGTTTGACGGTTTATTTTGATTTAGTAGCGAAATACAGTAAACACTTGTCTGCAGATGAGCAAAAAGAAGTGATTCGTGTCTTTTTAGAAAGCTGTCAGCATGAGCGTCAATTTTTCCAAATGGCAGTTGAACAGGAAGAGTGGCCAGAGGAGGTAAGAAATGTCTAATTTACAAGTAGCCTTAACGATTGCTGGAACCGACCCAAGCGGTGGTGCAGGTATCATGGCAGATTTGAAGAGTTTTCAAGCGCGTGGCGTTTATGGAATGGCTGTTGTTACCAGTGTTGTGGCGCAAAATACTCAAGGAGTGCAAGCCATTTGTAACCTTGACCAGTCTATTCTCGATGCGCAACTACAAAGTGTTTTTTCTGATATTCCTCCGCATGCTGTCAAAACAGGAATGTTAGCAGAAGTTGAAACGATTGAACGCGTTAGTCAGTATTTGAATACTATCGATTGCCCTTATGTGCTAGACCCTGTTATGGTGGCAACGAGTGGCGACCGATTAATTAGTCATGAAGCTGTCCAAGCACTCAAAGAAAAATTGCTGCCGCTTGCGACTATTATTACGCCAAATTTACCTGAAGCAGAAGTTCTTTTTGGAGAAACTTTAAAAGATGAAGCAAGTATTCTTCGAGCTGGTAAGAGTATCCAAGCAGAATATGGTGTCAAAAATGTTGTTATCAAAGGTGGGCATTTAGAAAATGAAGCCAAAGATTTTCTTTTCCTAGAAAATGGTGATGTTCGCACCTTTACTTCTGAGCGTATTCCAACGAAACACACACATGGAACGGGGTGCACTTACGCTGCCGTTATAACAGCTGAACTCGCTAAAGGGCATTCTGTTGAGGAAGCCGTAGCAACAGCCAAACGTTTTATTACAGAAGCAATCAGAACAGCACCAGAACTTGGACACGGCAATGGTCCAGTCAATCATGTCACTTATAAGGAAAATTAGATGGTCTATTTAGAAAAATTAAGAGAAAAACAACCGTTAACGATCTGTTTAACAAATCATGTGGTTAAAAATTTCACAGCAAATGGTCTTTTGGCTCTAGGAGCTTCACCTGCTATGAGTGAATATCAAGCTGATTTGGAAGATTTTTTACCCCACGCTAGTGGTTTGTTAGTGAATATTGGGACACTTAACGACAAAAGTTGGCAGTTGTATAAGGATGCCTTGGATATTGCTGAAAAGAATGGTGTTCCAACTGTATTAGACCCAGTCGCTGCTGGTGCGGGGAAATTTCGTCAAAAGGTTGCCCTTGATTTAATAAAGCATCATAAAATTTCATTATTGCGTGGTAATGCTTCTGAGATTGCAGCGCTGATAGGTCAAGATGTGGCAAGTAAAGGTGTTGATTCTGCGCCTGTTGATGATATTGGTAAACTTGCTTTATTAGCCAATCAAACCTTAAAACTTCCTGTGCTCATTACTGGTAAGACAGATGCCATAGCTGTTGATGGCAAGGTCAGATTATTGCATAATGGTAGTCATTTAATGCCACTAGTGATAGGGACAGGATGTTTGTTAGGAGCTGTTTTAACAGCGTTTATTGGATTATGTCAAGAAAATGATTTATTATATTGTATAGAGGAAGCATTATCAGTTTACAATATTGCTGGTGAACTAGCGCAAGAAATGACTGGTGGAGAATTACCAGGGACCTTTCAAATCGCTTTTTTAGATGCTCTTCATAAAATAACAACCGCTGATGTTGTGCGGTTGAAAAAGGGTGAGGACTATCATGGATAAAGAGATTTTACAGGTGTATTTTATTTGTGGCACGACCAATTGTCCAAAGGGGAAATTTTTAGATATTTTGGAGGCTGCCTTTAAATCAGGAGTGACTTGTTTTCAGCTTCGAGAAAAGGGAGAAGGAGCTTTGGCAGGTGAAGCAAAGTTAGCTCTAGCCAAGGAAGTTAAAAAGCTTTGCCACAAATACCAGATACCGTTTATTGTCAATGATGACATTGGCTTAGCTTTAGAAGTGGATGCGGATGGTATTCATTTGGGACAAGATGATTTACCAATCGCAAAAGCACGCCAATTATTTCCAGATAAAATTATTGGCTTGTCAGTTGGTTCACTTATAGAATACCAAATGTCAGCAATTGATTTGGTGGATTATATTGGGGTTGGTCCGATTTTTCCAACCTCTACTAAAAGCGATGCTGGTGAAGTCATTGGACTTAAAGGGCTAAATGATATTAGGGAATACGACCAAGAAATTCCAATGGTGGCTATTGGGGGAATTACTTTTGGTGATGTGGCTGCTATTCTTCAAGCGGGAGCAAATGGCGTTGCTGTTATCTCAGCCATTGCACAATCAGAGCAAGTCGAAGTAGATACACAACGATTTACAGTTTTCTTCTAATCGTGGGGGTATAGTTTAAAACTATACCTAGTCTTTTTTAATAAATATTAGTCAAGATTAATAAAAGAGTGTAAAATGTATGTACATTTAGAAAATTTCTACGATTGGAGTTGCCTATGACAAGAAAATATAGCTTTGAAACGTTACAATTGCATGCTGGTCAAACTGTTGACCCAACAACAAAATCACGTGCTGTTCCGATTTACCAAACAACTTCTTATGTTTTTGAGGATGCTCAAGAAGCTGAAGACTTGTTTGGTTTGAAAAAAACAGGGAATATTTATTCACGTATCGGAAATCCAACCGTTGCTGTTTTTGAAGATCGTGTTGCCGCTTTGGAAGATGGTGTCGGAGCTCTTGCAACAGCATCTGGTATGGCAGTAATCACATACACTGTACTTGGTTTAGCACATGCTGGTGACCATGTCGTTGCAGCAACAACACTTTATGGTGGTACATTTAATCTTTTGAAAGAAACTTTGCCACGTTATGGTATCACAACAACTTTTGTTGATGTTGATAATTTGGAAGAAGTGGAAGCAGCCATTCAAGATAATACAAAATTGGTATTCATTGAAACACTTGGTAATCCTTTGATTAATATTCCAGACATTGAAAAAGTTGCTGATATTGCTCATGCTCACAAGATTCCATTAGTTGCTGATAATACTTTCGGAACACCATATTTGATTAATGTCTTCTCACATGGAGTCGATATTTCTGTTCATTCAGCAACTAAATTTATCGGTGGTCATGGGACAACCATTGCTGGTGTTATCGTTGATTCTGGTAAATTTGACTGGGAAGCTTCAGGAAAATTCCCGCAATTTGTTGACGAAGACCCATCTTATCATAATATCAGCTACACACGTGACATCGGTGCGGCAGCTTTCATTACCGCATTACGTGTTCAAATTTTACGTGATACGGGAGCAGCTCTATCACCATTTAGCGCTTTCTTGCTGTTGCAAGGTCTTGAAACGTTGTCATTGCGTATTGAACGTCATGTTGAAAATACCAAGAAAATCGTTGAATTCCTAGAAAATCATCCAAAAGTTGAAAAAGTAAATTATCCAAGTCTGCCATCAAGCCCATATTATGAATTGGCACAAAAATATCTGCCAAAAGGAGCAGGTTCTATTTTCACTTTCCATGTAAAAGGTGGTCAAGATGAAGCCCGTAAGGTTATCGACCATTTGGAAATCTTTTCTGACTTGGCTAATGTCGCTGATGCGAAATCTCTTGTCGTGCATCCAGCAACAACAACACACCAACAATTGTCTGAAGAAGATTTATTAGCTTGTGGTGTGACACGCAATCAAATCCGTATTTCTGTTGGTCTTGAAAATGCTGACGATTTGATTGAAGATTTGCGTTTGGCATTGGAATCTATCTAAAAAAGTTATGATTTAAATTCTATAGGGTAAAAGCAACCAGCTCGCAGTCAAACGGGCTGGTTTTTCTTCGTTTTAATTAGATATGACATGTCAAAAATTCAATAGCAAGTTTAGAGAGAAATGCGGGCTTTACAATTTCCAATCAAATTCTTCGTTAAAAAAGGTATTTTTAGTTACAATAGGGGAAACAATGAATTGTGGGTTGAATTTTTAGTATAAATTGCTAAGGTAAGGACTCCTTTTCTGATGGAGGATTAAATATATGACAACATTTCTTGGAAAACCCGTAACTTTGGTTGGACAACAATTACAGCTTGGTGAAACGGCGCCTGATTTTACCTTATTGACACCTGATTTGGAGCGTCAAAGTTTATCAGATTTTACTGGTAAGAAAAAGGTTATTAGCGTTATTCCGTCAATTGATACTGGTATTTGCTCAACGCAAACTAGAACTTTTAACAAAGAATTATCAGATATGGAAGATACTGTTGTTGTGACGGTTTCTGCTGATTTGCCATTTGCTCAAGCACATTGGTGTGGTGTAGAAGGTTTAGAACGTGCTGTTATGTTATCTGATTATTATGACAATACTTTTGGAAAAACTTATGGACTTTTGATGAAAGAATGGAATCTCTTGGCACGTGCGGTGCTAGTTTTGGATGCTGAGGACAAGCTTGTTTACGCTGAATATCTGGAAAATGTTAATTCTGAGCCAGATTACCAAACAGCGATTGACGCAGTCAAAGCTATCTAAATTTTCATTAATAAACACAAAAGAAGCTAAGATGATAGTACTTAGCTTCTTTATTTGTGTGATTATAGGACAGTAATGGGGCGTGTCGTATGAAGACTTTGTTTAGTTCACTTTTTATCTGTAATGGCATCGCACATTTTATCAAGCGCAGCCACTTTTAGAATGATGTCAGTAATTTCTTCGGTGCTTTCTTTACCACCATTTGCTACCCAGAGTGAAACGATACTTTCAATGCTTGACAGATAGACTTCTAAGGCGTACTGGTAAGGAATAGCATAATAGGCAGTAATTGTTTCTTTAAAGTCAGGAACGGTAAGCAGAAATTCATAAACAAAATCTTTGATTGTCTTCGGAAAATCAACATAAGCTGATTTTGAGATGGCATAGATAAATTCAAAATTTTCCTTAACATAGGTTAATGTCCGAAAAAGAACAGAACGTGTATCGGTATAGATGGTTTCGTCGCTTAAAATGTTGAATAAATCATCTAAAGTATCACGTTTGAATTGGTCTGCCATGTCATATTTATCAACGTAGTGAAGGTAGAATGTCCCACGGTTTATTCCTGCGGTTCGTGTCAAATCAGATACCGTGACTTCTTCGAATTTCTTTTCTAATAGTAATTTTGCTAGTGCTTGTTTGAGATAATTTTTGGTTTCAGTATGACGTTTTTTCATCATGTCGTCCTCTATTGATTTCTTAAATGAACAGAATGTCTATTTTTGTTCTTGTTTAATTTTTTATTAAAGCATATAATAAATCTCGAATTAAATCAACAAGTTGTTCAAATAAGATTTAAGAGGTAAACATATGGCTTATATTGAAATGAAGCATTCTTGTAAACGTTATCAGACAGGTGATACAGAAATCATTGCTAATAATGATATTAATTTTGCGATTGAAAAAGGTGAATTGGTTATTATTTTAGGGTCGTCTGGTGCAGGAAAATCAACTGTCCTTAATATCTTGGGCGGCATGGACAATAACGACGAGGGACAAGTGATTATTGATGGTGTTGATATTGCTAATTACAGTCAAAAGGAGTTGACAACCTATCGTCGAAATGATGTTGGTTTTGTTTTTCAATTTTACAATTTAGTTCCGAATTTAACCGCCAAAGAAAATGTTGAATTGGCTTCGGAAATCGTTGCAGATGCTAGAGATGCGAAGCAGACTTTGATTGATGTCGGACTTGGAAAACGTCTGAATAATTTTCCTGCGCAGCTATCTGGTGGTGAACAACAACGTGTTTCCATTGCGCGTGCAGTTGCTAAAAATCCTAAATTATTATTATGTGATGAGCCAACTGGGGCGCTTGATTACCAAACAGGAAAGCAAGTTTTGAAGATTTTACAAGATATGTCTCGTCAAAAAGGGTCAACGGTTATTATCGTGACACATAATTCTGCCCTTGCGCCAATTGCTGACCGTGTCATTCATATGCATGATGCCAAGGTGAGCAGTATTGAATTAAATGAACACCCACAAGATATTGAAACATTAGAATATTGAGGTGAATGGTATGACGAGGAAAACTTATTGGAAGGATATTCGAAAATCATTCGGTAGCTCAAAAGGACGTTTCTTGTCTATTATGCTGTTGATGATGTTGGGCGCATTTGCTTTTATTGGGTTAAAAGTTACGGGACCTGATATGCAAACAACAGCTGCTCAATATCTTAAAAAGCATAACACAATGGATTTATCTGTTATTGCTAGCTATGGTTTTAGTGACGATGACAAAGAAGAACTTGATAGTATCAGAAATGCCGATGTGGAATATGGCTATTTGACGGATGTCACTGTCAAAGATACGGATGATGCTATTCGTGTTTTTTCAAACAGTAAAGACATTTCTACTTATGAGCTGGTTTCTGGGAGATTGCCAAAGTCTTCTGATGAAATTGCGCTTGCTTCGACAATGCGCGATGATTACAAAATCGGCGATACCATTAGTTTTACACAATCAGATGATGGGATTTTGAAGGAAACAAGCTATAAAGTGGTTGGTTTTGTGAATTCATCTGAGATTTTATCAACGACAAGCTTGGGAACTTCGACAGCTGGAGATGGTTCATTATCTCACTATGCTGTTGTAACAGAATCAGCATTTGATAGCGATGTTTACAACATTGCGCGCATTCGTTACAGCGATTTGAAACAATTAAATCCATTTTCAGAAGCTTATAAAGAAAAAATTGCTGACAAAGAAGATGCTCTAGATGATTTGCTTTCTGACAATGCAAGTGCTCGTCTGGCTAGTCTAAAATCAGAAGCACAGGCTGAAGTTGATGCCAATCAAGAAAAAGTTGATAGTGCTAAAGCACAATTAGCTGCGCAAGAATCTGCTTTGTCTAGTCTATCAAGTGAGCAACAGGCTGCTGTTCAAAGTTCCATTGACCAAGCGCAAGCTGAAATCACAGAGAGTGAAAGTCAGATTAAAGAAGCTCAAGATAAAATCGATGCAATGTCTGAGCCAACTTACACATCGTACACTCGTTCAACTATTCCAGGTGGCGAAGGATATCAAACTTACGAATCAAGTACGTCAAGCATTAGCAGTATTGGAAATATCTTCCCTGTTGTGCTTTACGTGGTTGCCGCTCTTGTGACCTTCACAACGATGACACGTTTTGTTGATGAAGAACGGACAAATTCAGGAATTCTAAAAGCACTTGGTTATAGTAATTCTGATGTTATTAAGAAATTTGTCATTTATGGTTTTGTGGCTAGTATGATTGGGACAATCCTTGGTATATTTGCTGGTCATTACCTATTGTCACGTATTATTGCTCAAATTGTCACGAGTGATACGACATTTGGTGAGACACATTTTTATTTCTACTGGTCATACACAGCAATTGCTCTTGTTTTGGCATTAATTAGTGCTGTTTTACCTGCCTTTATTATTGCTAGAAATGAATTAAGCGAGAAGCCAGCGCAGCTATTATTACCTAAACCACCAGTTAAAGGGTCTAAGATTTTCTTGGAGCGTATTGGGTTTATCTGGCGTCGTTTATCATTCACGCATAAAGTTACAGCTCGTAATATCTTCCGTTACAAGCAACGAATGTTGATGACTATTTTTGGTGTTGCGGGTTCAGTCGCCCTACTTTTTGCAGGTTTAGGCATTCGCTCATCACTTGGTAATATTATTGAAAATCAATTCACGAATCTGATGCCATATGACATGATTGTGGTTAAAAATGATAATAGCAGCAGCGATAACCAAGAAGTTAAAGATTTTATGGAATCTGATAAAGTATCGCAATACCAAAGTATTTACTTTACTAGTTTATCAGAAACGATTTCAGGTTTAACAGATAAACAAACGGTGTCTATCATGGTAAGTGACAGTGATGATTTTGGTGATTTTATTCATTTGAAAGATGCTTCAACGGGTAAAAATCTAACCTTATCTGATGATGGTGTTATCATATCAGAAAAATTAGCGTCGTTTTATCATGTCAAAGCAGGAGATAGTTTCACTTTGAAAGATAGTAATGGTAAGAAACGTACGGTTAAAGTTTCTGCGGTGGCAGAGATGAACGTTGGTCATTATCTTTTTATGTCACAAAAAGCTTATGAGAAAATTTTGGGCGAAAGTGCGAGTGATAATGCCTATCTTGTTAATCTAAAAAATAATACTAGCAGCAATATTGAAAAATTGTCAACGAAATTGTTAGCTATGGATGGCGTTTCGGCAGTGAGCCAAAATTCATCTCTTGTTAAAACGGTTAAATCCGTTGTAGCCTCTTTGAATGGCGCTATGACTATTTTGATTGTTGTGTCCGTTCTGCTTGCAGTTGTTATTCTTTACAATTTGACTAATATCAATGTTGCCGAACGTATTCGTGAATTATCAACGATTAAAGTTCTAGGATTCTACGATAAAGAAGTAACAATGTATATCTACCGTGAAACCATTAGCTTGTCATTGATTGGTATCATTGTCGGTTTGATTGGTGGTAAATATCTCCATCAAGTGATTATGAGCATGATTGGTTCAGACAGTATTATGTTTGGCACAACTGTCGGATGGGAAATTTATGTTATTCCTATTGTTGTTATCGTTGGTATTTTATTACTGCTTGGCTGGCTTGTTAATCATATCCTTAAAACGGTTGATATGCTAGAAGCATTAAAATCAGTAGACTAATACTAAACAGGCGAAAGCCTGTTTTTTCTTTACAAAAGTTGTGAATAATTTATTAAAAACAGGGCGTTTTTATGGTATAATGACGAATATATGATTAAAAATCATATATCATGAGCTGAGGGCATGTTTGAAATTAGACGACAAAACGTCAGTAAATTGTCCTCTTATTCTTACTGACCTAATAGCTCTATTTAATCAGAAAGGAGCTGTCATGGCTGAGAATCAACAGCGGATATCGCGGGAACGACGGAAGATTTTATTAAAACGTTTAAAATCAGAAATTGGTCCGCATAGCCGTGATCTTTATACCGCGGCAGTTTTGTCGTGGATACAATTTTTAATGCGCATTCTCTCATTTTTTCTTATTGCAAAAAATGTGGAGTATCTATATAAAGGTGAGGAAATCTCACTCGTTACCCTTCTTTGCCAGTTATTGTTGCTTAGTGCCATTGGTTTTGGTGTGTCATTACTGGCAAAAAAATATCAAGGAACAGCTTCACAATATGCTCGTAATCGTTTAAAAAGAGCTTTCTTTGAAGCTTTCCAAAATCATGGTGGGGAATTTGATGATAAGGATTTTTCGGTTGCGGATGTTATGAATGTGGCATCGCAAGGGATTGATACCTTGGACACTTATTTTAACCACTATCTAACAATTTCTTTGCGAGCTTACTTTAATTGTGCAACTGTTTTGTTGCTAGTAGCTTTTATCTATCCTATTGGTGGGGTGATTTTTTTAGTAAGTTTGCCATTTATTCCCGTTTCTATTGTCTTGATGCAAAAACGCTCAAGAAAAATCATGAATCATTATTGGGCAACTTATATGGATGTTGGTAATTTGTTCATGGATGATTTAAAAGGGATGAATACTCTTTACACTTATGATGCGGATGAGCGTTATGAAAAGACTTTCGTTGAAAAAGCCGAAGAGTTTCGTCAATCAACGATGGAATTGTTGAAATTCCAATTACAATCAGTTGGTTATATGGATGGCGTCATGTATATTGGTGTAGGTGTTTCAGGATTTGCAGCAGCAGTTTCTTTGGCACATGGTCACTTATCACTTTTTAGTCTCATCTTTTTTGTGCTAATTGCAACAGAATTCTTTGCTCCTATTCGTGAAATGGGGTATGGGATGCACTTGGTAATGATGAATACTAAGATGGCTGAACGTATTTATACTTTCTTAGACAGTGTAGTAGTGGATGATTCGCAAAAAGCTAAAGAAACTTTGTCAAGCACTATTGATGAAGTTAAATTTGAGCATGTAGAATTTTCGTATGACAATACTAAGATTTGGTCTGACTTGTCATTTACGATTCCTAAAGGAAAAGTTTTTGCTGTTGCTGGAGAAAGTGGACGTGGTAAGACAACAATTGCCAAACTTTTACAAAAACAGTTGAATGTTACAGCTGGAAATATTTTCTTTAATCATCAAGATTTGGCAAATGTTAGCTTGGATTCTGTCAAAGAAAATGTTATGTATGTATCACCAGATTCTTATCTTTTTAATGGAACAATTTATGACAACCTTGCTTTAGCAACAGATATGAGTCAAGCACAATTGGTTAATTGGTTGAATCGCAATCATCTCATGTCTTTCTTACAGGATTTACCAGATGGCTTGCAAACAGTGGTTGGTGAAAACGGGAAGCTTTTATCACCTGGTCAACGTCAACAAATTATTTGTGCACGTGCTTTGCTTGCTGAACGTCCTGTTTACATTTTTGATGAGATGACATCAAGTATTGATAGCGAAAATGAACAATTACTTTATGACTACATCAAATTGACTGCTAAAAATGCTATTGTTTTGTTTATTTCACATAAAATGAAACAAGTTTTACAAGCTGATCAAGTTCTGTTCATCGATAGTAAACAGACAATTTCACTTGGTCAACCAGAAGAGCTCTTGGCGTCTAACGAAGAATTCAAGACGTTAGTAGCAACACAAGAAGAAATGGAGGCGATTTTACATGTCTAATAATCCATTATCAACGAAAACCATTGTGAAACGCCTTGCCCATTTAGTTAAAGGATTGTGGTTACAATACGTTTTAGCTGTCGGTGGCGCCGTATTAGGATTTTTAATGACTATTTTAATTCCTAGCTTGGTGATTCGTTTGGCTTGGCAAGCTTTGGACGGGCAAACGCCAGCTGTTGCTTTTGTTTTTCTGTTATTTGCTTTAGGTTTATTACGTGGAATTCTTCGCTACATGGAGCACTTTTTTGGACATTACGTTGCGTTTAAAACGCTCTATGATTTTAGATGTATGGTTTTTGCGAAGCTACGCCGCTTAGCACCAACAAAACTTGATAAGCAAGATAGTGGGAACATGCTAAAAATGATTGGGGAAGATATTGAAGCAATGGAAGTTTTCTTTGCACACACTCTTCCGCCTGTGATGACAGCAACTCTAGTAACCATTATTTTAGCTGTTTATTATTGGTCAGTTTCTCCTTTGATTGCAGTAGTTAGTTTAGTCGTTTATGCATTTTTGGCTATTTTTCTACCACGTGCTCAAGCTAAACATTTGCAACCTTTATTGCAAAAACAATCACAGACACGTAAAACTTACATGTCACATTTTTCAGATAACCTACATGGTATGAAAGAATTGCTACAATTTGGTCGAATTGAGCCTGCTTTGAAGCAATTAAATCAAGAAAGTGAATCTGTTAATGCGCGTGAAAAAGAAGTTGCTCAAGCACAGCATTTACAATCAAGTTTGTCATTTTTAGTGATTGGTTTAGCGATTATGGGAGTGGCTATTTTATCATTGTCACAAGCAGAAGCAGGGCAAATCACTTTGGTTTCAGCAGTTACAGTTATCGTTGTTTTCTCAACATCATTTGCACCGTACTTGGAATTGAGTCGTTTACCACTTGGTTTTAAACGTGCGATGACAGCGGCACGACAAGTGTTTGAATTGTTGGATGAAAAAGAATTCGACAAATCAGGGCAAGCATTTGATGAAACAATAGATAGTATTGTTTTAGAAGATGTGTCATTTACTTATGATAATCGCGAACAAGATATTTTCAAGCATCTTTCTGTTGCCTTTGAAAACCATAAAATCATTGGTTTAGTTGGACAATCTGGTTCGGGAAAATCAACACTGATGAAGCTTGTTATGAGATGGTATGATAATACTAAGGGGCAAATTTTGGTTAATCAACACCCGTTATCTGACCTATCAGCGCGTGATATTCAAAGCCACATTGCCTATATTCCACAAATTCCTCAAGTGTTTAGCCAGACAATTCGTGAGAATTTAACACTTGGCAATCCAGATATTACAGATGACATGATTTTAGAAGCCGCAGCTAAATGCCGTATTAAAGATAAAATTTTGTCAACGAAAAACGGTTTAGATACGCTTTTAAATAGTGAACAGACAGTATTTTCTGCTGGGGAATTGCAACGTTTGGAATTGACTCGAGCATTGCTTAAAGAAGCTGACTGCTATATTTTTGATGAACCAACAAGTAATCTGGATTCGCTTAATGAGGCTGCCTTTTTACAAGTGGTTCGTAAGCATTGCAAAGGCTATGTCTTTCTTATTTCGCATCGTTTAAGCACGGTTGCAGCAAGCGATGTTATTTATAAAGTTGAGAATAAAACGTTAACACAAGTATAAGGAAAACACGTTTTAGTATTTTAATATTAATTTTAACAGCCTATTCTTCTTAAAAGAATAGGTTATAAAGGATTGGAGTTATTTTGAAGATTAAAGATATTATTACAACAGGAATTTACACAGCACTTTATTTTGTTTTTCTATGTTTAGGAACATTGGTATCGGTTTTTGTTGCCTATACACCAAACATGAAATATGCGCCAGCATTTATCGCCTTATTAGCAGGAACAATTTACATGCTTTTGATTGCTAAAACTAAAAAATTTGGTTGTTTAACACTAATGTCTGCGGTTGTTTCAGTATTCTTCTTTATGTCAGGGCATTTTGCTTTGTCATTCGTACCAAATTTACTTTGTGGAGTCCTAGCAGATGTTATTGCAAAAGTTGGTAAATACGAAAATAAATTGTATAATTTGATTTCGTATATCGTCTTTTCATTTGGAAATCTAAGTCCGATTATTATGATGTGGGTTATCCGAGATGCTTACATTGACCATTTAGTTGAACTTGGAAAAGATACAAGTTACATTAATGACGTTATGGTTAATTTTGACTTCGCAAATGTTTCTTGGCTTGCTTTGACAATTATTGTCGGGGCTGTAATTGGTGGTCTTTTCGGACAATACATGCTTAAGAAACATTTTAACAAAGCTGGTATGGTGAATTAATGAATAAGCTAACCATCGATGTTCGTACTAAAATTATTTTGCTCTTTTTTACCAATATTTTATTACTTTTACACATTTCTGATGGTCATGAATGCTTTTTAATGCTTAGTCTTGGAGTACTTTTCGTTTTAGAAGGTGATCGAAAACGTGCTTTGCATTATGTCACACCATATTTGATTATCATTATTTTGGAAGATTATTTACTCTCACCAAGTTACATCAACTCTTATATTGCTTTGTTTTTGGTCGGTGGTCGTAGGTTATTGCCTTGTTTTATGATTGGAGGAAGTATTTTAAAAAGCTCTGTTCATGAATTTATTGCAACAATGCGAAATTGGCATGTACCAGAAGGACTTTTAATTGCTATCGCTGTGATGATGCGATTTTTACCGACAATAAAGAGACACTACCGAATGATTTGCAGTAGCTTAAAAGTCAGAGGAATTTTTACAAATAACTGGATGATTATCCGTCATCCGCTGACTTATTTTGAATATATTTTAGTTCCATTATTGATGAATGCTACCCGTACAGCTCAAGATTTAACAATAGCTAGTATGACCAAAGGAGTGGCTAGCAAGGAGAAGAAAACTTCTTATGTAAACTATCAATTTGGCTTAGCTGATTATGTGAGTTATGGTTTCATGCTTCTCTTTATCGCATCTCTAATGATGGGAGGAAAATGATGATTTCAGTTAAAAATCTCAATTTTACTTACCTGGGTGGTGAACAAACAAGTTTAAAAATTGACCATTTACAAGTTGATAAGGGAGAATGTTTAGTTCTTTGTGGTAAGAGTGGCAGTGGTAAAACAACCTTTGCGCGCTTGTTAAATGGCTTAGTACCTGAATACTATCAAGGAAAATTAAACGGTGAAATTCAAGTTGCTGGGATGCGACCTGGACAACATTCTGTTGAAGAAATGTCACAGAAAATTGCTTCGGTATTTCAAAATCCTGCAACACAATTTTTTCATCGTAATGTCGAACATGAGCTGGTTTTTCCTTGTGAAAATCAAGGTATCGCTCAAGAAACTATTCAAAAACGTTTAGAACAAACTACTGAACTTTTTAATTTATCACAATTGTTGCATCACGATTTATCAAAGGCTTCTGGCGGTGAACAGCAGCGAGTCGCCATTGCAACAGCCAATATGCAAAATCCAAGCCTTTTAGTATTGGATGAGCCAAGTGCCAATTTAGACCAAAGAAGTGTCGAGAGATTAAAGGAACACCTTAAAGTTTTAAAAGAGCTTGGGGTTACCATTGTTATTGCAGAGCATCGCCTTGATTTTTTGAAAGAGTTAGGAGATGCCTATCTGTATTTTGAAAATGGTGAGATTCGTCATCGTTGGACACGTCATGATTGGTTACAATTAGATGAAGAGGATCATCATCAGTTGGGGTTACGTAGTGGTGAAAATGTGACTTTTTCGAGTCAAAAACTCCCAGAATTATCGGGAGAAAATTGCCTTCAAATTCAAGATGTCACGCTAATGGCTGGAAAAAATTCAATAGGAAATATTATAAACTTAGCATTTCCAGCAGGAAAGATAACAGCAATCTTGGGATCTAATGGTACTGGCAAGTCAAGCTTTGCAAAATTGCTTTCTGGTTTGACAAAATCAAACGGCACTATCTCAATTGCAGGTCAGAATCTTTCAGAGCCAGCACGCCTAAAGAAAACAGCTTATGTGATGCAAGAAATCTCACTTCAATTGTTCTCAGATAGCGTTCAAAAAGAGTTACTACTAGGTAATCAGCAGACAAATGCTTATCAAGCTATTGCTGAAAGTCTAGATTTACAACCATTATTGCAACGTCATCCGTTATCTTTATCTGGCGGCGAACAACAACGTGTGTTAATCGGAAACGCTCTATTATCTGAAAAAGATATTTTCATTTTTGATGAACCGACAAGTGGGCTTGACTATGAGCATATGCTAGCTGTTGGAAAATTATTGCGTGAGTTGAAAGAAGCAGGAAAAATCGTCCTTGTTATCACCCATGATAAAGAATTAGTGGCTAGCGTTTGTGATTATCAGCTTGATTTTGCAAATTGTATTTCGAAATAATAAGAGAGAGGTTGAGACTAAAGTGCTCAGCTTCTTTATTTTTCAGGTTTTAAGTTTATAAAAACTTGCCAAAAAACGATTTTAGTATTATAATACTAAACATAAAGGAGATAGCTATGAATGAACTTGTAGAAAATTATAAAACAAATAGAGTTGCTAAAGTTCCTTTAAGAGAAGTTACAGAACATTTTAAAGGTAAAGCTGTTTCAAAATTAGGAGATACAGGCAATGTTTCTGTGATTAATTTGAGTGATATCAATGAGACTGGAATTGATTACGAGCATCTGAAAAAAATTGAAGCAGAAGAAAAGAGCGTATCACGTTATTTATTGCAAGAAGAAGATGTGTTGATTGCTTCAAAGGGCACGGTTAAAAAAATTGCTGTCTTTACGGAGCAAGATGTTCCAGTTATTGCCTCGGCTAATATCACTGTTTTACGACCTAGTGGTGATATTTCAGGAAAATACGTCAAATTATTTCTTGAATCTAAACTTGGACAAGCTTTACTTGACGAGACAGATACTGGTAAAAATGTTATGAATTTGAATACGCAAAAAATCATTAGTATTGAAGTACCAAAACTACCAGCAGTTAGACAAGCCTACCTAATTCAACGTTATGAACAGGGGCTAAAAGATTACAAGCGTAAAATCACAAGAGCTCAACAAGAGTGGCAATACATCCGTGATGATGTTGAAAAAAACTTATTTTAAGCAGTACAGCAAGAGAAGCTAA
>CAVAFU010000032.1:0-100538 GCA_963588325.1 Oribacterium sp.
TGTTTTTAAAAGACTCTCCCCTTTTTCGATGACTTTATTATAGTCATCATCTGAAATGATAGTATTTTTACGTAGGATTCTCAGTCTTCCCATATGAATATAATCATGACATTCCTTACAAATGCCAATAAATTTTTCCAATGTATAACATTTTTTCTCTTTGTCAACATGATATACTTCATGAGTACAAATCCAATCACCTGCTTTATGAGGAACATATCTATCACAAATCATGCAATGGTGATTTGCTTCAAGTTGAACCTGTTTCTTAATCTTTCTGAATCGAGACTCTCCCATAATTTCTCTTGGAGCAACTCCAAAAATAGTTTGATGCAAAATAGGTCGTGCTAATAGTTCGATATTTTCTTTAGTCATAGCTTATCTCCTTATTACTCTTCAAAAAGCTACATTATTTGTACAGATTTAGTATGTATATTATATCATACTTAAAAAGCCACCATTCTAGTAATGGCGGCTTTTTTCCTCACCTTATGGTGTTCATCCATTTTTTGCTGCGGAACATGTGGATGGAGATGATTAGGCGGAAGAGTTCTTCTTGGGATAGGATGAAGTAGACCCAAACGATTGGGAGTTTGAGGGCGAGTCCTGTGAGGAGTCCGAGGGGAACGCCGATAAGCCAAGTGCCTAGAATGTCGATAATCATGATGTATTTGGTTCTGCCGCCACTTCGGATAATGCCACCACCTAAAATCATGTTTTGCACTTTAATTGGGGCGAGAGTAGCAAAAGCAATCAGTAATTGTGAGCCAACTTGGCTGACATCTGTTCCCACGTTGTAAAGTCCGATATATAAGCCTTTGGTGGCAATAAGAATAACTGACAATATCAAAGAACCTACAAATCCATAGAAACAGAGCTGTTTTGATTCATTATAAGCTTTATCATAATCTCGTTTTCCAAGGCGACGTCCGATAAGGATACCTGCAGCTTGTGAAAGACCAGATAGCGCTCCGATAAACAACCCTTGAATCGGTCCTGTCAATGACATTCCTGCCAACTCACTTGTTCCCATGTGTCCATAAATGTAGGTATTCACATTTTGTCCCATTGTCCAAAGCAATTCATTAATCACAATCGGCAAAAGCATGACAGCATATTGTTTTAGTTCTGGAGTCTCCATATGCAAATCAACTGTGAAATGACAGATTTTACGGTAAAAATGAATCATCAACCCAAGATTGACTACTTGAGAGAGTAAACTGGCTATCGCTGCTCCTTGGACGCCCATTGGTGTAAAACCAAAATTCCCAAAAATCAAAAGGTAATTCAATGCAGTATTAACGATTGCTGCCACGGCGCTGATGTAAAGCGGGTATTCAGCGTGATTATGACATCTCATCTGTACCGCCAAGATTGACGAAATGCCAGATAAAGGATAGACCAGTGCCAAGATTTTGATGTAATCTGAGGCATGATTGATAACCATTATATCTTTAGTAAATATCCCTGAAATCATGCGTGGTGAGAAAAGGCAGATACTCATCGTTAAAAGCGCCAAAATCATCATCACCAAAAGATTGACAGACATACTGGTGTTAATCTTTTTCTGGTCATTTTTTCCCATATATTGAGAAACCATGATTCCCGTAACGGTGGCAATAGCTCCGCTGACAAAAGCAAAGACAAATTCAGGTTTACCGCCTACTTCTACCGCTGCAATGGCTGTCTTACCGAGTTGTCCGACCATTAGTTGGTCTATCATTGAAAAAGAAGATTGCAGCATTGCCTGCAAAGCTACAGGAATCGCAATCTTCATCGCATCTCTAAAAAAATGTTCCGTCTTTGTCATATTACAGTCTCCGTAAATAATCTTACTTAGATTATAGCAAACGTTTGCATTATAACAATGGACTTTTCGCACAAATTTTTTAGACAGTTAGCCCAGAAAATTTAACTCTTTTTTCGGATACCAAGGAGACCTGATACCATTAACAATATTCCAAGAAGGATAGCAAAGATAGATTGCTTTTCTGCCCCAGTTTTTGGCAATGTATCAGCGATATAGGCATCAGAAATCGTAACAGAGCTAACTTGGTCAGTAGCATTTATTGGAACTCTTGGAACGATAACTGTATTTCCAGAGTCGACTTCGTCAGAAGCAATAGGATTTAACATTACTTCCACAGGGTCAAGCAAATCTTCATCTGGTGTGATAAAGTCATCTAGAGAAATAGCTGGCGCTTGGTAACGATATGGAGTATAAGCAATGCTAACAACTTGCAAAGTAGGTTCTTCTACCGTTTCCAAAACGGGAACGCTGTACGCCATTACGCTTGAATTAAACGCAAACCATTGTGTTGAACGATTGTTAGAGCCGAATGAAAAGTGAATCTCTCCATCATCTCCTACTACACCAACAATGGCACCATACCATGATAACTCTGTTCCATCCCACTGATACTGCTCAAAACGGCTACCTTGTTCAAGGGATTCATTACTAGTAGCGGCATAAGCTTTATTTTCTTCTGCAGAATAACTTACGGAAGAGCCGTTAATGGTGATATAATCGCCATCAAAATTCGTCACGTATTCATCAGAATTTAAGACATATGTACCACTTTCGTCATCGTACATAGCTCCTGAATTCAGCGAAGCAAATGAGAGCAGAGCACCAGAGACGTCAATGACTTCGCCGTTTTCATCGAAAAATTGCACATCCATGCCAATCTGTGTGGTCTGGTTTAAACTGATGACGTCAATGGTAAGCGTTGGGTCGTTGAAAAATTTCACCAAAACTTGGTCGCCAGATTCTGGACTTTCCAAAGTGTAGGTGTATGCCACACTCTCAACTTTCGTCGTGTTAAAGTAAGTATTTTCAAGGTTATTGTAAGTTACTACTGTAGGGATTCCTTGTTGTATGAAATAATAACTGCCACTACTGATGTAATCAGGATTGCTGATAATATCAGTTGCAATGATGTCTTTGTCTTCAACAGCGTTGGTTTCCACCCAATCTAGTGCTGTGGCTTGGTCGACAGGAGTCGCATTATTATCAACTTCTGCCACGGTATTAGGTTCTGTACCTGCTTCAAAGATGAGTGATTGCCCAGCTGCTTCACTGAGGTAACCATCTTCGGTTGTTTTGGCTTCATAATCAGCTACGGCTGCTTCATAAGCGGCTTGATTGTCAGCTACTTCTTGATTATAGCTTTCCATGGCAGCAGCGTAGTCTGCGTTAGTTTGCTCTTGCTGAGCGGTAGCGGCTTGGATAGCTTCGGTATCAGCAACGGTATTGGTAACGGCTTCTGATAAATCAGATGTGGTCACCGTATCTTCTGCAGTTACCTCAACACCTGCTGCTTGCGCTTCTGTGATAGCTTGTTCTTGGTCAGCTTGAGCTTGTGCTAAATCAGCTTCTGTCAGTTGACTGTCAGCTGCTACTTGCTCTATCGTGTCAGTTGTTACCTCATCAGCACGGACTTGTTGAGTATTTGCAACTAATAAACCTGCAACAGCTACCGAAACCACACCGATGGTCAATTTCCGAATGTAAAATGTTTCCTTAGACTTTCTATTAAACATATCAAATCCTCCTAAAAAAGCAAAAGCCACCAAACCATACCTTTTATGGTTGATTGTGGTGGCTTTTTTGTATACATAGTGTCTAAAAATATGTCACAACCACCAGATTAACCAGTTTTGCAACCCATTGAAAAATGGACTATTTTTAAGGAACTATTCATAAATTTATCATCCCCATGTGTAACCACGCGCATTGAAGAACACGACTGTGCCGTCTGGCAAGGTTACCCATTGGTTACGCACTTGTTCACCAGAATTAGCGTCATAGTAATAACGTAAACCGTTGATTCTAACGACGTCACCTTTCACTTGTGAGCCATCTGCGTTGAAATAGAGATTTTGTCCGTCGATGACTTGGGCGCCTGTTACAGCAATGCCGTCTGCACCAAAGTAATACCAGACACCGTCAATTTCAACAAATGTATTGACTACCATTTCACCTGAATCGGCGTCATAATAGTATTTATTACCGTTGTCATCCGTGACAATTTCACCTTTGACTTGAACGCCATTATCTGCGAAGTAAAGCTGCTGTCCATTAATAACTTGAGCTCCCGTCACGGCAACACCAGTCTCGTCGAAATAGTACCAATCATCACCATCACCGATGAATGTATTGACCGCAAGCTCGCCTGAGTTGGCATCATAATAATGGAGATTTCCTGCTGTATCTGTGACAAAGACACCTTTGGCTTGTAGTCCGTTCGCAGCAAAATAAAGGTTTTGTCCGTTGATGATTTGAGAACCTGTAACTAGGTTTCCGTTTTCGTCTGCATAATACCAGTCGTTATCACCTGTTGTGAAGAAATCAGCAACGATCTTTTCACCTGAATCAGCGTCATAATAACTACGTGTGCCATCTGTATTTTCTACAAAGACGCCTTTAGCTTGAACACCGTTTTCGTCAAAGTAGAGATTTTGTCCAGCAATAGTTTGGGCACCTGTAACAGCAATACCATTTTTATCGAAATAGTACCAGTCATTGTCACCGATTTTCACAAAATCAGATACGACCATTTCACCTGAATCTTCTTTGAAGTAACGAATGTTGCCGTCTGCGTCTGTAATCAATTCGCCTTTGACTTGATAGCCGTTGGCGTCGTAATATTGATAAACACCGTCAATTTCAACAAGACCACGCGCCATGACACCATTTTCATCGAAATGACGCCATTTTGTGACGGTTGTTGTCACACCATCCACAACTTCTTTGACTTCAAATGAATAATAGTTATTGAGATATTGATTACCAAGCGGTCCAAAGTAATATTGATTGCCGTTTTCATCTTCGTAAATCGCGTCGCGCAGCTGGATACCATTTGGCAGGAAGTAATAGGTCTTACCATTTAACTCAACTGTTCCAGTCACCATATAGCCATTGTCATCAAAGTAATAATAGTAACCGTTGTAAACGATAAATGAAGCTTTCGCACGATAACCACTCGTTGAGAAGTAACTCATACCAGTACCGTCATAATAGAATCCTGTGATAGCTGAATCTGATGTCATTTGTTTTGGAAGGAAAGTGCCATTTTCAGTCACAGTGAAATAAGTACCAGTTGCCGCATCGCTTAGAACATAACTTGCACCTTTACCAAGAATGTTGGTACCGTTAAAGTACTCAGCTTTCCAAGTCTTAACCTTAGTTGACGGGGCAATTGGTTCGCCAGTTGAAATCATTGCTACTTCAAACATTTCTGGATAGGTTTCTTGAAGATAATCTAAGAATTCACCACCGTATTGTGCTTGATAATCCTCACCGCTACTCTTGCTATTAGCAACATAAAGAGTGTTGTTAATGTAGGCACCTTCTGTTTCTTCACCATAATCATTCACACGAGTTGCTGTGACAACTTCTTCACCTGGAAGTGAGTAAATTTGGTCTGGAACCCAGTCAGCAATGACTTGAATCCCTGCCGCATGAAGTGCCTTAATCGCATTTCGTAAATCTTCTGATGAACCGTATTTATTGTTTTGGCTCATTGCTAGGTCATAGCGGTCATCAAAGGCATAGCCGTTTTGAATGATTGAATCAAGGAATGTCCCATCATCAGTTGACACGTATTGTGGTGCCATTTCAAATGAAGTAATACCCCATGACGCAAAGAGGTCAACATTTTCAGCAATAAGCTTATTCGTGTATTCTGAATCGCTTGTAACAAAATCTTGGAAGTTTGAGAAGCCTTCATAGATGACTTGAGAATCAAGCGCAGCGGTTGCTTGATAAGTCAATTCACCTTCTGCATAAGCTGATGTGTCAGCTGATACACGAATGTCTTGAGTTTCATCTGCCCCAACTGGCACCCAAACAGAAAGGTAACCATTCATATCAACGGTTTCATAACCTTTGATTTCATCTGCTGTGAAGTAAATGTAACCATTGTCATCAACGAGTTTCGTGATGTCAGTATCAGAATCGTTGAGATAAGATTGCAAACCGTCAGCAGTTGGGTAAAGCAATGGGCGATAGTATTGACCAGCATGGGCAACACCAACTTGCACAGCAATCACTTCAGAATCGTCCAATTGAAGATTTGGATTGTTAGAAATAATCGTCACAATACCAGATGTCAAAACAGAATCATCTGTCGCTGCTTGGTCAGCTGTCATAATACCATAACCATAGCGAACAGAGGTCAGAACACCTGTTTCATTCAAAACGGAATCCGCATTATCAGTTGACATGGTTGAAGCTGGCGTGTAATAAGTAACCGCCATTGATTGCCCACCAGCAGCATATCTAATCCGTGCTTGTAACAAGGTCGTGATTTGGTCATAATATGGTGATTTTGTTGCCATGTATTGACCATTATCCGTATAAAGGTCACCGTAGTAAACGCGTGGCACAGATTCCATATTAGTCAAAAGAAGTGAATAAGCCGCAGGAATATTGTAGTGTGTGTATTCCTTATTAATGCTATTCATATCAGCGTTATAGATTTCAAAGGCTTGGTTCAATTCATCTAAAGTGAATGTGTAACCATCTGTTTCAGGATTAATTTGTTCAGCGATAATTGATGCGATGATGGTTTGCACTTCGCTATCGTGCGCTCGAACAAAGACGTAAGATGGCATGGTATCGCCGTAAGCACTATCTTCGCTACGGTCAGTCAAGCCAATTTCTGATGTGATGAGTGGTTCCAAACCAGAACGCTCATCTGTTGGACGTGTCAATGAATAAAGGAATGACAAACGAAGTCCGTTATCAATTGCTAACGCTGCACCATTCGTATCACGGTTATAGTCTGGGTCATTGTAACTCCAAGCTTCCAAGATAGAAATATGAGCAAGAGCCTGCGCTTCTGACTCATTAACACCGTAAGCCGCTTCAAACAAATTAGTGTAAATTTGAAGAAGGTCAGCATTCACATTATCAACAGCATCCACACGAACACCGTCAAAGTTGGCATCGTCATCACCAAAGACAATACTTCCCCAATTCATGAGGTAGTAAAGCTGATTCAATTGCTCTGCTTGAACGACAGGGTTTGAATTATCCACGTCATTGGCAAGGAGAAATTCATAACCACCCGTGCGGTCGGCTTTGTAATAATTTGTCTCACCTGTTTGATAAGTTGGTGTGCGGTTAAGCAAGCGATAATCTGAATTAGCCCATGGTGTCAAATCACTATTAACATATAAAAGCGCTCCACCTTGCAAATGGTCAGTTCCCTCATTTTCAGTATTGATATTCCATTTGTCTTGTGTCGTCACAAATGAACTGATAATCTCACGCAACCAAGCAGTGTTTTCTTGACGTGTGATTTCTTGTTCGATTTTTACCTGAACAGCTTCTGCTGCCAAATTTAGGCTGGCTTGCGAATCGTCTGCTGAATAGGTTGTCCCCAAATCAAAATAGTCAGACATATAATTCAGATAATCGATTTGCGTATCGACATCTGGCCACCAAGCCATTAACAATGGACGAAAATCAGTTTCTGTCGAATCAACCCAAGTCTCACCATTTTCTAGAATCTTAGTCGGACGATACCAAGTATTAGCTGTCAAATACCCATCAATCAATTCAAAACTATCGTCCGTTGAATCATAAGTTTGATTGTTAATAGTGAAATTATCAACTAAATTCGTTAGCCCTTCCGAAAATGAGTAGGTCGATGTTGATGTCAGAGCACCTGTTTCTGCATCAAAATAGAGCAATTGACCATCAACAGTAATAGCAAAATTTTTCTTAACATCACCATTTTCGTCGATATAGTAGTATTTGCCATCGATTTCTTGAATGTTATCCAAACTCAATTGATTGGCATCTTCTCCTGTTTCCGTAACAGCTGAGCGACTAACTTCCCCTGCTAAATCAGCGGTTACTGTCGCCGTTGTATCTGCTGTATCCGTTGATGTATCAGCAGAATTAGTTGCTGCTTGACTGTTTGTTACAATATCACTTATTGTAACAGCCGTATCTGCTGATGTCGTTTGAGTTGTTTGGTCTGCTGCGCTCGTAGTAGTCTGTTGGTCAGCGTCATCAGTCAAAACATCACTATCAGTAACAGTTTGTGACTCATCTGTTGAAACAGTTGAATCATTAGAATTTGTATTGTTAGCAGATACAAGAGATGTATCTGATTGTTCAGCGGTGGCTACAGTATCTTGTGATTGCGATGTACTACTATCACTATCTGTATCTACCGCTCCTGAATCATTAGAAACTACCGTTGTGGTATCCGTAGTGTCAGCAGAAACCGATTGAATTGGTAAACTGACTCCCAATCCTACCAAAGCTAAGCTAGTAACGGCAATCGTTACCCATTGCTTTTTCACTTTGTGTAGCTTATAATGAACCTTTTTTTCCATATTTTCCCCTCCTAAATAGCTCATAAACAAAAAGACTACACTTAAAGTGTAATCAAGATTTAAAAATTGGTTTTATTTTTTTCATATATGCTTAGTCAGTTTTTAGCTTTGCAATTTTATCTAGCATTTGCTGCGCGATATTGTAACAGTCCAAAAAAAGCATGATGTCTGCACATTTTTTCATGGTCTCTAAGCCATCTGGATTGCCCATTTTAAATAGATAATACCCTTTGCAATACTTAATCACATTACTCTCGAACAAATCCATTTCTGTTTTTTTGAATTTATCAGCGTAATTTAACAACTTGAATGCTGCTGAAAAGTGTTCGTTATCAATGCAAATACTAATGACACTCAGTAACATTTGAATCATAAGTTTTCGATTTTCAGGAATGTCTTGATAAAACTGGGTTCGTTTGACCATTTCGCTTGCGAAAGTTTCTAACAAACTGATAGTCATAATAGAGGCGCTATTGGTAAATAGCCAGAGTTCGTATCGTCCCCATTCCTCAACTGAAAAAAGGTAATCTATCAAAAATTGAATGTCTTTTTTGGATAGTCTTTCTTGATTGGTGCATTGGCTTAAAATCGCCTTCACAACAAGCGTATTCAACTTATACAGTTTGCGGTCAGGGAAAGATTTTTCTAATGTTTCACAATTTTCTAAAATATCTTCTAACTTAAAAATGTTTTGTTCAAGATATGCTTTGGAAATCTCGTCTTGAAAGAACGTCTTTTGAGTTGGTGCAAAGTCATGATAAACACATTGAAACTCATCCATCGTCACATTCATATTTTGCAAACAGATATAAAGAACATCTGCTGTCACATCACTAAGCCCTCGTTCAAATCTCGATAATTGAGAGACAGAAATAACCCCTTCAGCAATTTCTTTTTGCGATAACCCCTTCGATTTCCTAATCATCTTGAAGGTTTCACCTAATGTTTTTTTCATATTTCCCCTTTGTAACCCTAAGTTGCACATATGTAATATATTGCTTATTTTTCTCAAAAGAAAAAAGCCGAAAACAATATTACTTTGTACTTCATTTTAACAACCAAATGTTACAAGAAGAATATATTGATATATCAAACTAATAATGAATCCAAGAGATTTTTGCGAAAATTAAATTCCTAATTTTCATCTATTTTTGAGGTCAATTTCACCTAAAAACAGGACACAAAAAAGCCACTAAACCTTGTTTAATCGGTTTAGCAGCTTCTTTTCTATAAGTATGTAGGATAGATAGACTAACTTCGTAATACAAATAGTTAACCGTTAAGTTTATGGATGAAACGTTGCTTATTCAGCAGAACTAGCTTCTGTTTCAGCAGATTCAGCAACATTTGCAGCATCAACTGTATTTTGAGTAGCTTCTGTGCTTTCACTTTCGGCATTAGAATCAGCGTCTTGTGTATTTACAGTAGCAATTCCATCTGTACCAAATGTGTATTCAACACCGTCAATGGTAAGTGTTTGGTTAACGACCATGTCACCTGTTTGGGCATCATAGTAACGTTTGTTACCATTAGCGTCTGTGACAAATGCTCCTTTGGTTTGAATACCATTGTCATCAAAGTGTAATTGTTGACCGTTAATCACTTGGTCACCTGTCACAACCATACCATTGTTATCAAAGTAGTACCAGTTGTCACCGTCAGCGATGAATGTGTTAACAGCTAGGTCACCTGAATCTGGGTCATAGAAATGACGATTGCCTTCGGCATCTGTTGTAAAGATACCTTTAGCTTGCAAGCCATCTTCAGCAAAGAAGAGTTTTTGACCACGAATCACTTGTGAACCAGTTGCCAAGTTGCCGTTTTCATCAGCATAATACCAGTGATTGTCACCTGTTGTGAAGAAATCACCAACAAATTTTTCACCTGATTTAGCGTCATAGTAACTACGTGTGCCATCTTCGTTTGTGACAAAGATACCTTTGGCTTGAACACCATTGTTATCAAAGTAAAGTTGTTGTCCGTTAATCGTTTGAGCACCTTTGACAGCTACACCATTTTCGTCAAAGTAATACCAACCACCGTTAACAAGGGCAAATTCACCTGCTACCATTGCACCTGAATCAGCTTTGAAATAACGTGTATTTCCGTCTTTATCAGTAACCAATTGACCTTTGATTTGATTACCATTTTCATCATAATATTGGTAATCATTGCCAATTTTAACAAGACCACGCGCCATGACACCATTTTCATCGAAATAACGCCAGTTTGTCGTTGTTGTAGTCACACCATCTACTGTTGACGTTGTTTCAAAAGCATAGTAATGACCAGCATAACGGTTACCTGATTTACCAAAGTAATATTGATTGCCATTTTCATCTTCATAAATAGCGTTACGAAGTTCGATACCATTTGGCAAGAAGTAATAAGTTTGACCATCAATTTCACGCATACCTGTTACCATATGACCATTTTCGTCAAAGTAATAACGATTGCCATTGTAAAGAATGAAGGCTGATTTAGCTTGGTAACCACTTGTTGAATAGTAAGTCATACCAGTACCGTCATAGTAGAAACCAGTTTGCGCTGTGTCTGATGTCATTTGTTTTGGAAGGAAGGCACCATTTTCAGTCACAGTGAAGTATGTTCCTGTTGCGGCATCATTCAAGACATAATCTGAACCTTTACCAAGAATGTTTGTTCCGTTGAAGTATTCAGCTTTCCAAACTTTAATCTTAGTTGATGGGTCAATTGTCTTACCAGTTGAAATCATGACTTTTTCAAACAATTCTGGGTAGTTTTCTTGAAGGTATTCTAAGAATTCACCACCATATTTAGCTTGGTAATCTTCACCGCTGCTCTTAGTATTTGCAGCGTAAGGTTTGTTTTTAATTTGCGCACCTTCACGTTCTTCACCATAGTCATTGACACGAGTTGCTGTGACAATTTCTTCTCCTGGAAGAGCGTAAATTTGGTCTGGAACCCAGTCAGCAATGACTTGAATACCACGCGCGTGAAGAGCTTTAATCGCATTTTTAAGGTCTTCAGCAGAACCGTATTTATTATTTTTACTCATTGCTAAGTCATAACGGTCACTGAAAGCATAACCATTTTGGATAATTGAATCAAGGAATGTTCCATCAGTAGATGACACGTATTGTGGTGCCAATTCAAATGATGTGATACCCCATGATGCAAACAAATCAGCATTTTCTGCGATAACTTTATTAGTGTATTGAGAAGGGTCTTGAACAAAGTCTTGGAAGTTTGAGAATCCTTCAAAGATAACTTGTGAATCAAGTGCAGCACTTGTTTCGTAAGTTAATTTACCTTCTTCTTTAGCATCTGTGCTTGCTGCTACACGGATATCTTGGTCAGCAGCTGCGCCAACTGGTACCCAAACAGTAAGGAAACCATTCATATCAACAGTTTCAAAACCTTTGATTTCATCACCTGTGAAGTAGATATAACCATTTTCATCAACTAATTTTGTGATAGTTGTATCAGAATCACTAAGGAAGACTTGCAAACCATTTTCTGTTGGTGAAAGCAATGGACGGTAATATTGACCAGCGTGAGCAAGACCAACTTGAACTGCAATCTTATCAGAGCTATTCAATTTAAGATTTGGATTGTTAGAAATAATTGTCACAATACCAGATGTCAAAACAGAATCGTCAGTTGCTTTTTGGTCAGCTGTCATGATGCCTTTACCAAAACGAACAGATGTCAAAATACCTGCACCAGCTCCGTCTGGGTATTGGACATTCATTGCTTGTCCACCAGCGGCATATTTGATACGTGATTTAAGCAATGCTGTGATTTGATCATAGTATGGAGATTTCACTGCCATGTATTGACCATTATCAGTGAACAAGTCACCATAGTAAATACGTGGAACAGATTCCATATTTGTCAAAAGAAGTGCGTAAGCTGCTGGAATGTTGAAATGAGTGTATTTTTTATGAACACTGTTCATATCAGCATTGTAAATTTCAAAGGCTTTTTGCAATTCTTCAAGTGTGAATGTATAACCATCAGTTTTAGGATTGATTTGACCAGCGATGATTGAAGCGATAATTCCTTGAACTTCACTATCATGTGCACGAACAAAAGCGTAAGATGGCATGGTGTCACCATAAGCACTATCTGTTGTACGGTCTGTCAAACCAAGGTCGTTATGAATCAATGATTCCAAGCTTGTACGGTTGCCTGACGGACGAGTCAAAGCATCAAGGAATGCCATACGAAGACCATTATCAATCGCAAGCGCAGCACCATTGGTATCATGGTTGTAATCAGGGTCGTTGTAGCTCCAAGCTTCTAGGATAGAAATATGAGCAAGAGCTTGTGCTTCTGTTTTATCAACGCCATAAGCTGCTTCAAATAAATCTGTATAAAGTTGAAGAAGGTCAGCATCAACGTTATCAACAGCATCCACACGAACACCATCAAAGTTTGCATCAGCATCACCAAAGACAATTTTACCCCAGTTCATAAGGTAATAAAGTTGGTTCAATTGTTCTGCTTGAACGACTGGATTTGAATTATCCACGTCATTGGCTAGCAAGAAATCATAACCACCTGTACGGTCAGCTTTATGATATTTTGTTTCACCAGTTTGATAAGTCGGTGCGCGGTTAAGCAAACGATAGTCTGAATTAGCCCATTCTGTTAAATCACTATTCACATAAAGAAGTGCACCACCTTGCAAATGGTCAGTATCTTTATCTTCAGAATTGATGTTCCATTTATCTTGTGTTGTTACAAATGAGCTAATCACTTCACGTAACCAAGCAGTATTTCCACGGCGAGCAATTTCTTGTTCAATTTTAACTTGAATAGCTTCCGCTGCTACATTAAGACTGGCTTGTGAATCAGATGCTGAATATTTTTTATTTAATCCAAAATATTCAGACATACTGTTTAAATAATTAACTTGTGTGTCAACATCTGGCCACCATGCCATAATCAATGGACGGAAGTTAGTGTCTGATGAATCTACCCAAGTTTCCCCGTTTTCTAAAATCTTAGTAGGACGATACCAAGAATTTGCTGTTAAATAACCATCAACCAATTCAAAGCTTTTTTCTGTTGAATCGTAAGCTTGGTTATTTGCTGAAAAGTTATCGACAAGGTTAGTCAACCCTTCTGTGAATGAATAAGTTGATGTTGATGTCAAAGCACCTGTTTCAGCATCGAAATAAAGCAATTGACCATTTACAGTAATCGCAAAATTTTTCTTAACACTACCATCTTTTTGAACATAGTAGTATTTTCCATCAATTTTTTTGATGTTATCTAAACTTAATTGTTCAGTTGATTCTCCAGTTTCGCTAACAGCTGAATGGCTAACTTCTTCTGCTAAGCTATCTTTTGACTTATCTTCAGAAGCGTCTTTTTTAGCAGAATCTTCATCTTTTGATGCATCAGTTGATTCATCGCTTGTTTTTTGACTATCTGCATCTTTTTTAGTGTCGTCAGATGATGATGTTTCTGTCTCTGTAGCTTTAGAATCTTTATCAGACTCTTCTTGCTTAGTTGATGTAGTTGTTGAATCATCTGTCGCTTCAGTTGATGTTTCTTGAGATGCTTTGTCTGCTGAGCTTTCAGTAGTCTTTTGGTTTGCTTCAGTAGCTGTAGCATCTGTCACTTTTTGAGCATCATCCGTTGCTTCTGTAGAAGATTCTGCAGTTGTTTTAGAGCCAATTTCAGTTGATGATTCAGAATCAGTAGCACTTGTGTCAGTCGTTTCTGATTGACTACTAATAGTACCCCTTTCTGAAGTATCACTACCTCTTGTTACTGTAACAGCGGTTGTTTCATCGGCAGTAACTGACTGCGTTGATGCAGCGACTCCCACTCCTACCAATGCCAAACTAGTAACAGCAATTGTTACCCACTGTTTCTTCACTTTGTGTAGCTTATAACGAATCTTTTTTTCCATAATTCCTCCTAAATAATTCCATAAAAAGACTACACAAACAGTATACCTGAGTTTTTGAGGCGGTTAATTATTTTTACATATGTGATTTTTCTTGCTTTAGTGCTGTAATTTTTTCTAACATCTGCTGAGCAACGTTATAACAATCCAAGAATGTCATGATTTCTGTACACTTTTCCATAGTTGCTAAGCCAGCTAAGTTTCCAGTTTTAAAAAGATAGTATCCTTTGCAATATTTTATAACATTTCGTGCAAATAAATCAGTCTCCGTTTGTCGCATGTTATCAGCGTAATTCAAGAGCTTAAACGCTACCAAAAAATCATTTCTTTCGATACAAATATTAATAATATTGAATAACATTTGGCTAACTAAGCGACAATTTTCAGAAATGCTCTGATAAAATTGTGTTCGGTTAATAATCTCACTCGCAAATGTTTCTATCAAATTGTTATTGAGCAACGAAACACTATTGCTAAATAACCATAGTTCATAACGTCCCCATTCATCCACCGAAAAAAGATAATCAATCAAAAATTGGATTTCTTTTTTTGAAACCCTTTCTTCTTTGTCACATTGTGATAAGGCTGCCTTAACGGCGATGGTATTAAGTTTATAAAACTTATGTCGAGAATCTATTACCTCTAATTGTTGGCATTTTCTTAACTGCTGCTTCAATTGCAAGGTGTTTTTCTCCATGTAAGCTCTTGAAACTTCATCTTGAAATATTTTGCTTTGCGTTTGTGAGTAGTTTCGACAAACACATTGAAACTCTTCGATAGAAACATTCATATTTTCTAAACAATCGTACAAAGTATCAGCCGTTATATTACTGACACCACGTTCAAACCTTGATAATTGTGCAATAGAAATGATTTCCCCTGCTATTTCTTTTTGTGATAATCCCTTGGATTCCCTTAACATCTTAAAACTTTTACCTAAATTTTTTTCCACGTCTTCTCCTCATTTACCTAAAAAATTGCATATCCGAAACATATGTATAGATATATTACTATTTTTTTATCGAAAATAAAAGCTTTAGGATACATTTTCATGAAAATTTCATGAAAACACATTCTTGTGTAATCGTATCTGATTATTCTTCTAAGAGAATTTTCTAAATATTAAAATTCTAGTTCATTTATCTTTCAAGCAGAAAAGTAAATTATAATATTGCATGACCTGTTTTTTTAATATAATATGAAAAACAAATCCCAATTTTGATTTAAAAGACATCAAAAACCACCTAGAAATAATCTAAGCGGTTCTTCCTAAATCATCACACATCAATGATATTTCTTGATAAGTTTTTCATAGCGTTTTTTCTGGCTGATATTTCCAATCGGAAATGCTAGTACTCCTGCTAAAAGGCCAATTATCCAAACCTTTGTCCAGTCACTACTGAGTACGCCAAAGAGAAGAATGGCTGCGCACGCTATAAGCCAATAACACATTTGAAATTTACCATTAGCATTATTGAGTTCTTTTAGAATATCCACGCCATCACTGACATGCGGAGCATTTTCTATAAATGTTGCTGCTCCAACTGGACCAGAAGACGAACGAAAATCATCACTACATGTTTTAGCTGATTTTACATAATTTTTATTACGCAAAACTTCTTCGACTGCTATTCGTATGCCATCTGTACTATCATCAGTAAGCAACAGCCCAGCACCTATTTCTGTTACCCTACGCGCAACTGCCTGTTGTTCACCTGTTTGCGGATAGAGCACCATTGGAGTCGCCATATAAAGACTCTCTGAAACACTATTCATGCCACAATGTGTAATGAATACACTGGCTTTGGACAATATCTCAAGTTGGTCAACATAAGGATAAATGCTGATATTATCTGGTAAGTCACCAAGAGACGATTGGTCAAATGTCCGTCCACAAGAAATAATGACATCCACATTCAAATTTCCAAGAGCGTTCACGCACTTTTCATACAAGTCAGGTCTATCATTAATGATTGTCCCCATCGCAATGTAGACAAGTGGTCGCTGAATATTCTTAGCAGGGATTGTTTTAGAAAAAACACTTGGACCAGCAAAAAGGTAATGGTTAGAAAAACTTTCAGCATAAGGTTGAAATCGCTTGGTTGTATAAACTACGCTGTCAGTATTATTGTCACTCTGAACCAATTCCAAGGCATTTTTGACATGATAGCCATATGGTTTTAGTGCTTTTAATGCCTTAGAAATTTTTGGAAGCCCGAAAATCATATCAGCCATTTCCGATAAACTATATTTCATGTATTGTGATGACATCTGATTGAAAGCAAAGGTACTTGTCGATACCACCATCGGCACGTGGTATTTTAAAGCTGCCAATTTTCCCCAGAAACAAACGCTGTCTGTGTAGACCACATCAGGCTCGAACTCCTTAAATTGTTCATCTAGGAAATCATTCATATGACATGTCGTCCGAATGGCTTGAATCGTCATTTCAGTTGTCGAAATGTTTTTAAGACGCTCCATTTCTTCTTCTGAAAGTTCTGGTAAAAATCTGTCAACTGAGACAAATGTCGCTCCTGTTGCCTTGATTTTTTCGCTAAATTCATCAAATGAATAAAAGCGTACGATATTTCCACGCTTCACCAATTCAGCTATGACTGGCAGCATAGGATTGGTGTGCCCATGCGCAGGTATGCAAAAACAAGCAATCTTCTTCACTTATCATCACCACCTTTGTCATCGTATATCATACCGAAAAGCTCAGCAAAAGCATCTTTGGGTGGAATTGCAATTCCTTTTTGCTCATCACCCAAAAGCAAAAGCGTATCACCTGGTTTTATCCCAAAAACATCCCTCGCTTGCTTAGGAATAACAATTTGTCCTTTTTCACCAACAGTCGCAGTCCATGCGTATTTTTTATCTTCTGATGTCATTATGTTAACCCTCTTTAACTCTATAAGTATGATTTGTATAACTTATTATACTAGATATTTATAAAAAAGTTAATTAATAACTGGCAAAATAAACTTGCTTTAATGACAAGTATAAAAAAATACAATAAAAAAGCCAGCCAAATCTGACTAGCTTTCTACTCCAGCGGTTCGCTGTTACCTCATCACGTCGTCGCTGTTGCTCCTTGTTCTGAGACAGCTATCGCAGGGGTTAACATCAACTCTGATGGCGTTTCACTTATCAATTGTTGTTCAAATATAAAAAACCACTTAGAAAATTTACTTCTAAGTGGTTGTATCGTTTAAACTCCCAGCAGTTCGTGGCTAGCTAATCACCGCGTCGTTTCCACTCCTTGTTCTTAGGCCACTATTGCAGGGGTAATGTATCAGCTCTCTTGTACTAACGTACTGCGAATCGCTGTACATTACTCCCATTCTACTGTTGCTGGTGGTTTACTTGTGATATCGTAGACGATACGGTTGACGTGGTCGACTTCGTTTACGATACGAACTGAGATTTTTTGAAGCACATCCCATGGGATACGTGCAAAGTCTGCTGTCATTCCGTCGATTGATGTGATAGCACGGATTGCGATTGTGTAATCGTAAGTACGTCCGTCACCCATAACACCAACTGAACGAACACCTGTGTTAACAGTGAAGTATTGCCAGATATCGCGGTCAAGTCCTGCTTTAGCAATTTCTTCACGAAGGATGGCATCAGATTCACGAACAGTTTCAAGACGTTCAGCTGTGATTTCACCCATAACACGGATAGCAAGTCCTGGACCTGGGAATGGTTGGCGCCAAACAATTTCATCTGGCATACCAAGTGCTGTACCAAGTGCACGAACTTCATCTTTGAAAAGTGTGTTAAGTGGTTCAATTAATTCAAATTGCATGTCTTCTGGAAGACCACCAACGTTGTGGTGTGATTTGATTGTTTGGGCAGTATCTGTACCAGATTCGATAACGTCTGTGTAAAGGGTACCTTGTGCCAAGAAATCAACACCTTTAAGTTTACTTGCTTCGTCGTCAAAAACGCTGACAAATTCATTACCGATGATTTTACGTTTTTTCTCTGGATCATCAACTCCAGCAAGAAGGTCTAAGAAACGTTTTGAAGCATCAACACGGATGATGTTCAAGCCAAATTTTCCGCCAAGCATATTCATAACTTGGTCACCTTCTCCTTTACGAAGAAGACCATGGTCAACAAAGATACATGTCAATTGGTCACCGATAGCGCGTTGCAAAAGAACACCTACAACTGATGAATCTACACCACCTGAAAGACCAAGAAGGACTTTACGGTCACCAACTTTTTTGCGGATTTCAGCGATTTGTAAATCAATGAAGTTATCCATTGACCAGTCACCTTTAGCACCACAAATTTTGAAAGCAAAGTTACGTAAAATATCATTACCATATACTGAATGACGAACTTCTGGGTGGAATTGGATTCCGTAAATATTCTTTTCAGTATTTTCAATGGCTGCGTAAGGGCAATCAGCAGATTCACCAACAAGGTGGAAACCTGCTGGAATTTCGGTAACTGCATCACCATGGCTCATCAAAACAGTTTGTTCTTCAGGTGTGTCAGCAAATAATGTTGAATTTGCTTTTAAGCGAAGTGTTGATTGACCGTATTCGCTGTTACCAGTTTGACCAGCTGGAACAACTTTACCTCCAAGTTTGTCAGTCAACAGTTGCATACCATAACAGATACCAAGAATTGGAATACCCAATTCAAAAATTTCTTCATCAATACCAAAGGCATTGTCAGCATAAACTGAGTTTGGACCACCAGAAAGCACGATACCAATTGGGTTGATAGCACGAACTTCGTCTGCTGTGATTTTATGGCTTCTTAATTCTGAGAAAACACCAAATTCACGGATACGACGTGCAATCAATTGGTTGTACTGGCTACCATAATCAAGAACAATGATTTTTTGAACATCGTTCAAAGTAGAATTGTCAGTCATTATTACCCTTTCTATTAAAGTCAGCACCGAGCCGACAGTATTCTCTTTAATTGTAGCATATTTTCATACATTTAGCAGTAGATTTTCAATATCTTTCTAAAGTTTTAAAAACATATTGAAAGACAGAAAAGGTGTAAAATGTCATCTCGGTATTTAATTGATAGAAAAGGAAAAGCAAGTGGCAGGAAAAACCACTTGCTTAGGAGTTATATGAAAAGTTTTTAGGATGATTATATTATATGACTTTGTAGAGAATGAAGCATCCGTCTTAAGACCTATTTTTGATATCATTTCAAAAAGTTGACTTATACTAATAAAAAGTTTTACAATAATTACCATCAGTAAGATTGGAGATGAGATTTCTGTTTAAAAATTATAAACTTATCCAGCGTTTAATTCATGTCATTTCAGCCGTTGTTTTTGTCACTTCTTGTCTCTTTGTTTTTTGGCTTTACCGACATGGATATTTAACTAATCAAGAAAAATTACAGCTTCTGATTGGTCAAGACAAGGTCTTTGGCGCAATTTTCTTTACACTTTTACAAATGGTGCAGGTTGTTGTGCCGATTGTCCCTATTAGTTTGACCATGGTTTTAGCTGTTATGACGTTTCATCCTGCAATTGGTGTTTTGACAAGCTGCATTGGTATTATTTTAGGGTCAATTATTTTATTTTTGCTAACACGTTGGTATGGCAAGCGCTTCTGCCTGCTTTTTATCAAAGAAGCTACTTTTGAAAAATACGAAAAACTTGTTGCGACACACAAATCGTTTACTATTATTTTCATTTTATGCATGCTATCACCTTTTGCACCAGCTGATTTGCTAGTCATGTTAGCTTCTCTTAGTGGAATGCCATTTAAAACCTTTGTTAAAATCATCGTTCTCTGCAAACCTATTTCTATCATTGGACATATTTTGATACTCTTTTTTGGTGGTGAATGGGCACTTCATTTCTTCTAAAATAAGACTAAATCTGATTTTTCAGGTTTATTTTTTTGGCACTAAAATCCATTTGAATGAGAGCTTTCCCATCTGGTAAGTGATAAATTGATTTTTTTAGTGGTTTATAACCGATGTCGGCTAGTTTTTTAGCTAATATTGTAGCCTCAATGTGATGATGAACTATTTCTAGGTCATCAAATACGTGTAGATAAGGCGACTGTGACACCCAATTCTTTTCTTTAGGATTTTGTTGAATAATGCAAGAAATATACTTAGGAGCAACTTTTTGCACCGCCTTTTGAAAACAAGGATAACCAATATATTCAATGACTAAATTGGCTATTAACAGTTCTGATTTAGGAAGGTTTGTTAAATCAGCTGTCAAATCAAGACAACGGCATTCCAAAACTTCAGCCAAATTAGGATATCTTGCCAACGTCTCATCCAAATAATGTTGATTGACATCTATACCATATACTTTTTCAAATTTCTCTGTTTGAATATGCTCAAGTCCATTTCCACCAGCAATTCCTAGAATAACAACATTAGAAACAGGAAACTGGAGTTGTTCTTTCATCATTTGATTCATGGCTTGTAATTGCCTTACAGAATCAAGTTTCATATGGTTTTCATAATCAGCTAATGTAATGTCTTCCCACGGATTTTTCATAAGCGCTCCTATGTTATCAGTATTTTAAGAGATATTATACCAAAAATCCTTTATGTTTAGGGGTTAGCAATGTCGTAAAGAATTTCTTTTTTTATAACGCAACCGCTTGCATTATCTCGTCTTTCTGGTAAAATGAAAGAAAAAAAGATTTTCTTTTAGGAGTTTTGTTATGAAGAACGAAACATTGATGCAGTATTTTGAATGGTATTTGCCAAATGATGGAAAACACTGGCAACGCTTAGCGGCTGACGCTCAAAATTTAGCTCAAAAAGGCATCACAAAAATCTGGATGCCTCCTGCTTTTAAGGCTACTCACGATGGCGATGTCGGTTATGGGGTTTATGACCTTTTTGACCTTGGAGAATTTGACCAAAAAGGAACTATCCGAACTAAATATGGAACCAAAGCTGACTACCTAACTGCTATCGCAAGTCTTAAAGCTAATGGTATCGAACCTTTAGCTGATGTTATTTTAAACCATAAAGCTGCCGCTGATAAGACCGAAAACTTCATGGTTGTCGAAGTTTCGCCAGAAGACCGTACCAAAGTGCTTAGCGAGCCTTTTGAGATTGAAGGTTGGACTAATTTTACATTTGCAGGTAGACATCAAACTTATAATGATTTTGAATGGCACTGGTACCATTTTACTGGAACAGATTACGATGTCAAAACTGGAAAAACTGGTATTTTTCAAATTCAAGGTGACAATAAAGGTTGGGCTAATCAAGATTTGGTGGATGGAGAAAACGGCAATTATGATTATCTGATGTATGCTGACTTAGATTTCAAGCATCCTGAGGTTATCAAAAATATCTATGATTGGGCAGATTGGTTCGTTCAAACGACTGGTGTAGCAGGTTTTCGTCTGGATGCGATAAAACATATTGATTCTTTCTTTATGGGAAATTTCATCCGTGATATGAAATTAAAATACGGCGATGATTTTTACGTTTTTGGTGAATTCTGGAATGGCGATGAACAATCTAATAATGATTACCTTGAAAATACTGACTACCGCTTTGATTTGGTAGATGTCCGTCTTCATCAAAATCTTTTTGAAGCTAGCCAAAAACATGAAGATTACGATTTGCGAACAATTTTTGAACAAACTTTAGTCAAAAATCATCCTAATTCTGCTGTTACATTTGTCGATAATCATGATACTCAACGTGGACAAGCCTTGGAATCAACGATTGATGAATGGTTTAAACCAGCTGCTTATGCTTTAATCTTATTGCGTCAGACAGGATTACCTTGTGTTTTCTATGGAGATTACTATGGTATTTCTGGGGAATTCGCTCAAGATAGCTTCAAAGAAATCATTGATTGTTTATTATCTCTTCGTCAAACAGCTGTCTATGGTGAGGAAAAAAATTATTTTGACAATCCTAATTGTGTCGGTTGGATTTATCTTGGTGATGATGAACACCCGACAGCCTTAGCTGTGCTTATCAGTAATGCAGACGCTGCCTCAAAACGTATGTTTGTTGGAGAAAAATGGGCTGGAGTCACTTTTACCGATGCTCTAGAAAATTCTCAAAACCAAGTCACTATCGATAACCAAGGTTATGGGGAATTTTCAGTTAATGCTAAATCTGTCAGTGCTTGGATACCAAATAATTAATCATTATAAATAAAAAAGCCCATTAGGGCTTTTTTATTTTGCATAATCATAATTATGTAAAATAACTTAAATTTACTTTTTTATCTAACCTGCTTGGGCAGTTTGCATTTGATAGTAAACACCTTGTTTTGCCATTAATTCTTGGTGTGTACCATATTCGACAATATCGCCATCAACCATGACTAAGATACAATCAGCTGATTGAATCGTTGACAAGCGGTGAGCGATGATAAAGCTAGTGCGTCCTTGCATTAATTTTTCAAAAGCTTCTTGAACCAGCACTTCTGTTCTGGTATCAATAGATGAAGTGGCTTCGTCAAGAATCAAGATTTTTGGTAATTTCACAAAAATACGCGCAATGGTCAAAAGTTGACGTTGTCCTTGTGATAATGAAGCTCCCGCGTCAGCCAAGTAAGTATCATAACCGTTTGGTAATTGACGAATAAAGAAATCGGCATTAGCTGATTTTGCCGCAGCAATGACTTCTTCTCGTGTGGCATCAGGATTACCATAAGCAATATTATCATGAATTGTGCCGACTTTTAACCATGTTTCTTGCAATACCATACCGATTTGCTGGCGTAATTCTGACACAGGGTAATCTGCCATTGAAACGCCATCCAAATAAATCGCTCCGCTATCAACCTCATAAAATCGCATCAAAAGATTAATGAGAGTTGATTTCCCAGCACCCGTTGGTCCAACAATAGCCACTTTTGAAGCTGCTGGAATGGATAAATTAAGATGATTAATCAATGTTTTTTGACTTGTGTAACCAAAAGAAACATCTTTAAACTCAATTTGTCCTTGAAGTTTTTCAGCATCGAGATGAGCTTTCACAGGAAGAGGCTCATTTTCTTCGTCTAAAATAGCATACAGACGTTCTGCACAGGCAATGGCGCTCTGCAATTCTGACAAAACAGATGAAATATCGTTAAATGGTTTAGTGTATTGATTAACGTAGTTCAAAAAAGTTGTTAATTGTCCAACGGTAAATGCACCTGACATAATACGAAGTGCTCCTACACCAGCTAATAAGGCATAAATCAAGCTATTAATGAAACGTGTTGAAGGGTTAACCGTTGAAGAATAGAAAATTGCTCCTTGTGAATAATCCGCATAGGTGTCATTGATAGTTGTAAACGTATCGATAGCCATATCTTGCGCATTAAATGTATGAAGCAGACTTTCTTGACGAATCATTTCTTCGATATATTGCGTTTGACGACCACGTGATTTGGTTTGATTTTGGTAAAGATGATAACTCTTTTGTGCAATAAAACGAGCCAAGAAAAGTGATAATGGCGTTAAAATCAATACCAAACCAAGCATTAACAAGTCAATATCAGCCATGGTAATGATAGTAATGATAATGGTCAAAATACCAATAAAAAATTGATTGAACACCATTAACAACCCATTACTCAATTGTTCTGCGTCAGTTGTCACACGACTCACCAAATCACCTGAACTTTTCTTATCAAGATAAGAAATCGGCATTTGGTTTAATTTTTCCATGACTTTTTGACGTAACGTGTAAATGTAACCAAAAGTCAAACGATTGTAAATCAAAGGATTTAGCCATTGTACCAAGGTATTAAGCGCAACAACGGCAATCATTTTCATCACAATTGGGATGATTAAAGTCATTGATTTTGGTGATAAAACGACATCGACAGCATTACCAATCAAGATTGGGAGGTAGACAGTAAGAGCAACTTGAGCAATTGTTCCAAGCGTTGCACTGATGACAAGTCCTTTTTGGGATAAAAGGTCTTTAAACAAACGTCGGCTGGTATGATTTTGATTTTTTGCTTTCATCTCTTACGCCTCCTTTCCTTCTTCGTGATGTTGTGAATAATGGATAGCGCGATAAACCTCATTTTGTTTAAGGAGCTCATCGTGGCTAGCAAAGCCAAGCTGTTGTCCTTTATCTAAAAGCAAAATATGGTCAGCTGCTCTCAAACTATTTGTTCGTTGTGAAATCAAAATAAGCGTTGTCCCTTTTAGTTTTTCATGGATAGCAGCTAACAATTTAGCTTCTGTCAGATAATCAAGGGCTGATGTTGAATCATCTAAAATTAAGAACGGTGCTTTTCTAACAAGGGCACGCGCAATTGTTAAACGTTGACGTTGTCCACCAGAGAAATTACGCCCAAAAGCTTCGACCTTAGCGTCCAATTGCCCTTCTTTTTCAGACACAAAATCACTAGCTTGTGCAATGTCTAATGCACGCCAAAGCTCGTCATCACTCACTTCTTCGTTAATTCCTAGCATAAGATTAGAACGAATTGTCCCTTGGAACAACTCAGCTTTTTGAGGAACCACATTGACCCAAGAACGCCAGTCACCAAGTGTTTTTGGCGATTGATGATTTTGATAAATCGCTAAGCTACCTTCTTGTGGTGTATAGAGATGTGTAAGCAGTTCTACTAAGGTTGATTTTCCAGAACCTGTACCTCCAATAACACCTAAAAACTCACCAGCTTTTAAATCAAAATGAAGATGTGATAATGATGGTTCTGCTGCTGTCGGATAAGTGAAACTCATGTCTTTAACAGACAAAGCAAAAGCCGATTCACTTTGTGCCAATTCAGTTGCCAAGTCTTCAGATTCTTTTTCAAATACTTCTGTGATACGTTTAGCACTGATAAAAGATTGGTTCAATGATGTGACAAGCATGGTCATCTTGAGCAATTCCGTTAAAATTTGCAAAAGGTAATTCACCAAAGCAATCAACATACCTTGTGACAAAAGCCCATGACCAATTTCAATATTTCCTTGCCAAATGACTAAAATCAATGTGCCATTAACCACGAGATAAGTCAATGGAGTCACAAGACTTGATAAATGCCCAGCTTTAATTTGCAAATCTGTGTAATTTTGGTTTGCTGCTGCAAACTCTTGTTCTTCTTTGGCAACCTGACCAAATGCACGAATAACACGGACACCTTCTAATTGCTGACGTGTGATATTTACGATTTTATCTGTTGCCTGACGAATTTTGGCATAAATTGGATTAAGCAGATGCGACATTGTAAACACAATCGCAAACAAAATCACTACCATTAGCAAAAAGTCAATGGTCATTTTAGGGCTAATGGTAAATGCCATGATAATTGCCCCGAAAACAATAATCGGTGCTCGCAAAAACAGACGTAAAAATTGATTAATACCTGTTTGGATTTGGTAAGTATCACTGGTTAAACGGGTTACCAAACTAGATGTTGTTAACTGGTCACGGTCTTCCTTACTCAAGCCCATGATTTTTTTAAATAAATCTTTTGTTAATTGACGAGTATAGCCAACCGCAGCCTTGGAAGAAAAATATTGTGCCGTAATAGCTACAATAACCCCAACAACTGCCAAAAGAAACAACAAACCAATCATCAAATAAAGATGACTTTTATCATGGTTAGGAATAATCGTATCAACAATCCTAGCAATAATAATAGGCACCAAAAGTTCAAAAGATGCTTCAAACAATTTGAAAAGGGGACCCAAGATTGTCTCCTTGAGGTACCCTTTAAAATAATGACCTAATTCTTTCATTCTTCTCTTTTCTAATAGAGCCTAAGCCCTAGCGTTACTTTTAAAATAAGCTCATTAATTCAATCAAGTACAAATTAAAATGAACTTCACGAGAATAGTAAATATTCCCACCGTTTTTATATAATTTACCACCTGAGATTAAAGCCAATGGATGGTAGTAAAAATACGTTTCTCCTGTTGTATTTCCAAGACTTGGTGCCACAACATCACGAGAATAAGCAGTTGCTAAGGCAATCGTATTTTCACCACCATTTTTGGCTACATAGTCAATATAAGCACTTCCGAAATTATAGGCTTGCACAGCTGTCCAGACATCTACTCCTGCTTCATCAGCTGATGAGAGATTTTCTGAGAGCACTGTCACACCTTGTCGAATACTGGTTTGGCTATCGGTGATGGAATTTGCAACCCCATCAGAACTTTCACTAGACTGCATAACATCATCGTTATCGCCTTTTGTTTCTGTATAAATCATTGCCAAAACCAAATCAACATTAGCTGTTGTATCATTATCGTCTAAAATCTCTTCGACCATGTCTTTATACTGCAAAACATTTTGGACATTTTTATGAACCACATACGTCTGGTAACCACAAAAAATCACAAAAGCTAGTAAAATCAGGCGTTTTAAGAACTTAAACATTATTTATTTTGAATATCCTCTATATTTTTGATTAAGATAGAATATGTTCCATTAGGATTTTGAATAAATTCTACCGATTCCGCATCGTCGTAGACATTATTAGGAACAATCAATTGAATACCATTTGATAAAGATAATTTTTGATTCTCTAATTTTTTCGTCTGACGTGAATGGTCGATATCTGAAACCTGAATAGGTTCTGGAATACTTTCTTTCAACTCATCAACAAATGTTAGACGAGCGGTTAAATTGTTATCAAAAAGTTGGTCTGCCAATTTTTCTGGCGATAATTCTTGTTCTTCTTCCAAATTTTTATGAATGGCTGCTTTCATTTTTGATTGGAAAGCAAAGTCATCTTGTTGGAAATTTTCCGCAATTTTCTGTGCTGTTTGCTCGACCATCTTAATCGATTTTTTAACCGATTGTTCAGGCTGAACTTGCAAAAGATTTTCTGAGAAATAATTCGCAAAGCTTCCATTATGCTTGATACGTTTTTCAATCAAGTAATAATGATGACTATCACGATTGATAATCAATGCTTCATCTGGTGTTTGTGCTGCTGATGGCAGATTATTTTGCGTGACTTTAATCGGGCTTTCACTGTCACTAGAAATGTGTGTGAAATTCTCTTTTAAAGCAATACGTAAAAATGCAAAATGCTCAATACCATCTTTGTCAAATTGGATAAAGACCAAATCATTAGTCTTTTGATTATCCGAAATGACAAATTCTTCTTTCCAAAGTTGTGCAATTTTAACCGATGATTCCATCAAATCATCACTTAAATAACTGAGAAAGACATTATCGTCAGCAAAAGTTCCTCGTTTAGCTTCATCAGAAAAAACTTTGCTTAATTTTTTACGAAAATACTCATCGATACGCGGTGTGATTGTCAAAAGTTGGTCTGACAAAATCAACTCCGTATCATTGGGTGTAAACTGATGGATAACAATACGTTTTATATATAAATCAATCATGGTTAGTTTTATGTTGAATATCACCACTGACATTCAACAGTTCGTTTAATAAAGCGGGAAAGCATCTGTTAGTGCCTTAACGTCGCTACGAACCTCCTCTAAAATAGTTTCGTTTTGGTAGTTTTCGAGTGCTTTAACAATCAATTCGGCAATAGCGCGTGATTCTTTCTCACCCATACCACGGCTAGTAATCGCTGGTGACCCGATACGAATCCCTGATGTCTTAAACGGTGACAAGGTTTCAAATGGAATTGAATTTTTGTTAAGGGTGATATTAACAGATTCAAGGAGATTTTGAGCCAATTTTCCATTTTCGACAACTTTTGTCACATCAACGAGAAAGACATGATTATCTGTACCACCTGAAATGACACGGAAATTTGGATGTTGGTTGAAAACATCTGCCATTGCTGCAGCATTTTTAATCACATTTTCGCCATATTCCTTGAAAGCAGGGTCCAACGCTTCTTTGAGCGCGACAGCTTTACCAGCAATCACATGCATCAATGGTCCACCTTGCAATCCAGGGAAAACAGCAGAATTAATTTTCTTAGCAAGAGCTTCATCATTTGTCAAAATCAATCCACCGCGGGGACCTCGAAGTGTCTTATGCGTCGTCGTTGTCGTAATATGCGCATAAGGAACTGGGCTTGGGTGATGACCTGATGCTACAAGACCAGCAATATGTGCCATATCAACCATCAAGTACGCACCTACGCTATCTGCAATGTCACGGAAACGTTGGAAATCAATGATACGTGAATAAGCAGACGCTCCAGCGACAATCAATTTTGGTTTCACTTCTTTAGCTAATTCGGCTAATTTGTCATAATCAATTCGTTCTGTCACAGGGTCAACTGTGTAAGAAATAAAATGATACGTTTTCCCTGAAAAACTAACTGGAGCACCGTGCGTTAAATGCCCGCCTGCTGCCAAATCCATACCAAGCACTGTATCGCCTGGTTGAATCAAAGCCATATATGCTGCGGCATTCGCTTGACTTCCAGAATGCGGTTGAACATTGGCAAATTTTGCGCCAAATAGTTTCTTGGCACGCTCAATAGCAAGATTTTCAACAATATCCACGCAATCAGTCCCACCATAATAACGTTTACCAGGGTAACCTTCTGCGTATTTATTGGTTAATAGTGTGCCTTGGGCTGCCATAACAGCTTTGGAAACCACATTTTCAGAGGCGATGAGTTCAATATTATTTTGTTGACGAACTTCTTCAGCATGTACTGCTTCCCAAAGTTCTTTATCAAATGCTTCGTAGTTTTCCTTGTCAAAAATCATATCCTTATCTCCTTTTCGATAAGATCATGTCACATTTCTCGAAAGCTTAGCTGCTCCAAGATAATGTAAAAGCCGAAACAATATCAGAAGAATTGCCAAAAGTCTCTTAATCTAGCGTAAAAGTCAAATCAGGAACAACTGCCAAAAGGTCTTCTTTTGTAATTGCTCCTTGGCGTAAAATACGTGCTTTTGCCCCAGACAAATCTAAGATTGTCGAATCCACACCTGTAAGTGCAGCATCATCAGCATATCCAGTGACAATATCACCAAATTGCTCTGTAATCTTAGCAAAGACTTTCCCACTTTCTTGACCAGAAATATTAGCCGACGGACCAATTAACGGTCCAGTCTTTTTAATCAATTTCAAGGTTTGTGGGTGATTTGGAATTCTAAAACCAATTGTTGATAAGCCAGAATTGATCCAAGCTGGCACGTGGTCATTAGCTTGTAAAATAATGGTTAATGGACCAGGTAAAAAAGTATCGTAAAGCTTCTTTAAATAACTAGGCTGATTTTTTGAAAAGGCTAAAATTGTCTCAAAATCAGCTACATTAAGATTCATTGCTTTATCCTTTGGGCGACGTTTAAGCTGATAGACATGCTCAACAGCTTCTTCGTTCATCGCCTGTGCAAACAGCCCATAAACGGTTTCTGTCGGTAAAATTACCGCACCACCAGACTGTAAAATATCTTCTAATTTAGCCATTGTCCATCACGACCATTCTATCTTTACCGAACATGTCTTCTAGGACACGAACGCATTTATTAGGAAAATGCTGTGCTAATAAGGCACGCAATCCCTCACCTTGTTTATAACCAATTTCAAAGTATAGTTTTCCATTTTCTGTCAAATGCTCACTAGCGTTCTCAATAATCTGACGGTAAATGGCAAAACCATCCTCATCTGCAAAAAGTGCTAAATGTGGTTCTGAAGCAAGCACATTAATGCCAACTTCGTCCTCATCATCGTAAGCAATGTACGGCGGATTTGAAACAATAATATCAAATGTTTCTGTAATTTTGCTGAAAACATCTGACTGTACAAAATTAATTGACACTTGATTGTTAAGAGCATTTTCACTAGCCAATTGCAAGGCATCTGCTGAAATATCTGATGCTGTTACCTGCCAACCAGGCTGCGCAGCCTTGAGCGAAATCGCAATCGCTCCACTTCCTGTGCCAATATCCAAGACTTTCAAAGAAGCTCCGCTATTTTCCTTTAAAATCAAGTCAACTAATTCCTCAGTTTCAGGACGCGGAATCAGAACACGCTCGTCAACTGAAAGCTCTAAATCACGGAAATAAGCTTTTCCAGTGATGTACTGAGGAGAGCGATGTTCTGTCAACTGAGCCATAATCTGGTCAAGTAAAACTTGGTCTGCTTCTGAAACTTCTTGATTTTGGTGAAGAATAAAGTCAAGTAAACTCCAGCCTTTCAACTCACGAAAGACATAGGTTAAATTCTCAGAATCTTCTCCAATAGCTTGTAGTTGCTTTTCAAGTTGGCTGATTCTTTCAGCGTAATTCATTATTGGTTTAACTCTTCTAGTTTCTTAGTTTGGTCAAAAAGAATAAGGGCATCGATAACTTCGTCTAATTTTCCTGACAAAATAGTGTCTAATTTTTGCAATGTCAAACCAATACGGTGGTCTGTGACACGGTTTTGTGGGAAATTGTAAGTACGGATACGTTCTGAACGGTCACCAGTACCGATTGTCGATTTACGTTCAGCATCCTGTTCATTTTGAGCAATTTGAGCAAAGTGGTCAGCCACACGCGCACGAATAATCTTCATGGCTTTATCACGGTTTTTCTGTTGTGTACGTTCTTCTTGCATTTCAACTTTGATACCTGTTGGAATGTGAACCATACGTACGGCTGTCGCAACTTTGTTGACATTTTGTCCACCAGCACCTGATGCGTGATAAATATCTACACGCAAATCTTTTGGATCGATTTCGTATTCGACTTCTTCAACTTCTGGCATGACAAGAACAGTTGCTGTTGATGTGTGAACACGACCTTGGCTTTCTGTAACAGGGACACGTTGAACACGGTGAGCACCTGATTCGTATTTTAATTTAGAGTAAACAGATTGACCAGATACCATGACAACAACTTCTTTGATACCTCCGACACCATTGTAAGAAGCTTCCATGACATCGAATTTCCAACCTTGGCTTTCAGCGTATTTTTGATACATTTGAAGAAGGTCTCCAGCAAAGAGAGCAGCTTCATCACCACCAGCAGCACCGCGGATTTCCAAGATGATATTTTTATCATCGTTTGGATCTTTTGGTAAAAGAAGAATTTTAAGTTTTTCTTCGTATTCTTCTTTGGCTGCTTTTGATTCTTTGAGCTCTTCTTTCGCCATTTCTTCAAGTTCAGGATCGCCACCAGCATCTTTAATCATTTCTTCAGCATCTTCGATGTTTTGAATGATTTGTTTGTATTCGCGGTAAACTGTTACGGTTTCACGAGTGCTTGCTTCTTCCTTAGATAACGCCATAAAACGTTTTGTGTCTGATACCACATCAGGGTCAGATAGCAACTCTCCTAATTCTTCGTAACGGTCTTCAACCGCTTGTAGCTGATCGTAAATGTTCATTTGTTTTCTATTAACCTCTCTTTTGCAAATTCATTTCTTATTTTTTAGTTGACATCATTGGTTTAAAATAATGTTTACGGCAAACAGGGATGTAGGTTTCGTTTCCCCCAATTTGAATCTGGTCACCTTCATAAACAGGTTTACCATTCTCAGTTCGCAAAACCATGGTTGCTTTTTTTGAGCAAAACTGGCAAATGGTTTTGATTTCATCAATTTTATCTGCTAATAAAAGTAGATACTTAGAACCTTCGAATAATTCATTTTGAAAATCATTTTTTAACCCAAAAGCCATCACTGGAACGTCTAAATCATCAACAACACGCGCCAAATCATAGACATGCTTTTTCGTTAAAAATTGACATTCATCAATTAAAACACAATATGGTTTTTCTGGTAATTCTTGAATAAAAGCAAAAATATCCATTTCTTCCGTGATAGCAATCGCCTTGCGACGCATGCCAATACGGCTAGAAACAACACCATAACCATCTCGAGTATCAAGTGCTGATGTCATAATCACAACAGGCTTACCTTGTTCTTCATAGTTATGAGCGACTTTTAAAATTTCAATGGTCTTCCCAGAATTCATGGTTCCATATTTATAATAGAGTTGAGCCAAAAGTGACAATCCTACCTTCTACTAATATTCTTCTATTCTACCATAAAATCGCCTAGGGTTAAATAAGAGAAAATAGCATTTACCCCAATAAGCTTTTCAAATCAAGTTTAAATAAGGATAAGACAAAGCGAAAATTTTTATCACGCCTTTTTGCACACATGCTTCTTTCAAAGGCAAACAAAAAAGCTAAGAAAATCATGGCTTTCCTAGCTTTATTTTTCAGTCTAATATTAAAACTAAAACACACATAGGAGCGACAAACCTTGCCACTCCCACGTGCTGTTAAGTTGTTAATGCTCGCTAACATTATAACATAGACAATCATGTTGATTCAATGACACATTGTTAAAAAAATCACTATTATGTTACAGAAATGTTTTTAAAACAGGATTTTAAACCCCTAAACCGCAGATTTCATATTGACTAAATAAAGACAAAGCGGTATCTTATATCGTGTTAGGATACTTTTAAGAAATAAAATAGTATAACATTAGTGATTAAGAAAGGTTAAGATTATGAAAGTTGGATTTCGAAAACCAAGTTTAAAAAAGAGTTTGAAGGCTCGTACTACTGCTAAATGGAAAAGACAAGCTAAAAAAGCTATTATTCCTGGCTACGGTAAAAAAGGAACTGGCTGGATTAAAAATCCTAAAAAAGCCGCTTATAATAAAGTCTATCACAAAACGACATTTGGTCTTTCTGATATTCTAAAACTCTTTAAATAAGATTTAATGACTATCCTTAAAAAAGGATAGTTGTCTTTCATGAAATTTACTGAATTTTCCCGCAAAATATGCTACAATACTTGTGTTAGACAAATTATTAAAGGAGACTCTTATGCCATTCGTAAAAATCGATTTATTCGAAGGTCGTACTGAAGAACAAAAAATTGAACTTGCTCGCGAAGTAACTGAAGTTGTTTCACGTGTTGCTAAAGCTCCAAAAGAAGCTATTCACGTTTTCATCAATGATATGCCAGAAGGAACTTACTACCCACATGGCGAAATGAAAAAGAAAAACTAATTTCTTATTCTGATAACAATACTTTCCTGATGAGTTGATTGGGAAAGTTTTTTTATGCTTTTGAAGTTGATTTCCATGTTAGAAAGCGTTATCCTATTTTTATATAAAACGAATCGGAGGTGTGCCTATGCAACTAACTCATAGCGTCCAAATGATGGGAACTACAATTGATATTTTTATCGATTCAAATCATCCACAAGCACAAATGGACGAGGTGTGTCGCCTGCTAACTATTTATAAAAATCGTTTTAGCGCTAACGATGCTGATTCTGAATTAATGATGATTAATGATAATGCTGGCACTACTCCTGTCACCGTTCACCCTGATTTATTTGAACTTATCCAGCTTGGCAAAACGCACAGTCTTTTACAGCCAAGTAATCTCAATATCGCTATTGGACCTTTAGTACAAAGTTGGCGTATTGGATTTGAAGATGCCAATATCCCTAAAAAGGACAAGATTCAAAGAGCCATTGCTCTGGCTAATCCTGAGCAGATTGTTCTCGATTCATCACAAAAAAGTGTTTTTCTTACGCAAGATGGCATGAAAATTGACCTTGGTGCACTCGCCAAAGGCTATATTGCTGATAAAATCATAGATTATCTGAAGACTGAAAATGTCAACTCTGCCATGATTAATCTCGGTGGAAATGTTCTCGTTTACGGAGATAATCCGAAACGTGAAAATGGTATTTGGCATATCGGCATTCAACACCCTCAGAAAAAACGTGGTCAAAATCTCGGTATCCTTACAATCAAAAATAAATCAGTTGTCACTTCTGGCATTTATGAACGCCACTTAAAAGTTGGCGACAAAGATTACCACCACATCTTCGACCGCCACACTGGTTATCCTATTGAAACCGACATGGCAAGTTTAACAATCGTTTCCGACTTATCAGTAGATTGCGAAATTTGGACAACACGACTTTTTGGACTACCAATTTTACAAGCTTTAGAAGCCATTCAAAACACTCCAAATATCGAAGGCATTATCATCACCAAAGATAATCGCTTCGCTGTTACTACTGGTCTCAAACAAGACTTTAAATTATTGTATTCGTAAGATAAAAAAACATTTCTAAGGGAAATCCTTAGAAATGTTTTATATTATTTTGTTTTTTCGACCTTTGCTTTACCATTTAAAACCAAGTTAAGCACAACGGCAAACAATGTTGCAATAACGATACCGTTTGTCAAGAACATTTGAATAGTGCTTGGAAGACTATCGAAAAGATTTGTTCCATCAAAACCAACACCACATGCGATTGATACTGCTGCAATGATAAAGTTATGTTCATTGTTTTGGAAATCAACTTGATTAAGCATTTGCATCCCTTGAAGAGCTACCATACCAAAAAGAACAATCATAGCACCACCAAGAACAGGGCTTGGAATCATTTGTGCCATTGCACCAAATTTTGGAAGAAGACCAAGGATAACAAGGAATAACGCTGTGTAATAAATTGGACGACGTGTTTTAATACCAGAAATGCGAACTAAACCAACGTTTTGTGAGAATCCTGTATATGGGAATGTATTGAAAATACCACCAAGCAATACCGCAAAACCTTCGGCACGGTAACCATTACGAAGACGAGTACTGTCTAATTTTTCATTAGTCAAATCAGAAAGTGCCAAATAAACACCTGTTGATTCAACCATAGAAACTGTTGCAATGATACACATCATCACAATTGATGTGATTTCAAATTTTGGTGCTCCAAAGTAAAATGGTTGTGGAATATGAACAAGCGGTGCATCAGCAACAACAGAGGTATCAACCAAGCCCATAAAGGCTGCCACGATTGTCCCACCAATTAACCCAATCAAAATTGCAATAGATTTAATAAAGCCTTTGGCAAAGACATTAACAGCAATAACAATAGCAATTGTTATCAAAGCCAAAATCATTGATTGTGCTGTTGGCGAATCAGCATTGTCACCCATATTTCCAATTGCAACAGGAATCAATGTCAAACCAATTGTTGTAATAACAGAACCTGTAACAACTGGTGGGAAGAAATCAGCAATTTTTGAAAAAATACCAGAAATTAAGATAACGTAAATTCCTGAAACAATCAAAGCACCAAACATATAACCTGACCCTTGTTTGGCACCAATGATTGAAAGCGGCGCTACTGATTGGAAGGCACATCCAAGAACAACTGGAAGCCCAACACCAAAGTGTTTACGCAACTGAAGTTGTAAAAATGTCGCTACACCACACATAAAAATATCAGTCGAAATCAGATAAGTTAATTGTTCTGATGAGTAATTAAGTGCAGCTGCAATCATGATAGGAACTAGGATTGAGCCAGCATACATTGCAAGCAAGTGCTGCAAACCAAGAATCGCTGCTTGTGAATGTTTTTGTTCGTTCATTTCCATTTTATGCATCTGCCTCCATGAAGATAACTTGTCCATCTTTGAATTCTTTGATACGTGCTAATGAAGTAACAGGAACACCTGTTTCTTCTAATAATTTGCGACCTGTTTGGAATGATTTTTCGATAACAATCCCAATACCAGCAACTTTAGCACCAGCTTGACCAATGATTTCCAAAAGCCCTTTAGCAGCTTGACCATTGGCTAAGAAATCATCGACAATAAGAACCGTATCATCTTCTGACAAGAATTTACTTGCAATAGAGACAGTACTTGTCACACGTTTTGTAAATGAATAAACTTCTGCGGTTAAAATCCCTTCAGTCATTGTGATATTTTTGGCTTTTTTAGCAAAAATCATTGGAATGTTCATTGCTTGTGCAGTATAGAGGGCTGGGGCAATCCCTGATGCTTCAATGGTAACAACTTTAGTAATACCAGCATCTTTATAAGCTTCTGCAAATACTTTTCCAATTTCTTGCATTAATTCGTAATCGACTTGGTGAGTTAGGAAACTATCTACTTTTAAGATATCCTCACCTAAAACATTCCCATCGTTTAAGATGCGATCTTCCAATAATTTCATGGATTCTCCTTTTGACAATTTTTTTAAATCAAATTGATTAAAATCAATAACTTACTATGAAACTTATTGGGGGGCAGTGAAGACCTATAACAAAAAAAGAGATGTTTACACATATGGTAAACACCTCTTGTAACTCGGTCATATTTTCACAACTATGCAAAAACATCTCAATTGTCATTGAGTACAGACTTATTGTTAGACATTACGGTGTCTTGTAGAGACGCTACGCCCATTCGTAGCATAAATAAGTTTTATTAAATTTTAACCATCACTAACTAAATGACAATAATATTGTATCATTTTCAACGGTTATTGCAAGATGACATTGGTCCTATTGCTAAAAGAAGTAATTTTCTGAAAATACTAGACAAATTCATTTTCGATTAGTTGTAGCGAGTAATGATTTCTTGTAATTCTGTCAACTCTAAATCGAATCACCATTCCAAATAGAATTTTTTACGATGACATAGTCAACACGTGTCAAACTATGCAAATCACGTCCACCAGCATATGAAATGGCGCTTTGAAGGTCTTCTTGCATTTCAACAAGAGTGTCTTTTAAATGACCTTTGACTGGAAGTAAGATTTTCTTTCCTTCGACATTTTTATGTTCACCTTTTTGGTATTCAGACGCTGAACCATAGTATTCTTTATATTGTTCACCATCTACTTCAACCAATTTTCCTGGGCTTTCCAAATGACCCGCAAAGAGTGAACCAATCATAACCATTGTTGCACCAAAACGGATAGATTTAGCGATGTCACCATGCGTACGAATACCACCGTCAGCAATGATTGGTTTTCGTGCAGCTTTAGCGCACCAACGAAGCGCAGCTAATTGCCACCCGCCTGTTCCAAAACCAGTTTTTACTTTAGTGATACAGACTTTACCTGGACCGATACCAACTTTTGTGGCATCAGCGCCAGCATTTTCCAATTCACGAACAGCCTCAGGCGTTCCAACATTCCCTGCAATGACAAATGTGTCAGGTAATTCTTTTTTGATGTGCTTAATCATATTGATAACACTATCAGAATGTCCGTGAGCAATATCAATAGTGATAAATTCTGGTGCGTCATCTTTTAAGCTTGTGACGAAATCATACTCATAATCTTTGACACCAACTGAGATAGATGCAATCAACCCTTGCTCGTGCATGCGCTCAACAAATGGTTTACGAGCTTCTTCATCAAAACGGTGCATGATGTAAAAATACCCATTCTTAGCCAAATCTTCTGCAATGTTTTCGTCAATAATCGTCTGCATATTAGCAGGGATAACTGGCAACTTAAACGTATAGTTACCAAGAGTCACGTGCGTGTCAGCTTCTGAACGGCTACTGATAATACATTTGTTTGGAATAAGTTGGATATCTTCGTAATCAAAGACAGGCATTTCGTTATACATATAAGTTTCTCCATAGCTTCTGCGCCCTCAGAAAATCTCTTACCTGTCAAAAAATCTTAACTAAAAAAGGAAAGTCACTTTTTGATAGTAGAGTTCACCAAGTGGCCAGAAACTCTTTCATTAAAAAATGACCTTCCTATAACTCCTCTATCAAAATAGCAGAGCATCGCTAGGTAAAAAACTTACCCTTCCATTATTATTTTACAATACCGTTCGTTTTATGTCAAATATTTAATTTAACGTTTTTAAAACGTTCGTTATTTACGTATGTTTTGTTTTGAATCCTGAAACTATTTAAGTGTTCTTTAAGAATTCTTTCAGCTGAAATTAAGGCAAATTCTCTATAGTTGATTTGTATCAAAATTTCAAAGGAGAGTTTTATATGAACTTTATTAAGCGAGCTTGGCTTGCGACAAAAGCAAAGAAAGGACGTACGGCACTATTGATTTTAGTAACTAGTGCCATTTTGATTTTCGTCTTAGCTGGGTTAACGATTAAAAATGCTGCTGATTCTGCGGTTGAATCGGCTAAAAGCGAGGCTGGGGCAACAGTCACCTTATCTGTCAACCGTGAGGCAATGATGAAAGCTTTCAATCCTGACAGCGACAGCAGTTCTGATGATTCTAGTGACGATAGTTCAGCAACTACTTCTGTTGACCTTGCGACAGCTAAGTCTATCGCTGAAAAAGACGGGGTAGCTTCTTACCTTTTCACAACAACAACGACAGCAACCGCTGGTGATGGTATCACTGCTATTTCAACATCGTCATCATCTTCTTCTTCAGATGACTCAAGCAGCGATGATTCTTCTGATAGCAACCAACCTTCTGGTCACGGCGGCATGGAAATGACATCTGGCGACTTTACCATTACAGGTGTTAACAGCACTGATAATGTAAGCGACTTTACATCTGGTACAAGTGAAATCACTGATGGTGTTGGTATCACTTCTGACACAGCTGATAATTCTGCGGTGATTTCATCAGATTTAGCAGACGCTAATAGTCTTAGTGTTGGAGATACTTTCACAGTCACAACAACAGTAAACGATACTGAAACAAGTTATACTTTGACAGTCGTTGGTATTTACGAAAATTCATCAACAGCAACAACTGCTCAAATGATGTCAAATGCTTCAAATCCTCAAAATAATATCTACACCAATCTGACAACTGCAGATACGATGAAAGGTGAAACAGATACTCTTGATTCTGCTGTTTACACATTATCAAATCCAGAAGACCTAGACGATTTCGTTGATGAAGTCGAATCTGAAATTGATACTGACACTTATTCAGTTACTTCAAGTGATGAAATCTACGAACAAATGCTTTCACCACTTAACAATATTTCATCAATCGCTCAAAACATTGTTATCTTAGTAGCTATTGCTGGTGCGGTTATCTTGACACTTATTGTTATCCTAAGCATTCGTGAACGTCGTTACGAAATCGGTGTTCTAATGAGTCTTGGTGAAAATCGTATTAAGATTATTGGTCAATTCTTCATGGAACTCTTCATGGTAACCGTGGTATCACTTATCATTGCATCATTTGCTGGTAATTTTGTGGGAAATGCACTCGGTAATCAGTTATTATCTTCTTCTACTTCAACAGAACAAACAACTAAAAATTCAGGACAAAATGGTGGCGGTCCTGGTCAAGATACTAACTCTTCTGATAGTAGCAATAGTGATTCTAGTCAAAAAGCAGATGCTCCTGGTGGCGGCGGTGGCCGTGGTGGCATGGGTAATATGGTATCAATGGCAACCTCTTCAACGCAAGAAATTGATGACCTTGATATCAAATTAACAGGAACCGATGTCGCTAAACTTGGAGGTATCGCCCTTCTCATCTCATTTGTTTCAACTATCTTGGCAAGTATCGGTATTATCCGTATGAAGCCTAAAGACATCTTATCATCTAACTAGAAAGGACTAAGAAATGACTTTACGAACAAATAATATCGGTTATTGGTATACCAATAATCCTGACGATTATCTTTTCAAAGATGTTAATTTAACCTTTGAAAAAGGAAAAGTTTACTCCATTCTTGGTCAATCAGGAAGCGGAAAAACAACTTTTCTTTCTCTCTTAGCTGGCTTAGATAGCCCAAAAGCTGGCGAAATTTACTTAGAAGACACTGATATTAATAAATCTGGTTTAACAAATTATCGTAAAAATTCTGTTTCGACGATTTTTCAAGCTTACAACTTGATGACCTACATGACTGCCCGTCAAAATGTTCAAACGGCGCTAGAGATTTCTAACAGACCCGTTAATAATACAAGAATTGAACAGCTTTTTGAACTTGTTGGTATTCCTAAAGAAATGATTGACAAACCTGTCCTTCAACTCTCAGGTGGGCAACAACAGCGTGTTGCTATTGTTCGTGCATTAGCAACAGAACATGATTTGATTATCGCTGATGAACCAACAGGAAACTTGGACGAAGAAACCACTCAAGATATCGTCAATATCTTCAAAGACATTGCACATAAGCAAAATAAAACCGTTATTATCGTTACCCACGAAACGGCTGTCGCTCAAGAAACCGATGTCACATTCGAACTCAAGAAAAAACAATTTACAGAGGTTTAGTGGTATAAATAATTTTATTACAAAACAACACCCCAAAAGTGAACCAACTTTTGGGGTGTTGTTTTATCCTTATAATGTAAACAGAAGGAATGCTTATTATCTATAATTAAGCCTTACTAGTTATCTTTACGTTTTTTTCTAAATAATAGAGTAGCAATAAACGTCACAAGCATTCCAGCAAGTGATAATAGCATACTGCTATTTTCATTACCAGTATTTGGTAAGAAATCGTTAGATTGAGTCTTGTTATCTGTAGGATTAATAACAGTTTTTACATTAGTTTCGTGTTTTTGAGGATTATCCGTAGGTGGTACTACATTTTTTCTTACAACTGGTTTTTCTACTTTTTTGTAGATATGAGTGGTATTACCAAATTCATCAGTCGTTGTTTTAACAAACTCGTATTCAGGAAGTTCTTCTGGTGTCTTATGTGGAGTTGTGCCACGTTCATCATCTGCTACGGGATTGCCATTTTCATCAATATGATGTGTTACTACTTCTATTTTTTCTTTTTGATAAATATAAGTAACTTCTGTAACACCTTCCGATACCTTACCAATTTCGTTACTTGGTAACTCACTTTCCACCAAATGATAAGTCACACCGCCAACTGTTATCGTAGTCGGTCTGTGATCTGTCGTATCATATTCATCGTTAACTGGTGCATCTTCTTTGTCAACTACATCATCTGCGATTGGATTACCGTCCTTATCGACATAGTGAACAAGCACATCGCCGGTTTCCAATTCATAAACGTAAGTCACCTCAGTTGCGCCTTCAACGACTGTGCCAGTTTCATTGCCCTCAGTTAATGTTGGAACTAGGCGATAAGTGTGGTCGTTATAGCTGATTTCGCTTGGTTTGTGGTCGGTCGTGTCGTATGCGTCATTAATCGGTGCATTCTCTTCATCGACCACATCATCAGAAATGGTATTGTCATCTTTATCAACGTAGTGAACCAACACATCACCGGTTACCAATTCATAAACGTAAGTGACTTCAGTCGTTCCTTCAACAACTTGACCAGTTTCGTTGCCTTCAGTCGCAGTTGTGTCAATACGGTAAACATGACCGTTATATGTGATTTCGCTTGGTTTATGGTCGGTCGTGTCATAAGTGTCGTTGACTGGGGCATTCTCTTCATCGACCACATCAGCAGAAATGGTATTGTCATCTTTATCAACGTAGTGAACCAATACATCACCGGTTTCCAATTCATAAACGTAAGTGACTTCAGTTGTGCCTTCGACAATTGTTCCAGTTTCGTCGCCTTCCGTTAATGACGGAACTAGGCGATAAGTGTGGTCATTATAGCTAATTTCGCTTGGTTTATGATCCGTTGTATCGTAAGAATCGTTAATTGGCGCATCATCTTCATCAATCACATCAGCCGAGATCGTGTTGCCATCCTTATCGACATAGTGAACAAGCACATCGCCAGTAACGAGCTCGTAAACATAAGTGACTTCGGTTGTGCCTTCAACAATCGTACCAGTTTCATCGCCTTCAGTCGCAGTTGCATCAATACGGTAAACATGACCGTTATATGTGATTTCACTTGGCTTATGATCCGTTGTATCGTACTCGTCATTGACTGGGGTATTTTCTTCATCAATCACATCAGCCGAGATCGTGTTGCCATCTTTATCGACATAATGAACCATCACATCACCGGTTACCAATTCGTAAACGTAAGTCACCTCAGTTGTGCCTTCAACGACCGTGCCGGTTTCTGCACCTTCGGTCGCAGTTGCATCAATACGGTAAACATGACCGTTATATGTGATTTCACTTGGCTTATGATCCGTTGTATCGTACTCGTCATTGACTGGGGTATTTTCTTCATCAATCACATCAGCCGAGATCGTGTTGCCATCTTTATCGACATAATGAACCATCACATCACCGGTTACCAATTCGTAAACGTAAGTCACCTCAGTTGTGCCTTCAACGACCGTGCCGGTTTCTGCACCTTCAGTCAATGTTGGAACTAGACGATAAGTGTGACCATTATATGCGATTTCGCTTGGTTTGTGATCCGTTGTGTCGTAAGAATCGTTAATTGGCGCATTCTCCTCATCGACCACATCATCAGAAATGGTATTGCCATCCTTATCAACGTAGTGAACCATCACATCACCAGTTACCAGTTCATAAACGTAAGTCACCTCAGTTGTACCTTCAACGACTGTGCCGGTTTCTGCACCTTCAGTAGCAGTTGTGTCGATACGGTAAACATGACCATTATATGAAATTTCTGTCGGCTTATGGTCCGTCGTGTCATAGGCGTCATTGACTGGCGCATTCTCCTCATCAACAATATCAGCAGAAATAATACTACCGTCCTTATCAACGTAGTGAACAAGCACATCGCCGGTTACCAATTCGTAAACGTAAGTGACTTCAGTTGTGCCTTCGACAACTTGACCAGTTTCAGCGCCTTCAGTAGCGGTTGGAATAATACGGTAAACATGATCGTTATATGAAATTTCACTTGGTTTGTGGTCGGTCGTGTCATAGGCGTCATTGACTGGTGTGTTCTCCTCATCCACAACGTCATCCAAGATCGTGTTACCATCCTTATCGACATAATGAACAAGCACATCGCCGGTTACCAATTCATAAACGTAAGTCACCTCAGTTGTGCCTTCGACAACTTGACCAGTTTCTGCACCTTCAGTCGCAGTTGTGTTGATACGGTAAACATGACCATTATGTGAAATTTCTGTCGGCTTGTGGTCCGTTGTGTCATAGGCGTCATTGACTGGCGCATTCTCCTCATCCACAACGTCATCCGAGATCGTGTTGCCATCCTTATCGACGTAGTGAACAAGCACATCGCCAGTAACGAGCTCGTAAACATAAGTGACTTCGGTTGTGCCTTCGACAACTGTGCCAACTTCAGCACCTTCTGTTAATGACGGAACTAGGCGATAAGTGTGACCGCCGTAAGTGATTTCACTTGGCTTATGGTCGGTCGTGTCATAGGCGTCATTGACCGGTGTATTCTCTTCATCAATCACATCAGCAGAAATGGTATTGCCATCCTTATCAACGTAGTGAACCAGAACATCACCGGTTACCAATTCGTAAACGTAAGTCACCTCAGTTGTACCTTCAACGACTGTGCCGGTTTCTGCACCTTCAGTAGCGGTTGTGTCAATACGGTAAATATGACCGTTATAGCTGATTTCACTTGGTTTATGGTCCGTCGTATCGTATTCGTCATTGACTGATGCATTCTCTTCATCGACCACATCATCCGAGATAGTATTGCCATCCTTATCAACATAGTGAACCAACACATCACCTGTTACCAATTCATAAACGTAAGTCACCTCAGTTGTGCCTTCAACGACTGTGCCAGTTTCATTGCCCTCAGTCAATGTTGGAACTAAGCGATAAGTGTGACCGCCGTAAGTGATTTCGTTTGGTTTATGGTCCGTCGTGTCGTATGCGTCATTAATCGGTGCATTCTCTTCATCGACCACATCATCAGAAATGGTATTGTCATCTTTATCAACGTAGTGAACAAGCACATCGCCGGTTTCCAATTCATAAACGTAAGTCACTTCGGTTGTGTCCTCGACAACTGTGCCAACTTCAGCACCTTCGGTTAATGACGGAACTAGACGATAAGTGTGGTCGTTATAGCTAATTTCGCTTGGCTTATGGTCGGTCGTGTCATATGCTTCATTAATCGGTGCATTCTCTTCATCGACCACATCATCAGAAATAATATTACCGTCCTTATCGGCATAATGAACCAGAACATCGCCGGTTACCAGTTCATAAACGTAAGTCACCTCAGTTGTGCCTTCAACGACTGTGCCAGTTTCCGCACCTTCAGTAGCGGTTGTGTCAATACGGTAAATATGACCGTTATATGCGATTTCGCTTGGTTTATGGTCCGTCGTGTCGTAAGTATCGTTAACTGGGGCGCTCTCCTCGTCAACCACATCATCCGAGATAGTATTGCCATCCTTATCAACGTAGTGAACCAACACATCACCGGTTACCAATTCATAAACGTAAGTCACCTCAGTTGTGCCTTCAACAACTTGACCAGTTTCGTTGCCTTCAGTCGCAGTTGTATCAATACGGTAAACATGACCACCATAAGTAATTTCACTTGGTTTGTGGTCCGTTGTGTCATAAGCATCATTGACTGGGGCATTCTCCTCATCCACAACGTCATCCAAGATCGTGTTATCATCCTTATCGACGTAGTGAACGACAACATCACCAGTAACAAGCTTGTAAACATAAGTCACTTCAACTGTGGGTATCGTGATTATTGTAGTTGTAACGTTTTTAGTCACAAGATTTTCATCCGAACCTTCAACCGCGCTTACAGTAATAGTAGTTGTCACTTCGGTAATCGATAATAGTTCTCCTGTGTTTTCATCTCGGTTCTCTGTCGTGACAGTTATAGTCGAAGGCTCAGTTGTTGAATCATATGATGATGTTGTTTCCGTAGTCGATGTTGAAGTAGAAGTTAAATATCCGTGCTCCTCTGATGACGTTTCTGATGTAATAACTTTTCCATCACTAGTAAAAGTTAATGCACCATCACCATCTTCCACACCAACTCCTACCAAGTGGTAAAGTTTTCCATTTGAAGTAATAGAAGTTAACTTATTATCTGTCGTATCGTATGAAGAACCATTGTTCCCATTTTCTGTGTCTAAAATATCATCAGAAATTGAGTTGCCTGATTCATCAACATAATGGACAATAACATCTCCTGTCAATAACGCATAGTAATAATTAATAGATTCAGTTGTCCCATCTATAAAACGTGTATTTTTTGTTCCATCAGTCCTATCAGAAATTAATACCCAAACATTTCCTTCGGTATCTGTGATTGTACTTGGTGGCGTTAAAGTAATTTTATCACCATTTTCATCGACAGCATCAGTATATAAATCACCAGAATAACCGTTTCCTACGACACTATCTTGAAGTTTAATAGTCGTCTTGTTTCCAGATTCATCTAATTCATAATAATTGATAAAAAGTTTTTGAGGATACTTAATAGTCGATAAAATACTTGGAGCAACTTTGGAACCTTGTCCAACACTATTATTTCCTGAAGCATCTAGTTTAGTTCCTACGGTGCTAATAGAAATATCGAAACCATCAGCAGGAACATCTAGTTCCATAAGAAAATATGCTTGCCCTTCTGTTGTTTCACTGACATTGCTCGTATCATTATATTTACGAGTCACTGCCAAAAAACCATCATCTGTAAGTTGATAAGCCAGTGCTATATTGTCAGAGACATAAACATTTTTAATGATATTTTCTGTAATTTCCACAGATTCATCAGCATCAATATCAGCATAACCTAAATGGATTTTTACAGCAGATGATTCAATATAGCCTGCCTTTATAGCTTCTTCAACAGATACACTTCCAGCATTTTCGCTATCAACTACTTTGAAAAATTGAACATGGCTATTAATGTAATTACCACGTTGCTGCACCTGTGAACCTGATCCCAAACTTAAGAAAGTATTTACACGACCGCTACCTGTCTCATAAACACTAAAACCGATAGTAGTATCATCTGTTGAATAGTTAATAGACTGCAATATCCATTTCATGCTATATACATCTATTTGCCCAGTCTCTTGATTATAGATAGAAAAAGCATTTTTAACATAAAAATAAGTATTTTCACCAAATAAATTTGTCGCTATAGAACTTGGATTTCCTGAACTACCATCGCTTATTAACGTAGCAACGTCTACTTGTTCACCGTTTACATAAAGCAATAAGTCAGAGTAATTTACAAGTGTTGGCGTTGCACTATACTCATCAGAATAAACTTGTGCTGTGGCAAAACTAGTAGTAATGCTTTTTGCATATTCAGAAAGTAGCTTACCGTTTGTATTCGGCCAATATTCCCCTGTTTCATTAGCTACTGTACTATCATTATTCGTTGTTGCAGATGTATCGCGTGAATAAACAGTTTCCACCCCTGTCACATCTTTCGTTGTACTTTCCGAAGGTGTCACGTAAAATGTTATGACGTTTTCCTCGCCTTCAGTCAGAGTTGTTGTAATAGTATTTGAAGTACCACTTGTAATACTGTAACCAGAAATCGCTTCAGATTTTTCTGTAACAGTAGTCGATGCCGCTTCAGTATCGGTAGTAGATTTCACGACATCAACCGAAGCAGTTTTTGTTGATACAATCGAGTTATCTTCCGAATTAACATAATTAATAGTATAAGAAATTGTAACCGTTGATACTTCATCATTCGCATCACTCGACAAACTATTAGATAATAGGGCAGATTGTGATAAAGCATTAAGATTTTTCGACTTAATGTCATTTTCTACAGAACGCTCTTCCTGCGTTTCAGAAAAAGTGTCATCATTATTGTTTTCTGGTGTAACACTAGAATCATCTGTATCTACAGACAAAGTCTCATTCGGATCTTCCACTACTGTGGTATTTTCTAAAACTGAGTTTGTTGCATCATCTGCTTTGACACTTACTGGCGACAATACAAAAAGAATGCTCAAGCCTAAAAGTACTGAACATGCTCCCCAAGCTTTTGTTTTCCGTATTGTAAATCGTTGACGTTCTTTTTTCCTTAATTCTTCACTCATAAAAATAAAATTACCTTCAACTTTCTTTAAAAATATATACTAATATAACATAAACTATATACTTTTGAATAATTATTTTTTATTTTTAATAAAAAATAAAAGCTAAAAGGTATTATTTTATTTTTTAAATTAAGGCTGTTAGAAAACAAAAAGAACCAATTCTAATCTGAATCAGTTCTTTTAACGTTTTATTTATCAATCTGACAAATCTTGTCCGTTTGTGGCAATAACTTTCTTGTACCAGAAGAATGAATCTTTGCGGTAGCGTTTGAGGCTGCCTACTTCTTCATCTGTGCGGTCAACGTAGATAAAGCCATAACGTTTACGGATACCTTCGTGTGTTGAGATGAGGTCGATTGCTGACCATGGATTGTAACCAAGCATATCAACACCATCAGAGATAGCCAATTGAATTTGTGCAATGTGTTGGCGAAGATACTCAATACGATAATTATCATGAATTTTACCATCTTCTGTCAACGTATCATAGGCTCCGAGACCATTTTCAGTTACTAAAAGTGGCAAACGGTAACGGCTGTACATTTCACGGACAGTTGCACGGAAACCAACGGGGTCAATTTCCCATCCGAATTCTGTTTTCACAAGATTTGGATTATCAACACTCTTAGCAAAGCCAGGGAAAGTTTGATTCGATTGTTGGTCACCACTAGCACCTGCTACTTCGTTACCATCAGAAGCTTCAACAGTCGCTGTATTGTAATAGTTAAAACCGATAAAATCAGGTTTAGCTGCTTTCATGATAGCACGGTCTTCATCAGTAACTGTTGGTACGGCATCATTTTCTTCTAAGTATGCCCAAGCTAGGTTATTGTATTCACCGAAAACATAAGCATCTAAGTAAAGCCAATTACGAAGAGCGTTGAAGTTTTGAGCAGCAATAACATCTTCTGGTTTAGATGAAGCTGGGTAAACCAAAGAAATATTTGGTGCTGGACCAATTTTAGCATCAGGAAGCATTTCATGGCAAAGTTGCATCGCTTTAGCTTGCGCAACCAATTGGTGATGATTTTGTTGGTAAATTTCCTTAGTAAGGTTTGTTGTTCCTTCTGGGACATGCAAAGTACCAATAACTGGACCAACCAATGTTAGCATGTTTTGTTCATTGATTGTTAACCAATATTTAACACGGTCACCAAAGTTTTCAAACAAGACACGCGCATATTCCGCAAACCAATCCACAGATTCATGTGTTGACCAAGAACCACGTTCGTCAAGAGCAGCTGGCATATCAAAATGGAACATTGTCACGATTGGTTCAATGTCATATTTCAAACATTCGTCAATCAAATTATTGTAGAATTCAATCCCTTTTGGATTGACCTCACCTGTACCATTTGGCAAAACACGCGTCCAAGAAATTGAGAAACGATAAGATTTGAAGCCCATTTCTGCCATCAAAGCAATGTCTTCTTTGTAGTGATGGTAATGGTCAACTGAAACTGACAAATCAGCTGTTCCCGCAGGAATTTCTTTCACATCTTGGCATGATGGACCTTTGCCATCTTCTAAAGCAGCTCCCTCAACTTGGTAAGCAGACGTTGATGCTCCCCACAAAAAATGCTCTGGAAATGGTTTTAAACTTTTGTGTAACATGATAAATCTCCTCACTAATGATTTTTCAATAATATTATATCGTTAAAATCCAATAAAAACTAATGATATAAAACGCATTCCTTGTACTATGATATGAATCCGATAAACATTCCTATCATTTTTATCAAAAATCATCGATAATTACCAAACAGACGCGCTATTAATATCATATTCTCTTACGAAATCAAGCCCAATTTTTCAAAGGCATTGTAAAGCCCGTCTTCTTCAACATCATCGGTTACCATGTCTGCCATTGCAAGGATTTCTGGACCGCCGTTTCCCATTGAGACACCAATTTCACAATACTCTAGCATTGGAATATCAATCTTAGCATCACCAAAGGCGATAGTATCTTTTTTATCGGCATGCAAGTGTTCCAAGAGGACATCAATGGCGTGCGCTTTAGTAATATCCTTGACACCAAGGTCGCCAAATAGCGCTGTTTCCCCACGACCACCCCATGTTCCAGCTTTTAAATTCGGAAAAGCTTTAGCTGAATCCAGATGGTCTTGATAAGAATTAAGAATAAAGCTCACTTTATTTAAGTCGTCACGATACAATTCACCACCATAAATCAAACCATGAAGAGCATCTTCTGCTTCCATATGCTCAACTTCAGATTCTGTTTTTCCCTTACGTAACGCATATTGTCGCATGACTGGACGAGCAGCATCTTTGAAATTTTCTGAAGCAAAAAGACCATTATTGGATTCTAGGTAGAATTCTAAACCTCGTTCGTGTAGCCAATCAACAATGGCTTTCGCATCTTCTTTTGAAATCAGCTGATGCATGATAACCTGACCATCATGTTCTACATACGAACCATTTCCTCCAATCATACCATCAATCCCAATTTCCCATAGCTCAGGTTGCATTTCTGCACGGCTTCGACCTGTACATACAAAAACATAATGTCCATTTTCACGCGCTTTACGAATAGCTTTTACAGCAGATTCTGGCACACGATTATGATAATCAACCAATGTTCCATCGACATCTAAAAAAATAATCTTACTCATTTTAGGTCCTCCAAGTTATCTTTGCTATCTATTATAAAAAGTTTGTTATTAAAAGTATAGTACAATGTTAGCGTTTTCTAGTACTATCCTATGATTTGTCAAACTTTTCGTTCCTTAAGTTAGATAAATAGCAGTTTTCAAGCAACATTATTGTACTTCTCTCATAAAATCGCTATGATGAGAGCATGAAAAGAATAAAAAAACTCCTTGCTCACTTGCCTTATCGGTTTAGTTTTTACGATGATAATTTAAAACTCATTTATAGTAATAATCGTTATGATGGTTCTATTCTTTCGGAAATAGAAGCTGAAACCTTACCTGAATGGATTTGGCAAAGTTTACAACAAAATCCCGAAAAAGCTCTGCATTTTCAACTACCAACAGAAGCTTTTGACCAAATCATCATGCAAACTTATCAAATAATTTATGATGATTCTGGTGATTTAATTGGCGTAATTTCCTATCACCAAGATTTGAAACCACTTCTCTCTAATTATCTGACCGAAACAGGGCAAGCTATTGTTGGTTGGTCTGATGTCACCTCAGGTGCTTCTATTGGTAATGATTTTTTAAATGATTAAAAAAGAGCCCTAAGGCTCTTTTTGTTTTAATCTCGATAAACTGGTTGTGGTCCAAATGTTTGAGAAACAGGCATAATCTCAATGCGATTGATATTGACATGCACTGGTTGACTAGCCACCCAAGAGACTGTATTTGCAATGTCTTCTGGTGTAATCGCATGTGCACCATCATAAAGTTTTTCAGCACGTTCATCATCACCTTTAAAACGAACATTTGAAAATTCTGTTCCTTCACACAAACCTGGTTCGATATTTGTGACACGAATTTTTGTTCCTGCAAGGTCAGCACGTAAATTTAGTGAAAATTGTTTAACAAAAGCTTTTGAGGCACCGTAAACATTAGCACCTGGGTAAGGAACCGTACCAGCCGTCGAACCAAGGTTAACAATCAAACCAGAATTACGTTTGACCATGTCTGGCAAAATTTGACGTGTCAGATAAGTTAAACCAACGATATTGGTGTTAATCATAGTCATCCAATCTGAAAAATCCGCTTCGTACGCTTTATCTAATCCTAATGCTAAACCAGCATTATTGACTAGAAGGTCAATTTCTTGCCAATTTTTAGGAAGAGAATCTAAAGCCTCATCAATAGCTTGTGTTTGCGAAACATCCATTTGCAAAGGGTAAACATGATTTGCACCCAATTCAGCTTGTAAGCTTTGCAATTTTTCCAAACGACGAGCACTCGCAATAACACGATAGCCGTCAGATACCAATTTTTCAACGATAGCTTTACCAAATCCAGCAGAAGCTCCCGTAACTAAAGCAATTTTTGACATATTTCCTCTTTTCTCATTAAGACAAGAAAGCCAGTTGGAAAATCCAACTGTGCTTTGTTAGTTTTCGTTATCATCAATGGCTTGCGCCGCTGTAATAATAGCCAATTTATAGATATCTTCAGCACTTGAACCACGTGACAAATCATTAACAGGTTTGTTAAGACCTTGGAGGATAGGACCAATAGCCTCAAACATTCCTAAACGCTGAGCAATTTTATACCCGATATTTCCTGATTGAAGGTCTGGGAAGATAAAGACATTAGCTTGTCCTGCAACATCACTATCTGGTGCTTTAACAGCTGCTGTACCTGGGACAAATGCCGCATCAAATTGAAGTTCGCCATCCAAAAGAATATCTGGACGTGTTTCTTTAGCAATCTTAGCAGCTTCTTGAACTTTTTCAACCTGTGGTGCCTTAGCACTACCTTTAGTTGAAAAACTCAACATGGCAATCTTAGGATCGATATCAAAAATTTTCGCAGTGTCAGCAGTATTAACTGCAATTTCAGCTAATTCTTGAGCACTAGGATCAATATTGATAGCACAATCTGCAAAAACAAGGCGTTGTTCAGTTGTTTCACGGTTCATCAAGAAAACACCTGACGTACGAGAAATACCTGGCTTCGTTTTAATAAGTTGCAGTGCTGGGCGAACAGTATCGGCAGTTGAATGAATCGCACCAGAAACCATACCATCAGCCAAACCAAGTTTGACAAGCATAACCCCAAAATAGTTAACATCTTGCAATAAACGGTCAGCATCTTCTGGCGTTGCTTTTCCTTTGCGAATTTCTAGAAAAGCTTCCTTCATTTCGTCAAATTTATCATACTCTGATGGGTTGATAATGACATAATTTTGATCCGCAAAGCCAAATTTAGCAAGCAATTCTCGAACTTCTTTAGCGTCACCTAAAATGATTGGTTCAATCAATCCTTCAAATTTCAAGCGAGCAGCGGCACGAAGCACACGTTCGTCGTTTCCTTCAGGAAAAACAATTTTAAGGTTTTTACCAATAATTTTTTCCCGTAAGCTACCAAACAAAGATCGAATTCCCATATTTTATTAACCTTCTATCTAATTTTGTTGTAGTTCCATGATAACGCTATCAAAATCATCTGTCAAGTTTGTAGTCTGGATTATCTCTTCATTTGTGTATGGGTTTACAAAGCGAAGATAATGGCAATGTAGCGCTTGTCGAGTAATCCCATAATCCATGCTACCACCGTACATATCATCTCCCAATAAAGGAAAACCAATATGTGAAAAATGCACACGGATTTGGTGAGTACGTCCTGTATGAAGTCTAATATCCACCAAAGCTACTTCACCAAAACGTGCTACAACTTTGTAACTCGTATGAGCGTATTTTCCAGACGGATGCACACAACGTGTGATGATACTATCTTCCGAACGTGCAATCGGTGCAATAATTTCACCCTCGTCTGCCAATTCACCCTTGCCTGAAACCAAGGCATAATACCGTTTTTCAATTGTTTTATTTTGCAATTGTTTATCAAGCCTTGCATGCGCATAACCATGTTTGGCAAAAAGCATCAAACCACTTGTATCCTTATCCAAACGTGTCACAATGTGAACTTGTTTATTAGGATAATTTTGCTCCAAATAATAATGTTTAACAAAGTTAGCAATGGTATTTGAATGAAGGACGCTTGGAATACTAGCATAGCCATGCGGCTTATTCAAAATCAAGAAATGCTCATCTTCATAAGCAATATTAAGATCATGCTTCACGGGAATCAAAGTTTCATGTTCTTCTTCATCAGGGATTTCGATAGTCACAACATCTCCGACTTCCAATAAATAAATGGCATTTTGTTCAACACCATTTACCCAGATATTTCCGCCTTTGAACTTAACTTTGGCTAACAATCCCTTTGAAACATCGTGACCTTTTAAAAATGTCTTTACTTTTGTTCTTCGGTCAGCAACAAAATCAAATCTCACGATTCTAATTCTCCTATAAAGGCATCTTTCACGCGCTCCCAGAAACTTGTATGGAACGGCGTTGCCACAAAACTAATTTTTTTATTGTCAATGCAGTACTCAATTTTAGAAACATTTTTATAATGCATTGTTTTATTATCAATTGAAATCGTATAAACGCCTTGGCGTTTAGGGATAATTTCAATCTTATCTTTTTTAGGAACAATCACTGAAGAACCTAACGTACGATAAACGCGGTTATTCAAACTAGAAATTTCAGCCAATTGCATCGCTTCCATTGTCGGATGCAAAATGGCACCTCCTAGTGATTTGTTATAAGCAGTGCTTCCTGTTGGTGTTGACACTGAAAGACCATCACCACGGAAACGTTCCAATTTTACTTTATCAATAACAACATCAGCAACCATTGTTTTTTCAATACGCTTAATGGCTACTTCATTTAACGCACGCGCTTTAACCACGCGCCCATCATCCAAAGTAATTTTTGCTCGCAAAATCGGATATGATATCTTGCGCCCCTTATCAGCTCGTAAATTTTCAATCAATTTTTCGACTTCAAAATCACGATAATCTGTATAAAAGCCAAGATGTCCTGTATGAATCCCTACAAAGCGTACTTTATCAAGAATCTTTTCATACGCATGAAAAGCTGACAAAAGCATGCCATCACCACCGATAGAAATAACGATATCAGGATCCTTTTTAGACAAATAAAATCGCTTATCTTCCTTGAATGTTGCAAAAAGTTTTGAAGCAACACGTCTACTCTGGTATTTTCCATTTGCCACGATAGCTATTCGTGTTACTTTATCTGTAATATTCGTCTGTGTCATCGCTATTTCCTACACCATCATTTAATTTTCGACTCGCGGGGTCAAATAAAAGCTGCGCTTCTCTGATATCCTCACGAATTTTTCTCATTTCTTCATCCAACTCAAGCGCAATTTTCGCTGTTGTTTCAAGGCGTTTCTTAATTTCATCTGGAAATTCACCTTTGTATTTATAATTTAATGAATGTTCAATTGTTGCCCAAAAATTCATGGCTAATGTTCTGATTTGAATCTCAGCCAAAACTATTTTTTGACCATCAATTGTATCTACTGGATATTCAATAATCACATGATAAGAGCGGTAACCGCTTGCTTTCATATTATTGATATAATCACGTTCTTGAACAATTTTCATGTCATGACGACCACGCAAAAGCGCTAAAACTTCATCAACGTCATCGACGAATTGAACCATAACACGAACCCCTGCAATATCTTGCAAGTCTTGTTCGATATTTTCTGGTTTAATACCACGAAGTACCATTTTTTCCTTGATACTTTCGACTGATTTCACACGACCTGTCACAAATTCAATAGGAGAATGACGATTTTGTTTACGGAATTGCTTACGAATACCACGCAGTTTTATCTTCAACTCTCCAACTGTCTGTATGTAAGGATCTAAAAACTTTTCCCAGTCCATCACATTTCCTTCCTAATGGACCTGTCACATCGACATGACCAATCCTTGTCAAAAAATTGACTTTTGTATAGAATTAATATAATACATTAATTATACCACAAAAGTATTTGTGGAAAAAAGGAAATTTATTTATGACACACCTTGAAATTGAGTACAAAACCTTACTCACTAAAGACGAATTCAATCGTTTAAACAATCAGTTTTCACACGTAGCTCCTGTCACACAGACAAACTACTACTACGATTCTGAAAATTTTGATATGAAAGCTAATCGTATGTCGTTACGTATTAGAACTTTGCCAAATCGTGCTGAATTGACCCTAAAAATTCCCAAAGAAGTTGGAAATTTAGAGTATAATCACGATTTGACTGTTGCCGAAGCTAAAGAAATCATCAAATCTGGTCAACTTCCTGACGTTGATTTTTTGAAACTTATTGAGGAAAATGGTGTTGAGATATCAACTTTGAAGAATTTTGGTAGTTTAACAACGACACGTCGTGAAACCATGACCAAAATTGGTCTCATGGCACTTGATAGTAATCAATATGCCAATATTAAAGATTACGAATTAGAACTTGAAGTTGAAAATGCCGAGCAAGGCAAGAAAGATTTCGATCATTTCTTAGCAGAGCATGACATTGATTTCAAGTATGCTAAAAGTAAAGTTGCCCGATTTAGCGCAACACTCAAACGAAATTAAGGCGCTTTTTAATTAGAAAGTGCTGAATTATTTCATTTTTTTTGATAAAATATAAGTATTAATTTTAAAGGAGTTTATTTATATCATGGCAGAACATTACGCCGACAAACAATTCAAGCTTTTTTCTCTTTCATCTAACGTAGAGATTGCACAAAAGATTGCGGATGCCGTTGGGGTCCCTCTTGGAAAAGTATCAACACGTAAGTTTTCAGACGGCGAAATCATGATTAACATCGAAGAAACAGTTCGTGGAGATGATATCTACATCATCCAATCAACTAGCTACCCTGTTAATGATAACCTTTGGGAACTCTTGATTATGATCGACGCTTGTAAACGTGCTAGTGCTAGCACTGTTAACGTGGTTATCCCTTACTTTGGTTACTCACGTCAAGACCGTATCGCTGCATCACGTGAACCAATTACTGCAAAACTTGTTGCAAATATGTTGGTTAAAGCCGGTGTAGACCGTCTATTGACTCTTGACCTTCACGCTGTTCAAGTACAAGGATTCTTTGATGTCCCAGTTGATAACCTATTTACTGTTCCACTTTTTGCTGAATACTACTGCAAATTAGGCTTGAAAGGTGAAGACGTTGTCGTTGTAAGCCCTAAAAACTCTGGTATCAAACGTGCACGTAGCTTGGCACAATATCTTGATTCACCAATCGCTATCATCGATTACGCTCAAGATGATTCACACCGCGAAGAAGGTTATATCATCGGTGAAGTTGCAGGCAAAAAAGCAATCCTTATTGACGATATTTTAAATACAGGTAAAACATTTGCTGAAGCAGCTAAAATCGTTGAACGCGATGGTGCAACTGAAATTTATGCCGTTGCAAGCCACGGATTGTTTGCTGGTGGCGCTGCTGATATTCTTGATACAGCTCCAATTAAAGAAATTTTAGTTACTGACTCAGTGGCAACTAAAGAACGTGTTCCTCAAAATCTTAAATATCTTTCTGCAAGCAAATTAATTGCAGATGCGATTATCCGTATTCACGAAAAAACACCACTTAGTCCACTATTCTCATATAACGCAAAGGATTAATTAATATATGATATATCTCGATAATGCTGCAACAACCCCTCTCACTGCTTCTGTTATTGACGCAATGACAGAAGTTATGACCAATGACTTTGGTAATCCTTCAAGTATTCATGGTATTGGGCGCCGCGCTAATCAGCGTCTTCGCTCTTATCGCCAGGAAATTGCCTCAGCTTTGAAAACTGACCCACGCCGCATTATCTTTACATCTGGTGCAACTGAAAGTAATAACACTGCTATCAAAGGTTATGTCCTTGCTAACCAAACAAAAGGTAAACACCTCATTACTACTGCTATCGAACATCATTCTGTGCTTCATACCATGGAGTATTTGGAAAATCGTTTTGGCTTTGAAGTAACTTATCTAAAACCTGAAAATGGTCAAATTTCTGCTCAACAAGTCGCAGACGCTCTTCGCGATGACACAATTCTAGTCAGCACAATGTTTGCTAACAATGAAACTGGAGATTTGCTTCCTGTTAAGGAAATTGGTGAACTTCTCCAAAACCATCAAGCAGCATTCCATGTTGACGCTGTCCAAGCGGTTGGTAAAATCGATGTTTTCCCTGAAGAAATCCAAGCTGATTTTCTTTCTGCTTCTGCTCATAAATTCCATGGACCAAAAGGAGTTGGTATCCTTTATTCAACTCCACAACATTTTGACAATTTGCTCCATGGCGGTGAACAAGAAGAAAAACGTAGAGCCAGCACAGAAAATATGATTGGTATTGCTGGTATGGCAAAAGCTTTATCTGATAGTGTTGCATCCAAAGATGATAATTACAAACACGTTCAAGAATTGCGCCAAGCTTTCCTTGATGCAATTGATGGTTTGGATTATTATATCAATGGTAGTCAACATAAAATGCCACATGTGCTAAATATCGGCTTTCCAAATCAAAACAACGGTATTCTTCTAACCCAACTTGATTTGGCAGGTTTTGCCGTTTCAACAGGCTCTGCTTGTACTGCTGGAACTGTCGACCCAAGCCACGTTTTAGCTAGCATTTATGGTGATGATTCCAAACGTTTAACAGAATCTATTCGCATTAGCTTTTCAGAACTTAATACAATCAGCGAAGTTCAACAACTCGCTCAAAAATTAATAGAAATTGTAGGAAAATAAGATGGCATTTGAAAAAGAAATCATTTTAGAAGACTGTCTTTATAGCTATGCTATTAGCGATAACATCAAAAAATACACCCTTCGTGACACAACGTTTTCACAAAATCGTATTGGAAACTATGAATTAACACGCCTTTTGGAAAAAGTACCTAATTCTGGTGATGGTTTCCCATTGAAAATTACGATTAATAAAGATTTGACTGGTTTCAAACTAAGCATTACAGACAAATCTGGTCTTCGCTTTGTTAATATCTTCAAATCTGAAGACAATAAAATCCTTCAAGAAAAATTCTATTTCTTAATGGATAGTCTCGTGGAACGTAACATTTTCACGAAAAAACGTGTTTAATGAATTTTTTAAATAAGAAAACGGCTTAGCCACTAACTTTTTGTTAGACTAAGTCGTTTTTTTAGCTGATTTCGTTAAATTTGTTTCTATTTTCACAAAGTTTTTGATACAATAATATTAACAAGTATAAGGGAGATGGTATTGTGACTACTGAGAAATCTATTCCTAAAGCAACGGCTAAACGACTTTCACTTTATTATCGCATTTTTAAACGCTTTAATACCGATAATGTTGAGAAAGCAAGTTCTAAACAAATTGCAGATGCTATGGGAATTGATTCTGCAACCGTGCGTCGAGATTTTTCATATTTCGGTGAGCTTGGACGTCGTGGTTTTGGCTACGATGTCAAAAAGTTAATGAATTTTTTCGCTGATATTTTAAATGACCACTCGACAACAAATGTTCTTCTTGTGGGTTGCGGAAATATCGGACGAGCTTTGCTACACTATCGTTTCCACGATCGTAATAAAATGCAGATTGCAATGGCTTTTGATACCGATGATAATGAAATGGTCGGACACCAAACATCAGATGGTATCCCAATTTATGGTATTTCATCACTCAAACAACACGCGCAAGAAGCTGGCATTGAAACAGCTATCTTGACTGTTCCAAGTTCAAAAGCCCAAGAAGTTGCTGATGTGTTAGTTGATGCTGGCATTCATGGTATTTTAAGCTTCTCTCCTGTTCATCTCAACGTTCCAAAAGGCATTATCGTTCAATACGTTGATTTGACAAGTGAATTGCAAACCTTGCTATATTTTATGAATCAATCTAACCAAGATAGATAAGCTGTTAAATTTCGGCTGAATCAGATACTTTCCATAGTGAAAGTATCTTTTTTATATCTTCTACTACTTTTTCATTGGAATTAAACATGATTACATTCATTTACAAGACATCCGTTTCTTCACGAAAACTATAATACTGATATTTTCCGATAACAATGTGGTCAAGGCAGATAATTCCAATATCTTCACAAGCACGTTTCATTTTCTGTGTGAACTGTAAATCATTTTCGCTTGGTTCAGGTGAGCCTGATGGGTGATTATGGACAATAATAACAGATGTCGCCATATTTTTACAAGCATAATAAAGAATCTCACGTGGCTCAGCAATCGAACGACGAACAGAACCAATAAAAATCGTCCGTTGTTCAATAATTCTATTTTGGGTATCCAAATAAATCGCCACCAAGTGCTCTTGTTTTTGGTCGCTCAATTCTAACATCATTTTACGTGCCAGACGTTCACTACTCATAATACGCTCTTTTTTTACATATTCAGCTTTACTAATGCGCTTTGCTAGTTCAATCATGGCTTTGATTTCAATAGATTTTACGTAACCAATCCCATTGATTTGCTGCAATTCTTGCAAAGATAAATGTTGAAAATCAGCTAAACTATCCAAATGCTTCAAAATTTGATTGGCTACTTCTAATACTGGTGTCGTTTTTGTCCCTGTTCGTAATAAAATTGATAATAACTCTTGGTTGCTAAGATGCTCAGCTCCCAAATCTCTTAATCGCTCACGTGGCAACATGGCATCTGCTTTCACTTCAATTGCATACATAAAAAATACCTCCACTTATTTATTCGTAAGTGAAGGCTCTTTTTTAACTCATTTTCATATTTTTTAAACGTAATGTGCGGTGCTGATAATGCTTATAAAGTGCACTATAGCGTCCTCGGTAATCTTTTTTCCATGGTTTATCACGTCCACAAAAATGCAAAAATACCGTATTTTCAATAACCCAGTTTAAATTCCATTTTCCAGAACTTCTACTGTAATACAAAACATTGTATCGAGCGTCGTAATTGTAAATCTCATCTGGGATTTGCTGCGTTTGGTGACCATACAATGCATTCAAAACATCTTGGTCTGGTAAAAGTAACAGATGACTATTTTGTTCAATGTAATCTAAAATATCCTGACGATGAACAGCTTTACGAATATTAGCTAAATTCATCAAAAGAACACCAGAATTAAAATAACTTTCCGCTTCAAAATTTCGTAAGCGCAGCTTATTAACTAATTCTGAAATATTGCCATCAGAAGTATGACTAGCAGCAGCGTAGAGATTATCACCTAAATCCAATTCATACAAAGAAACAATGTCATTTAAGCATAAAATATCCGCATCTACGTATAAAATCTTATCCAAATTTTCAGGTAGGTAATCATGTGCCAACAGTCGATAATAAATCGTTTCAGGATAACGGTCTGTCGTTGGGGCATCTTCAAACGCTTCTTCCCCAATCACGACAGGATAGTAAGTAACACCTAATTTTTGACAAAAATCAACAATTTCAGCATTCTTTTGTAACAACTGCTTTTGCAGCACATAGACCGCTATCGCTTTATGACTGCTATTTTGATAAATGGAATACAGCGTTACCATAAATTGCTGAACATAGCCATCATCTATTGAAAAAAGTAAATTGATTGTATTCATATTAAATTTGATTAATCTAGTTTTGCTTGTTGGCGTTTAGCGACGTTATCTTTGATGATTTGGTACAGACTTGCTGCTAATGGCACAGCAACTAACATTCCCAAAATTCCCCACAAGGCTCCGCCAATGGTAATCGCCATCAAAACCCACATTCCTGGTAAACCAATGGAACCACCAACGACACGTGGATAGATGACATTTCCTTCAAATTGTTGCAAAAGAACCAAGTAAATAACGAAGAAAATTGCTTGTGATACAGACTGAGTGGCGATTAAGATAAATCCAATAACAAGCCCGATGTAGGCACCGACAACTGGAATTAAAGCCGTAAATGCAATTAAAATACCAATCGTCGCCGCATAAGGCAAGTTAAACAAGAACATACCGCCAGCTGTTAAGCTCCCCAAAATGATAGCTTCTAAAGTCTGACCAACAAAGAAACCGTGGAAACGTTGATGCAAAATATCAAGAACATAATGCACTGTTTTAGCATATTTACCAAGGTAAGTATCAATTAAAAGATTAAACTGACGTCCCAATTGCTCCTTGCTTGCTAAGACATAGATTGAAAAGACCAAGCTCACAAAAACATTTAAAATCGTTGAAGCAATCGTGCTCACTGATGTCAAAAGACTTGTTAAAACAGACAAGACTTGATTTAAAATTTGTTGGCTATAATCTGAAAGAGTTGATGTCAAATCAGATGAATTACCAAAATAATCAAGTAATTCTTTGATAACTTTGTTATCACTAACTTCCTCAATAAAATTAGCAATGCCACTCGTATCAATCTTCAATAGTGAATTAATACTTGAAATCAAATCTGGCAAAACAATTGAGAATAACCAACTGATTAATAAGATAAACGTTAAATAAGCTAGAATCATGGAAACAGCACGTTTAACTTTCAATAGCACTTTGTTTTTGATAAAGCGCGTGTAAAGCATTTCGTACAAACTCATGACGATATTAACAATATAAGCAATGCCTGCTCCAATTAAAAACGGCAAACTCGCCTTATAAATTGTTCCAATAATTGATGCCCCATTGCTCCAATAAGCTTGAACAGCGTAGCACAAAACAAAAGCAAGGACAACATAATAGACTTGTTTTCTCTCGAATTTCATAACAGCTCCTAATTTTCAGTTGTTTTCATTATACCAAAAAACTCTTGATATTCTAACTGAAGAACTTTGGGGTATAATCTCGGCTGAAAAACAGCGCACAAAAGGTATACTTTACTACCGTTTTTATGGCACGTTGAATTTTTCAGACACAAATTAATCACAAAAAGGCACCTTGACTATATTTCAGTCAAGATGCTTTTTTATTAACTTTCTCTTTCAAAAATGTATTCTTTCTCAGTTGGATTATAAATGGATTGTACCATCATGTCTTTGCCATCGTAAGTTATTTTAAAAATCGCACAATTTGCCAAACGTTTTTTCGGAATTGGCGGATTAAGTGTCGCATGACGATAAAATTGGGTAATCGCTCCACCATGACTGACAAATAAAAGCGTCTCATCGTCCTCACTCTGGTCTAAAATCTCCCGAATCGTTTTCGACATTCGCTCATAGACCTGAACATTTGATTCCCCACCATAAGCAACAAAATAATCACGATAACCCGAACCATCTTCACGATGAAGTGGTGGATTAAGGTATTCTTGGTGAGCTTCATATGAGCCAAAATCCATTTCTTTGATACCTTTTAGACGAATGTAATCCGTACGCCCTGTTGCCAATTCTGCCGTGTCACAAGCTCGTTCTTGCGTTGATGAATAGACACGCGTAAACGTAATGCCTTCTTCTTCAAAATGTCTTCTAGCCATCTTAGCTTGTTCAATACCAAGCTCTGTTAAGGGCGAATCACACGCTCCTTGAATCCGTCCTTGAAGATTAAAACGAGTTTGACCATGACGCATTAAATAAAAAGTTTTAACCATCTTCTACTCCCTTTCAAATGAATAACTCTCAAAATCTTTGGTTGGTAATATCAATTTCTGCAACGTTAGCACTTCTTGCTCGTATTCAAATTTACAAATCGCGCAATTTGAAAAACCAACACCTTTCGGAAAATCAATGCCAAGCTGCAGACAAATTCCCCACATGGTTGCTCCGTGACTCACCATCAAAATGCTATCACCTGAATCATCAGTATTTAATACATCAAAAATACTATCTAAGCCACGTTTTCCGACACTCATAATATCTTCGCCGCCAAAAGGAACTAGCAAATCTTCGAAAGAATTGGCTCCCTGCCTAAATTTGGGTAATAATGTTTCAGGCTGCGCTTCAAACGCCCCAAAATCCATTTCTTTGATGCCCTTCAACTGTGTGACATCTGCTTGACCAGATACTAATTTGGCAGTATCCGTTGCGCGTTCTTGTGTCGATGAATAAACCCTATCAAAATAAACAGCATTATCATCAAAGTATTCCTTAGCAAGCAGCGCTTGTTTTATGCCAAGTTCCGTCAAGGGCGAATCACACGCTCCCTGCACACGTCCTTGCGTATTAAACAAGGTCTCCCCATGACGCATCAAATACAGTTTTTTTGCCATAAAATTCCTTTCCTAGCAAAGAAACTCAGTTGAAAGACTCAACTGAGTTTTAATCAGAATCAGTTCTATTAATCATTCAAGATATTAGCCCCACGTGAAGCAATCAAATCTTTATAGAAGAAGAATGAATCTTTACGTGAACGGTCAAAGCTACCGTTACCTTGGTCATCTGCATCCACATAAACAAAACCGTAACGTTTTGACATTTCAGATGTTGACGCTGAAACAAGGTCTGTACAACCCCACCAAGTGTATCCCATCAAATCAACACCATCTTCAATAGCTTCATACATTTGTTTAACATGAGATTGGAGGTAATCAATGCGATATTGGTCGTGGATTGAACCATCTTCTTCAACCGTATCAAGAGCTCCGAGACCATTTTCAACAACCATAAGCGGTACTTGGTAACGGTCATAAAGATTGTTAAGCGTGATACGAAGTCCGACAGGGTCGATTTGCCAACCCCAATCAGAAGCTTCAAGATAAGGATTTGGCTCGCTTAGAATAAGATTTCCAGCTGTTTGGTCACCTGTTTTTTGCTTACGAGCAATTGAACTCATATAATATGAGAATGACATGAAATCAACAGGATATTTCTCAAGAATTTCAAGGTCACCATCTGCAATTTCTAATTCGATATTGTTTTCTTTAAAGAAACGTTTAGCATATGCTGGGTATTTTCCGCGAACTTGAACGTCAGAGAAGAATAGATTTTCATGGTCTTTTTTGATTTCTTCCATGACATCTTCTGGGTTACATGTTGCAGGATAGGCTTGCATACGTGCTAACATACAACCAATTTTGAAATCAGGATTAATCTCATGACCAATTTTTGTTGCCAAACTTGAAGCTACGAATTGATGGTGTACTGCTTGATACATTTCTTGGAGGTTAAGTTTACCATCTTCAAACAAAAGCCCGCCAGAAAGGTAACCAGTCATACCAAGAATATTAATTTCATTGAAAGTCAACCAATATTTAACTTTGTCTTTATAACGGTTAAAGACTGTTTCAGCATAACGAACAAAGAAATCAATGACTTTACGGTTTTTCCAACCACCATATTCTGTTACCAAGTGAATTGGAAATTCATAGTGAGACAATGTAACGAGTGGCTCAATGCCATATTTATTAAGTTCGTCAAAGACCTTATCATAAAAAGCTAGACCAGCTTCGTTTGGTGTCGCATCATCACCATTTGGGAAGATACGTGACCAAGCAATAGAAAGACGGAAAGTCTTGAAGCCCATTTCTGCATAAAGTGCAATGTCTTCTTTGTAACGATGGTAAAAATCAGAACCCCAACGTTTTGGATATAGCCCTTCTTTATCATTTAAGGCAGCATCCAATTTTGCACGGTTCATTGGTGTTGTAAATTCACTTCCCATTGATTTGCGTTCTTCTGGAGCAACAGCACGCGCTGTATCTGATGTTGCAGGACCACGTCCGTCTACATTCCACGCCCCTTCAAATTGATTGGCAGCTGTTGCACCACCCCACAAAAATCCTTCAGGAAATTGTTTTGTCATATGTTTTTCACCTCATACTTTAGATTACTCTTGTATTATACCCAGAAATGTAGGCGTTTTCTATTACTATGTTCTTGAATTATAATACTATACCACGATAACACCAAATACTTCTTCTCTAAAAGGGTGAGATTTTACCAAAAACGCCTAAACAAAGCCATTTATCAGCAACTTGTCCACTGTATTTTTCGGTGAAAATTTGACAAACGGCGTTTCTCTCTATATAATAAATAAGTTGAAATTATTCTATTTTTTCTGAAAATATGAAAAATAGCAAAAAAATTAGTACTCATTTAGTGGTTAATAGTTAAAAACTGACTCATATTTTATCTTTTAACCAGTGATTTAAGTGCTATGATTATCAGGAGTTTTACTTATGTATGATTTTCTATCATCTCTAGATAGCCTTGTCTGGGGACCGCCGCTTCTAGTTCTTCTTGTCGGAACTGGAATCTACCTTTCTGCTCGTTTGGGTTTACTACAAGTTTTTCGATTACCCAAAGCGCTGAAGCTCATCTTCTCAGCTGAAGCCAAAGGTCAAGGTGATATTTCAAGTTTTGCAGCTCTCGCAACAGCACTTGCGGCAACAGTCGGAACTGGGAACATTGTTGGTGTTGCAACAGCCATCAAATTAGGGGGACCAGGAGCCTTATTTTGGATGTGGATGGCAGCCTTCTTCGGTATGGCTACCAAATATTCAGAAGGTGTTCTTGCGATTAAATACCGCACAAGAGACGACAATGGAGATATCGCTGGTGGACCAATGCACTACATCGTTAACGGAATGGGCAAACATTGGAAACCTCTTGCTATTGCCTTTTCTATTTTTGGTGTTATGGTTGCCCTCTTTGGTTCTGGAACATTCACACAAGTTAATTCAATTACAGATTCACTTAACAATACAGTTGGTTGGTCTCCTAAGCTAATCAGTCCAATCCTTGCTGTGGTGGTTAGTATCATTATCTTTGGTGGAATTCAATCTATCTCTAAAGTTGCTGAAAAAATCGTTCCTTTTATGGCGATTATTTACATTATCGCAACACTGACTATCTTAGCTTTCCATCTTGATGATATTATTCCTAGCTTAGGTTTAATTCTTCATTCTGCCTTTACTGGAAAAGCTGCTACTGGTGGTTTTGCTGGAGCAACAATGATTACCGCCATCCAAGCTGGTATCGCACGTGGTATCTTCTCTAATGAATCTGGTTTGGGCTCAGCACCAATTGCTGCTGCCGCTGCACAAACAGAAGAACCCGTTGAACAAGGTCTTGTATCAATGACAGGAACATTTATTGATACCATTATCATTTGTACATTAACTGGTCTTTCTATTATTGTAACAGGCGGTTGGGCAAGCAATCTTAATGGTGCAACTTTGACACAATCAGCTTTCTCATCAGTCTTTGGAAACTTTGGTGTCTACGCTTTAACTTTTAGTTTGATTCTTTTCGCCTTTACAACTATCCTTGGTTGGTCTTACTATGGTGAACGTTGTTTTGAATTCCTTTTCGGAACAAAACACATTAAACTATATCGTATTATCTTCGTTGTCATGGTAGCACTTGGTGGTTTCCTTAAATTAGAATTAATCTGGGTGATTGCTGACATCGTAAATGGTCTTATGGCTATTCCTAACTTGATTGCCTTATTAGCACTGTCACCAATTATTATTAAAGAAACTAGACGTTATTTTGATAACCATTAATTAAAACGGCTGAGACTTCTGTCTCAGCCTTATTTATTGTGGTATAATAGAGAGTATCTTAATTTTAATAATTATTTTTGCCTAATTATACAGAGTTTATCAAAAGGAGTTATTGCTTATGCCAACACCAGCTGAAAATCTTCGATTGGCTAAACGTGGTCCAATAGTGAGTATTATTGCTTACTTCACTATTTCTGCTGCCAAGCTGATTGCCGGTTACACACTTAATTCATCATCATTAATCGCCGACGGTTTTAACAACTTATCTGATATTTTAGGAAATGTCGCTCTGCTAATTGGACTTCATCTGGCTAGTAAACCTGCTGATGCTGACCACCGTTTTGGACATTGGAAAATTGAAGATTTAGCGAGTTTGATTACATCGTTTATCATGTTCATCGTAGGTTTCCAAGTATTATCTCAAACCATTCAAAAAATCATTTCTGGAAGCCACACCGCTATTGATCCAGAAGGTGCTGTTGTTGGTATCATTTCGGCTGTTATCATGTATGGTGTTTACTTACATAATAAACGCCTTTCAAAAAAGGTGAAATCCAGTGCCCTCGTTGCAGCCGCTAAAGATAATCTCTCTGATGCTGTGACTTCTATCGGAACATCTGTAGCAATCGTTGCAGCCTCTTTCAATCTTGTTATCATTGATAGACTTGCTGCCATTGTCATCACTTACTTTATCTTAAAAACAGCCTATGATATCTTTATGGAAAGTGCCTTTAGCTTATCAGACGGTTTTGATGAAAAAGAGCTCAAAAAATACAAAGAAGCCATTTTAAAACTTCCTAAGGTGACAGCCGTTAAATCACAACGTGGACGTTCTTACGGTAGCAATATTTACCTTGATATTGTCGTTGAGATGAATCCAGATTTGTCTGTTTATGAAAGCCATGAAATCACCGAACAGATTGAAACGTTACTTAGCCAAGAATTTTCAGTTTATGATACAGATGTGCACGTCGAACCCGCTGCTATTCCAGAAGATGAAATCTGGGAAAATGTCTACAAAAAACTTTATAAAGATGAAAAAATCATCCTTTCTAAAATCCCAGACTACGAAGACTTACTAGCTGATAATTTTATACTTATTGATGATGATGGCAAAACTTATTCAAAAGCTGAAATGATTTCCCGCAAAAAACACTGCATGAGTAATTTTGATAACTTCCAAATGACCTCAATCAGTCAGAAAACAAAACTTATTACTTATACGCTCAATCATCAATCACATACGAGTATTTGGCGACGTAAAGAAGAATGGCATCTTGTTTTCCACCAAATCACACCAATCACTGATAACTCAGTCAATGACACCAATTCATAATTAACTTTAACTAGGATAAAATCCTAGTTTTTTTGTTAGAGTGAACAGCTTCTTTTTTGTTAACCAGTTAAGCATTTTAATTATATCACTTTTACATTTAAATGCAAATAAAAAAGATGCTAAATAGCACCTTTTTAAACTTAAATACCATAAATGTATTAGCTCTTCACATCGTCAGTTGCGACATCTTCACCAAACCATTTATTTGAAATTTCTTGGAATGTTCCATCTTGATATAATTTTTTGAAGGCTTGATTGATTTTCTTAACAAGTGTTTTATCAGCTTTACGAGCTCCTACAGCGAAGTCTTCGCCATCAAATTCACTTGAGATAATGTTATAGTTATCAAGCTCACCTTCTTGTTCAAGGTAGTAATTAGCATAAACTTTATCAATCAACAAACCGTCAATACGGTCATTTTTCAAATCGATAAGTGCTTGTGTGAATGTTTCATACTGTGTCGCATCGCCACCAGAAACAATATCTTTTAGCACTTTTGGATTTGACGTAAAGGCATCATAACCTGATGAACCAGATTGAGCCCCAAGGACTTTGTCTTTCATATCAGCAAAGCTTGTAATGCCTGATGATTTTTTCGTTACCAATACTTGCTCATTAACCATGTAAGGATTAGTAAAGAGAACTTTTTCTTCGCGTTCATCTGTGATTGAATAGCCGTTCCAAATCAAATCAATGGTTCCGTTATTCAACTCAGTTTCTTTCATATCCCAGTTAATTGATTGCCATTTAACGGTAATACCGTACTCTTTAAAAACTGCATTGGCTAAATCAATATCAAACCCAACATTGTTGCCATCTTCGTCTTCATAGCCCATAGGAACGAAAGTATTATCAAAACCAATTGTAATTTCACCATTTTTGACATATGTATCCCATTGGTCAGTAGCTGCTGCTTTTTTAGACGATGATGAACTACAAGCTGCTAAAGTTACTGTTGACACAAGCGCTAAAGCACCGACAAGAACTTTTTTGAATTTCATAAACTCACCTAATAAGACTTTCTTTATTTTGGATTAATTTTTAAAATATGATCTGAAATTGTTTCTGCAAATTGTAAATCGTGGGTAACAACGATTTGCGTCATACCTGCTTCACGATTTTGTAGAATCAATTTTTCAACTTCTTGACGCAACTCAGGGTCAAGGGCTGATGTTGGCTCGTCATAACCAATAATTTGTGGGTCAATCATCATTGCTCGCGCTAAAGCCACACGTTGCTTTTGACCACCTGAAAGCGAATATGGATAAGCATCAGCATGTTCTCCAAGCCCAAGACGTTGAAGCAGAGTCAATGCTTTTTCTTTGGCTGCTTCTTTTGTCATTCCCATTGTTTTTACGGGTGACAATGTCAAATTATCTAAAACAGACAAATGAGGGAAAAGTTGAAAATCTTGAAAAACAAAACCTAGTAAATTAAGCGTCTCTAAATGATCGATAGGAACAACTTCGCCATTGTAAATGATTTCCCCAGAATCAATCTTTTCAAGCCCAGCAAGCATACGCAATAAAGTTGTTTTCCCGCCACCTGAAGGACCAACTAAAGATAAAATTTTGCCATCTTCAATCGTCAAATTAAAATGATCAAAAATTTTCTTTTGACCAAATTGTTTGGAAATATTTTTTAATTCTAACATCTGGTCACCTCTTATTTATAATAATTGAATTTTTTCTCAGTTTGTTTAGAAATTAGTGTAACAACACCAATCATTAGCAAATAAATCGCCCCAGCAACAAACATCGGTGCTAAAGTTGCATCACGGTTAGCAGCTGTCTTACTTGCCAACAACAAATCTCCGACACCAAGCACATAAACCAATGATGAATCCTTAACAAGATTGATGATTTCATTGAAAACACTTGGTAAAACAATCTTAAACACTTGCGGTAAGATAATATAATGAATCGTTTGAAGTTGATTGAGTTTTAAAACTTTCGCAGCCTCATACTGTCCTTTTGGAATAGCCGCAATTCCCCCACGGAAAATTTCCGCAAAGTATGCTGCATAATTCAATGTAAAAGCTAAAATAGCCGCAGGCAAGCGATCCATTACCACACCAACACTTGGCAAGACATAATAGAAGAAAATTAATTGTAATAGCAATGGTGTTCCACGCATAATCCAAACGTATAACGTCAATAACCATTGCAATGGTTTAAATTTAATCTGCATCAAAAAAGCCAAGATGGCACCAAATGGTATTGAAAGAACGATAACAATGCAAAATACTTGCAAAGTTACCTTAGCGCCATCTAACAAGCTTGGCAGAACTTGTAAAATATATGACATGTGAACTCCTAAAAAGAATTTGACTCTATTATACCAAAAAATTGGCACAATTTGGGTGTGTCTGAGAATATTTTTACATAAAAAGTATAAAAATAAAAAACATATCTTTTCAAAACTTAGGTAAAAACAAAAAGCTAGATAATACCTAGCTTTTCATCATCATTACAATTTTTTAACAAACTCTGATTTTAACTTCATGGCACCAAAACCATCAATTTTACAATCGATATTGTGGTCACCCTCAACAAGACGAATGTTTTTAACACGAGTTCCTTGTTTAAGATCTTTTGGTGCACCTTTTACTTTTAGATTTTTAATAATAGTAACACTATCACCATCTGCAAGGCGTGTACCGTTACTATCAAGAACAACCAAGCCTTCTTCTTCAACTGAATCACTTGGGTTCCATTCATAAGCGCACTCTGGGCAAACTAATAATAAACCATCTTCGTAAACATACTCAGAGTTACATTGTGGACAATTTGGTAAAGACATCATTTCTCCTTATCAAAAATAGCTATAACTATAACTTTTATACTGTCCTAAGTCCAAAAGTTACATTATCCATTTTACCCTAGAAATCGCTATTTGACAAGGGATTATTCAACAGTAACTGATTTTGCGAGATCAGAAATAAATATGAAAAGGAGGCAAAATGCCTCCAAACAAAAATTTGTCCTCTAAAATCGTCGTTATAGATTTTCAATACTATTAACAATCTCTAAAATCAAGTCTTGGTCTGTTAAACCTGTCACATCAGCAACTACTTCTGGCAATGGTTTTGTTGCTAAAAGTTCTTGCAATTGAACACTTTGTTCATCATTTGGGTCGTTGTAATTAAAAACAAAAGCAATTGTCTTAAGGAGATTTTGATAAGATAACTGACGTTCTTTTAATTCACGAATTGGACGAATAAAGCGTTCATCATAACCAAGTTTGCGAATCGGTGTTCTGGCTACTCTATTGACATCATCAACAATAAAAGGATTTTCAAAGCGACTGATGATGATTTTATGATAATCAATCAATGCCTGCTCGTCAAAGTTCCACTTAGCAATGAGAAGACTACGAATTTCGCCAAGAACCGCTTCAACTTGTGCCTTGACACGATCATCTTTTAGAGCTTCTAAAATTGTCTTAGCGCCATAAAATGCACCTGTATAAGCTGACGTTGCGTGACCTGAATTAACTGAGAAAAGTTTTCGTTCGATAAATGGTTCCAAGTCTTTTTCATAATGAACTCCAGTTAGTTTAAAGGTTGGATTTTTCATACGACTTGTTTCAACTACCCATTCATTGAAAGGCTCTACCACGACAAATAGAGGATCTTCATGAGTTTGTGCTGGTACGATACGATCTACTGCTGCATTTGGAAAACCAACGTACTGTTCAGTAAATGCCAAACCGTCTGCTGATAAATAGTTCTTCACTTCTTGGTACAAATATTGCGAACCACCAATCATATTTTCACAAGCTAGAACATCGATTGGTTCGTTATTCCCAGCAGCTTTTCGAGCTTCAATTCCTTTTGCGATCAATTCAGCAATAAACGGCAGAATATTAGGACCGATTGCAGTCGTGATAATATCTGCACTGGTAATAGCCTTGATAACCTCATCAGGATTTTTAACATTGTTGACACCGCTTACATTTTTAACAACGATATGCGGTTGCCCTTCCTCGGCGACTTCGATTTCATAGGAGTGCCGTTTGTTAAGCTCGTCAATCACGCGTTCGTTAACATCAACAAAGGTAATGGCAACATTATTCTTTGAAAGAATATCACCAATAAAACCACGTCCTATGTTTCCTGCACCAAAATGTACTGCATTTTTCATTTTTTATTCCTCTCTGTTTTCTATCTATTCCACATTATTTAATAATCGAATAATCTCATCTTTTGATTGCGCATCTGCCAATTTGACAACGTTATCGACATCAGCACAGAAAATTGAGATTTTTTGAATCATTTCTAAATGTTCATTTCCAATTCCTGCAATTCCAAACAGAATGGTTGCAATCTGCGGATTATCTTCAGTCCCAAAATTCACACCATCTGGCACCTGAACAACGGTAATACCTGATTTCAAGACTTTCTCTTTAGCTTCGTCTGTTCCATGAGGAATAGCGATAAAATTCCCCATATAAACAGAAAGGTCATTGTCACGTTGAATCATTGCTTCAATGTAATCTTCTTGAACATAACCACCTTGAAACAAAAGTCTGCCACAATAACGGATGGCCTCTTCTTTTGTGTCAAATGATTCATTTAACTTGATTAAATCTTTTTGAAAATCCATGTTCTAATTCTCCAGTTTCTTTATTTTTTCCGTAAAAATTTGATTGAGTAGTTGATAGATAATGTCCTTGTTTCCTGTTTTGTAAATTTCTGTGTACAAATGATTTTCGATAATTGATTGACTAATAGCCGTCATCAAATCTCTAACTTCATCACTCTCGTTGAGACGAGTTAACATGACAAGTATCCGTGAAATCTCTTCTTTTTGATGATTCATGGACATGGCTTGCACAGGATTTTCCAAATCAAAAATAACAAAACAACTTTTCGTAACCTTACTTGAATAAGTGTGAAGCAAAGCAAGGTTGGTTTCTGGAATAGCCATTGGACTTGTCTTGAAGCGTTGTAATAATTTTTGAGATAGGTAATGCTTATCCGTAATGCCCTCGATGTTATCAATCAATGTCGACACAGTTTCGACAAATGATTTTGGATTATCAATATGCTGATAGGTAAAATGACTAAGAAGCATTTGACTGGCAAGCAAATATTTTTGAAAATCATACTGCGGTGTCCGAATGATTTGTTCACGAACTCTCACTTCTCGATGTGCCTGCACATTTTGAAGGTATTCTTGTAACGTTAATAATTCTTTTGCATCTGGATAAATTGAAATCATCTTGATGTCATCATCTCTTAAAACTTTAGTCGATAAAACGCTATCATAATATTTTTTATCCTTAACATCATACTGAGAACTTGCTTTGACTTGGATTGTTTCAACAAAAGGCGCAATGGTCTTTATCCTTGTCACTAATAATTCCGTAGCCAATGGGCGTTCATCAGTTAACAACAACAGCGAAATAGGGTAAATATCTGGGCTACGACGTAAACTAGAAGCAAAGTGCAAAGTGATTAACTCGTACTCTCGCTCACTTTGTAGGTAAGCTGGAAAAATTTCTTTAACTAATAAGCTCACTACTCGATGAAGGTATTCGTTGCTATGAAGCGTCTGGTGAGCAATTGAAGTGCTATTTGATTCCTCAAAGATTAGAGGAACGGCTAAATTTAAACGAATATGATTAAATAGGAATTTAAACAAAACCTGATCTTTAGCAAAATTAATTTTAGTGTAACGAGCAACTTTATCAATTAGATTAGAGACATTATAGAAGAATTCGCTATCAAAATTTTCATTAAATAGAGGTATTTCTTGGCGTTTGACAGCTAATTCATCCAGCATCTCGGCATAATAAAGAATTTCTTTTAGGCTATAAAATTGTCCACTCATTCGTGAAAAATCAGCAAAAACTTTCTGTGAGAATTCAAGAGCTACTTTCGTAACAGGTGTTGACTTCAAGTCAACTTGCTCCCAATTTGTCAAAGCTAGTAAAATAATGAAAAATTGAGTCAACTTCGCATCAAATTCAGGAAGTTCTTTTTGATAACGTTGAAAAGCTTCAGTTGCTTGTTTCAATTGTTCAGAAGAAACAATGGTAAAGTGATTGTAGTCATGTTTCCAAAAATTTGGCAGACTAATATTATTCGTTAGCAATATTGCCAAAACTCTCCGCTTATTGTGAATTTGGCTACTCAAAAAATAGCCTTTTTTTCTCTCCAAGATTAAATCAAAATCTTTTAGACGCTTTTCAATATCTGCTATATCTTGAATAATCGTGACATTGCTAACCGCAAATTGTTCTTGTAAATCATCGTTTGTGACTTCTTCATCACTAATCAAAAGCTGATAAGTAATCAGGTTAAGACGTTCATTACGTGTATAGGCAAGCTGCGTTGTAAAGTCAGAAAGATTTTCCAAATTTCCCAATAATAGATACTTATTTTCATATTTGACAATGTCAACATCTATTGTCGCTAAACTATCTGTTAAGTCAGCTATTGTACGATAAACTGTACGTTTTGACACCTTTAAAATATCTGAAATATTATCAATTGAAAGCTTTCCAAATTCTAAGAAAGCTTTCAACAACTGTTCTTCTCGTTTCGTTAATAGCATAATATACTAAATACTACTTTCATCATTATTTATACATTCGAGCAACCATCTTATCGTATTCAGGAGTTGTCACTAAACTATCCACTACTAGAAGCTGAGCATTAGGGACATATTTTTGAACCTCTGTTTGATTTTCAATTGTTGATACGATAAGGATATTTTTAGCATTAAACTTTCCAAGTTGGTCATTTGCTTCTTTTGCAACTGGAATACCGATTGATTTATTTTTAAAGATTGCTTTTAAGGTTGCTTCGCCCATTGTTACTGAGCCTCTTGCTTTTCCGTAAGCAAAGATAACTTCATCAATTTGATTAAGGTCAATCTCATTACTTTCAGTATTAGCAGCGTCAGCAGTTTTTTGATTAACAGATTGAACACCAGCAGATTCGCCACTTAGTGCAGAAACAATTTCATCATATTTTGGAGTAGCTAAGAAATTATCAACACTCACATGAACTGCACTTGGTGTTTTTTGTGCTGCACGTTCAGCTAATTCTTCTTGAGTGACAATTAAAGTATTTGGAGTATCAGTTAGATTTGAAATTGCTTTGTTAGATACTGGAATATCAAGTCCAGCTTTTTTAACTTTGTCACGTAAGATTGAAGCTCCCATAGCTGAACTTCCCATACCAGCGTCACAAGCAAAGATAATTTGTTGAACCTCTTCTGAAGTGACATTTTTAACATCACCTGATGTTGAAGTTTCTTGACCTTTTGATTCAGCTTTTGCAGCTTGTGTAGCAGCTTGCGCAGATTCAAGAGAATCACCTTCTGATTTATCCGTTCTAAGGATGATGGCAGCCACAAGGAAAGAAGCAATTGTTGCCATTAGAACACCTGCAAGAACGGGAATGTAACCACCACGTGGTGTCATTGCTAAAATTGCAATGATAGAGCCTGGTGAAGCGGCTGCAGATAAACCTGCTCCAAGAAGTTGGAAAGTAAATGTTCCTGTTACACCACCAGCAATTGCTGCAAAGAACAGCATTGGTTTCATCATGACGTATGGGAAGTAAATTTCATGAATCCCACCCAAGAAATGAATGATGATTGCTCCAGGTGCTGAAGATTTTGCTGAACCTTTACCAAAGATAGAGTAAGCAAGCAAAATACCAAGACCTGGACCTGGGTTTGTTTCTAGCAAGAACAAAATAGATTTTCCAGTTTCGGCTACTTGCTCAGTTCCCAAAGGTGTGAAAATACCATGGTTGAGTGCATTGTTAAGGAAAAGCACTTTTGCAGGTTCAATAAGGATATTAGCGATTGGCAATAATTTAGCATCGATGATAGCCTGAACTCCAACACCAATAGCATCAGTCAAACTAGAAACCACTGGTCCAACAGCTAAAAATGCCAAGATGATAAGGATAAATCCGATAATTCCAGCTGAAAAATTATTAACCAACATTTCAAAGCCAGGACGAATTTTTTCTTGGAATCTTTCATCGAATTTCTTAATGCACCAAGCTCCTAACGGTCCCATTACCATTGCACCAATAAACATTGTTACTGATGAACCAGCAATGGCACCAAATGTTGCTATCGCACCAACGACAGCGCCACGTTGTCCATAAACGTTATAACCAGCCGTGTATCCAATCAACAATGGTAACAAATACGTTAAGATTGGTGATACCATGACATTTAGCGTGGGATTTGGAATCCAACCTGTGTCAATGAACAAAGTGGCCATAATCCCCCAAGCTATAAACGCTCCGATATTTGGCATAACCATGTTAGAAAGTGCAGTTCCTAATTTTTGAACTCTCACTTTCAATGAACTTTTATTTTCCATCAGAGATCCCTCCTTTATTCTTGAGTCCATTATAATCTTTGATGTAAGCGTTTCACACTCAAGCTTTGTCACAAAATTTGTGACAAATTATTAAAACTAAAAAAACAAAAACACTCGTTTAAACGAGTGTTAAAGTTATTTTTAACATACATAAAGTGCCCCTTACAAATAAATTGCAGAGTTACTATATTTAGCTAGATTTTAAAAATAGGATTATATGTTTATCTAATAAAACATGCTTCCTTTTCATTCAAACACAATTATAATCAGTGATTAAATAAATTAACCATTTATAAATGATATTATCTATAAATAATTGTAATCGTTTTCTACGTCGTTCACAATCTTTACAATGATATTTTCTGATTTTCTATCAGATTTTATTTAGTTGTATGGAAATTTAAATACAAATTTATATTACCCGAATTATTTATATATATTTCAAGACACAAAAAAACTACCAAACAATATGTTTGGTAGTAGAATTTCTATAAGATTATTCAACAGTAACTGCTTTTGCTAAGTTACGTGGTTTATCAACGTCAAGACCACGTTGTAGAGAAGCAAAGTAAGCAATGAGTTGTGTTGGAATTACCATTGAAATGCTTGTTAAATATGGATGAACTTGGTTAACAACAATATCATCTCCTGGTTTAGCCAATTCTTCTTCAACGACTGTCAATACATTTGCACCACGCGCAGAAACCTCTTGAATATTACCACGTGTGTGACTAGCAATCGCTTCGCTTGATGAAATCAAACCAAGAACTGGTGTACCATCTTCAATCAATGAAATTGTACCGTGTTTCAATTCTCCTGCAGCAAATCCTTCACATTGAATGTAAGAAATTTCTTTTAATTTCAAACTTGCTTCCATCGCAACATAGTAATCATTGCCACGACCAATATAGAAAGCATTACGAGTTGTTTTAAGAAGTGATTCTACTTTTTCAGCAATCACATCTTTTTCGGATAACGTTGCTTCGATAGATTGCGCAACGATAGATAACTCATGTACTAAATCAAACTCAAGCGCTTCTTTTTTGCCGTTTGCTTCACCGACAGCCTTAGCCAAAAAGGCTAAAGCAGCAATTTGTGCTGTGTAAGCTTTAGTTGATGCAACGGCAATTTCAGGACCAGCGTTTAAAAGCATTGTATAAGTTGCTTCACGTGATAACGTTGAGCCAGGAACATTAGTAACTGTCAAACTTGGAATACCCATTTGATTGGCTTTTACCAAAACTTGACGACTGTCAGCCGTTTCACCTGATTGGCTAAGCAAGATAAACATTGGTTTCTTGCTCAAAAGTGGCATATTGTAGCCCCATTCTGAAGCAATTCCAAGTTCAACTGGCGTGTCTGTCAATTTTTCAAGCATTGCTTTTGATGCAAAACCAGCATTATAAGAAGTTCCTGCTGCCAAGATATAAATACGGTCAGCCTCTTGTACTGTCTTAACAATATCAGGATCAATAACCATATTTCCTTCGCTGTCTGAGTATGTATTAATCAATTTACGCATAACAGTTGGTTGTTCGTCGATTTCTTTCAACATATAGTAAGGATAAGTTCCTTTACCAATATCTGATAAATCAAGTTCAGCTGTGTAAGATTCGCGTTCAATTTCATTACCTTCGTAATCAGTAACTGTCGCAGAATCTTTAGTCAAGACAACCAATTCTTTATCATGAATTTCCATAAATTCACTTGTTTCACGAATCATTGCCATCGCATCTGAACATACCATGTTGTAACCATCACCTAAACCAATCAAAAGTGGTGATTTATTTTTAGCAACATAAATCGTATCTGCATCTTCTGCATCAACAAGAGCAAAAGCGTATGAACCTTCGATGATAGTCAAAGCTTTCTTGAAAGCTTCAAGAACCGATAAACCTTCTGAAACGAATTGTCCAACTAAATGAACAGCAATTTCTGTGTCTGTTTCACCTTTCAAATGATGTTCTGAAAGATATGTTTCTTTAATTTGCAAATAGTTTTCAATCACACCATTGTGAACCAAGACAAAACGTCCTGTTTCTGATGTGTGGGGGTGAGCATTTGTTTCTGTTGCTTGACCATGAGTTGCCCAACGTGTGTGACCAATACCTGTGTATCCTGCTACATCAATACCGATTTTAGCACGAAGATCTGAAATACGTCCAACAGATTTAATCAAACGTCCTTGATCTGTACCATTAGTCACGTAAATTCCAGCAGAATCATAACCACGATATTCGAGCTTTTCAAGACCTTGCATCAAAATGTCTGTTGCATTTTTATTTCCTACAACACCAACAATACCACACATAATTTTCACCTTTAGCAAGACTTTACTTGCTATTTCTTTCTTATTTTTTAAATTGGTATAGTCTGATAAAGACTTCCTAAAACCTAACAACATCAGTATATAACTTTAATTTTAGATTGTCAACAATTAAATTGGTATAGTTTGATATATACCAATTATCGATTGGTATTGTATACTAAAAAAACAGAGCAGCTACTGCTACTCTGTTGTGATAAAGCCAAACTTACTTAATGGTAAGATTTTAAAGGTAACAACACCTCGTATTTGGCTCTCTTTTATTAAACCGAATGTACGGCTATCATTGGTATTTTGACGATCATCATTTAGAACTAAGTAACTTCCTTTCGGAACTTCACTATATTTACCATCTGTAATGGTACTTACGGAAAAATCAGATGTAAAGGCTTGTTGGTTATCTGATGTCGATAAATATTCTGATTTAATTTGGCTGATATAAGGTTCTTCTTTAACCTCATTATTAATGTAAAGAATATCGTCCATAACTGTCGCACTTTCCCCAGCAGTCGCAATAACACGGCTAATATAAAAAGTACCATCAACTTCATAAACAATAAAATCTTTATATTGAGGTGTCCGATTGCGATTCACTACCACAACATCACCATTCGACAAATAGGAATTTGCGGCATCTTCATGAACTTTAAACGTTGAAAAAACAAATATTCTCAATAAAAATATTGCCAAAATAACAATCAGAGCTATAATAATATTTCTAATAAAATCGCGCTTTACCATAATTTCTCCTATTCTTTCTCTTATTATACCATTTTTCAGTGTATAAAAAAAGTAGGTCTTTTAATGTCAAAAACAGGTGAAACGCCGTAAAACCTGAATTCTTACATATTTTTTATGATAATATTTAATTTTTCTGCCCCAAAAATGCCCCAAAACATAAAAAAAGCCCAATCATACAGGCTGTAAAGCTTGATATGATAGGCTTTTTGTTATTTAAGTTATTTTACAGTGCGGATACGCATTGTGTTTGTACCACCTGAACCAACTGGAACACCAGCAACGATAACGATGTTATCACCTGATTGTACCAATCCTGATTCAAGAGCAGCTTTTTCAGCAACTTCAAACATGTCATCAGTTGATGCAGGTTTTTCAGTTACGATTGGAATAACACCCCAGTTAATCATCAATGATTTTTGAGTTTTTTCGTCAAATGTTACAGCCAAGATATCTGCATCTGGACGGTATTTAGAGATAAGACGAGCAGTGTTACCAGATTCTGTAAGAGCTACAACAAGTTTGATATCCATTGAGCTTGTTGCATCTTTAACAGCTGATGCTACAACTTCTGTTTTAGAAGTACGAGCGAATGATGATGAATCAAGACGTCCGTATTCGTTAAGAAGAGTTTGAGCGTTTTTATCGATTGTAGCCATTGCGCGAACTGCTTCAACTGGGTATTTACCGTTTGCAGATTCACCTGAAAGCATAGTTGCATCAGTACCATCGATAACAGCGTTGAAGACGTCAGATACTTCTGAACGAGTTGCACGTGGTTTGTCAGTCATTGATTCAAGCATGTTAGTTGCTGTGATAACTGCTTTACCAGCTGCATTTACTTTAGTGATGATCATTTTTTGGTAAACTGGAACCATTTCGAATGGCACTTCGATACCCATGTCACCACGAGCGATCATGATACCATCAGCAGCTTCGATGATTTCATCAATGTTATCGATACCTTGTTGGTTTTCGATTTTAGCGAACAAACGAACGTGTCCGTTACCAGTTTCTTCACAGATAGCACGAACTTCGTTAACGTCTTTTGCAGTACGTACGAATGAGATAGCGATGAAGTTAAGACCTTGTTCAAGACCAAAACGGATATCAGCGTTATCACGGTCAGCAAGAGCTGGGAAAGGAATTTTAGTGTAAGGAATGTTTACACCTTTTTGTTTAGCGATGATACCATCATTTTCAACTTCAACTTCGAATTCACGAGTTGCATCATCTTTAGCAATAACGCGAAGACCAAGTTTACCATCATCAACAAGAACTTGTTTACCAACTTCAACATCATCGTAGATGTCAAGAGCACCAGCAACGTTCAATGCGATAACTTCGCGAGTTGATTTGATACCTTGTTTAGTAGCAACACGGATTTTTTCACCAGTTTTGTATGAATATTCTTTAGCGTCACCTTCAAAAAGTTCAGTACGGATTTCTGGACCTTTAGTGTCAAGAAGGAAACCAACTTTTTGACCAGCAATTTCTTCTGCACGACGTACAGTTGCCATACGTTCACCTTGTTCTGCGTGGTCACCGTGTGAGAAGTTGAAACGGAAGACGTTTGCACCTTCTTTAATCAATTCAGCGATTTTTTGAGCTGATGCTTCAACATCAAGGCTTTCACCCCAATATCCATCTTCACCGAATTTTTTACCACCGCGGAGTTCTACCGCAGGACCAAGTGTTGCAACGATTTTTACGCGTTTATTCATGATAATATGAAACTCCCTTTATTTTTCGTCGATTTAACGACTTTTAATAACAATAATAATTTTTAATCTATAAATACAATACTATAAGTGAGCAATGTCACGGTTTAATTGAGCAAAGTCAAGACGTGCTTTGTGAGGCATGTTAACGATAATGCTACCGTCTTCAGCCAATGAGAACAATGCACCTTCTTCTTTTGTTCCAAGGATTGGGCTTTCTACCAATTCTTCGTTGTGGATACCAACAGCAAGTCCACCACGTCCTTCAAGAAGAAGTTCAACAGCGTGTGCACCCATCCAAGAAGCAAGAACACGATCACGAGGTGATGGAGCACCACCACGAAGGATGTGACCAAGGTTTGTAGCACGAAGGTCACTAGTATCTCCAGCTTCTTTCATCAATTCAGCGAATTTTTCGGCATGCATAACACCTTCAGCAAGAACGATAAGGTGACGTTCTTTACCTTTGTTTTCATAACCATCTTTAACTTTTGCAACAACGTCTTTGATGTCGTATTCTTCTTCTGGAATGATGATTTGGTCAGCACCTGCAGCAATACCTGCCCAAAGAGCGATATCACCAGCGTTACGTCCCATTACTTCGACAACGAAAGTACGTTTGTGACTGAATGATGTATCACGGATTTTATCAAGAGCTTCCATAGCTGTGTTAACAGCTGTGTCAAACCCGATAGTGTAATCTGTACCAGCGATATCGTTATCAATTGTACCTGGGATACCGACAGCTGGGAAACCATGTTCAGTCAAGCGCATAGCACCATGATAAGAACCATCACCACCGACAACAACAACACCTTCAATACCGTGTTTTTTAAGTTGTTCGATACCTGCTAATTGTCCTTCAAGAGTTGCAAACTCAGGATAACGAGCAGATTGAAGGAATGTACCACCGTGTGACAAAGTATTTGACACACTTTGAGCATCCAATGGGAAAATGTCGCCTTCAACCATACCAGCATAGCCACGGTTGATTCCGAAAACTTCCATTCCCTCTTTAATTGCTTTACGAACAACTGCACGAACAGCAGCATTCATACCAGGAGCGTCGCCGCCACTAGTCAAAACAGCAATACGTTTCATTTTGCTAATACTCCTTTTATTAATCTAACGTTCTTATTATAGCACATTACTTTGTAAAAAGCTTCACTTTATTTGATTTTTACTTAATTTTTATTGATAAATCGTTTTCAAAGTATAGCTTGATAGCGCTTCAATAAGGTCATTTGTCTTTTGTACTAAGTGCCTTTGGCTTTGCAAAGTTTGCTTACTATCTTGGTAATGTAGAATCACTGGAATATTACCTGGATATTGTGATAATATCTCTGAAACTTCATTATCATGGAGATGATTTGGCAATAAAAGCCACAAACGCTCACTACTTGCTTCTTGAACATGAGTCAAAACCATCTGCAAACGGTTGTTACGGCTTTGGATTTTCCCAGTAAGATAGTAAAATCTTCCTTCTTGCAACTCATCTTTAAAACGTGCATATACTTCTGGAAACAATGTTACATCAAATTTCTTTTGCGTATCTGTAACATTCAAAAATGCCATCTGTTCCCCTTTTGTTTTTGTTCTGATAACACGAATTTGATTTAATTCAACCAAAATAGTAGCTTCAGTATTCTCGTGTAAATCTGCTAAAGGGATAAATGCTACCGCAGACTGTTTAGCAATTTCTAAAAGTGGATGTGGGCTAATACCTACTCCTAATAAGCTTTGTTCCAAGCGATATTTTTCAGCGTTGGGATAATCTTCTGTTTCAATCCAACTATAAGAGGTATCTGCGAAAAGACTTCCTAATTCATTAACAAAGATGAAGAGCGGTTCAAGGTTTTCAATGATTTTTCGACGATTTTTATCAAATTGGTCAAACGCTCCAACTTCCACTAATGGTGTGATTAATTCCTTTTTCTGGTAATTTTCTGGTAAACGTGTCAGAAAATCCTCGACGCTATTAAAAGGTCGATTTTCAATTATCCAATAGCATAAATCACGAGGAACACCTCTTAAATTTTTCAAACCAAGATAGATTTGCCCATCTGCAATTTTATCGCTATAAGGAACGGTATTAATATCGATTTTCTTAACTTTGAATTGCGAATCTAAGGCATCCGTAATATAGTCAGCGCTAGAATAATTCAACATAACATCATAGAAAACCGCAGGATAGTGTGCTTTAAAATAAGCTAACTGAAAGGCTAATGCCGAATAAGCAAAGGCATGGCTTCTATTAAATCCATAACCAGCAAATTTTGCCATACGACTAAACAAATCTTTGGCAGTTTCCAAAGGACGTCCTAAACGTTGAGCACCCTCTAAGAAATCACTTTCCATTTTTTGCATATCTTCAGCTTTTTTCTTAGACATGGCGCGTCGTAGCAAATCGGCTTTTCCAAGTGTAAAACCAGCATAAACTTGAGCAATTTGCATAACTTGCTCTTGATAAAGCATAATGCCATATGTTGGCTCTAAAATCGGTGCAACCAATGGGTCAATTAAATCTACTGCTTCTTGTCCGAAACGTCGTCTGATAAAGTTTTCAGTATAATCACTAGCACCTGGTCGATTCAAACTAGTCGTAGCCACAATATCTTCAAATTTTCGTGGTTGAATTCGTTTCAAGAGGTTAATAGCCCCAGCTTGTTCAAATTGGAATATTCCTTTTGTCTTTCCAGCAGCAAACAGAGCAAGTGTCTCTTTATCTTCTAAATCAATGACTTTAATATCAATCGTAACACCATAATCTTTAGCTACCTTCTCTTGCATACGTTGCACAAAAGTTAGGTTTCTTAAGCCAAGAAAGTCCATTTTCAAAAGTCCATTGGCTTCAACAGCTTGCGCATCATACTGCGTAATCATCATGTCTTCACCAGCTTTTAATGGAATATGCTCTGTTAAATTATCATCACTCATCACCACACCAGCTGCGTGAATTGATGTCTGACGAGGGTTCCCTTCGATACGTTTTGCAATCGCAAAAGCCTTTTGGTATTCCATTTTAGAATTAATAATCTGACGAAATGAAAGATTATTTTCATAAACTGATGTCAACGTATCTCTGAAACTAATTTTCTTCGTAATGTTTGTCAATTCATGCTCTGGAGCACCAAAACGTTTGAAAACATCACGAATTGCTTGTTTGGCACCAAAGGTTGAAAACGTCACAATCTGCGCTGAATGCAAACTACCATAACGATTACGAACATAATGAAGAAATTCGCTACGATAGATATCTGGAAGGTCAATATCAATATCTGGCATGCTGTAACGTTCTTCATTCAAAAATCGTTCAAAAAGAAGATTGTTTTTTACTGGGTCAATCCCTGTGATGTCAAGAGCATATGAAACTAAACTTCCAGCCGCTGAACCACGTCCCATTCCCATGTAATAACCACGACTTCGTCCAAAGCGCAGCAAATCCCAGACAATCAAGAAATAATCATCAAAGCCCATTTTATGGATGACTGATAACTCTTTTTTCAATCGTTCTTGATAAGCTGGCAACCAAAGATTTTTAGCTTTTAAGCCTGCCTCAGTTCGTTCAATTAATTCTTCCTGTGCAGGTTTTTGACGATTAAATCTTGGTAATTTTAAATCTGTGTCAAATTCATAAGTAATCGTTGAAACAAGATTTTCCATATTTTCCAACGCTTGCGGGAATTTTTCACTAAAAGCCTGCGTTAAAATATCACAAGCAAGCAATTTCTGCCCTTGTGGCGCTAACGAAGCATCTTTTAAGCTAATATTATCACGAATGGCGTGCAACATGTGCAAGGTTTCAATGTCGTCATTTTCAAAATAACGAACCGTATGAAGCGGAAAAATCGGCTTCTCATACGTTCTTTGAGGCGATTCTATATCAACACCAATATAATATTCAAAAGGAAGCGATACTGTTGCTAAGCTTTCAAAATAAGGTATAATCACAGCCACGCCAGATAGGTACTCAGGTAACTCTTCTAACTGAATCCCTGAAGACATTTGTCGACTAGAAATCTTCATTAGATTTTTATAGCCAAGCGTATCACAAGCAATCAAATAAAGCTTCAAAGCCAGCGTTTCTTCAACCACAAAAGACAATTCTAATCCAATAACGGGCTGTAAATCATTCTTTTTAGCTTCTGTGATAAAATGGAAAGCACCGTAAAGATTGTCTTTGTCCATAATTCCAATCGTTTGATAACCTAAAGATTTAGCGGCTTTGACATATCCTCCCAAATCAATCAAACTATCCATGAAAGAATAAACTGTTTTGGTGTCCAACTGGGCAAACATAAAAGCGCTCCTTTCGTTAATGTACTTATTCTATTATACACTAAAATAACTTTTAATTACGTTTTTAATTAAATAGGAAATAAAGGTAACAGTTTCCTTGACTTTTCAAACTTATTTCTGTACCATTTATGTAGTACAAGACTTCTTTGAAAACTAAATAGAAAGGGGTATCGTATGTCCTGGAAATTTGATGAAAAATCACCCATTTATGTTCAAATCGCTCAACATATTAAAATGCAAATTATCAGCCAAGAAATCAAAAGTGGCGATCAGCTTCCAACCGTCCGTGAACTCGCTGAAGAAGCTGGTGTCAACCCAAATACTATGCAGCGTGCTTTTTCTGAATTAGAACGCGAAGGCATGGTTTACTCTCAACGGACATCTGGGCGCTTTGTAACAGAAGATACAGACCTTATTATGCAAAAACGTCGCGAAGTTGCCGATGCCGAACTCCAATCTTTTGTTAATAATATGCAAAAAATGGGCTTTCAAATCGATGACATCGTTGCTGTATTAGAATCTTATATCAAGGAGAAAAATTAGGATGACACAACTACTCCAACTGCATCATGTTACCAAAAACTATAAAAAGCATGTAGCTATTGATGATATCACACTTAGCCTACCTGCTGGAAAAATTATTGGTTTACTCGGTCCAAATGGTAGTGGTAAAACAACACTCATAAAATTAATGAATGGACTACTTCACCCTACTACTGGTGATATCGTTATTGACGGTTATCGTCCTTCTGTAGAAACCAAGAAAATTATCTCATATTTACCAGATACCTCTTACTTGAGAGAAACAATGAAAATCAAAGATACATTGACATTTTTTGAAGATTTCTATGAAGATTTCTCACGTGAAAAAGCTGAACGCCTTTTGGAAGATTTAGATTTAAATCCTGATGAACAACTCAAAAATCTCTCTAAAGGTAACAAAGAAAAAGTTCAATTAATTTTAGTAATGAGCCGACAAGCCAAACTCTACATTCTTGACGAACCTATTGGTGGTGTTGACCCTGCAGCTCGAGAATATATTCTCCGCACAATCATTAATAACTACTGCGAAGATGCTTCAGTTATTATTTCAACACACCTCATCGCTGAAATTGAGCCAATTCTTGATGAAATCATCTTCCTCAAAGAAGGGAAAGTTATCTTGCAAGGAAATACCGATGATATTCGCGAAGAATATGGCAAATCAATCGACTCACTCTTTCGTGAAAAGTATAAGGCTTAGGAGGGATTATGTTTTCAAAACTTTTAAAATATGAATTAAAATCAGTTGGCAAATGGTATTTTGCACTCAATGCTTCTGTCATTGCCATCTCATTTTTCCTTGGCTTTAGTATAAAGTCTATTGAAAATTACGCTATGAATAGCTCTGAAGTTAGTGCCGCTCGCTTTGCACAGCTTATTCCTATTATTTTAGCATTAATGTTCGGTGTGCTAGTAGCTGGCGCTTGGATTGCAACATTTGTTATTATCATCCGTAGATTTTACAAGAATCTCTTTGGACGTGAAGGCTATCTAACATTGACGTTGCCTGTTTCAAGTCATCAAATTATCCTTTCAAAATTACTAGCTTCTTTTATCTGGACAGCTTTCAATGCCATTGTTTTGATGATTGGAATTGTCTTATTAATTCTTCCAATTTCAGGAGTGGGTCAATTTTTAGTAAACCTTCCCTATTTAGCAGGATTACTTAAACCAACGGAATGGGTAGTGTTTCTTCTCTCAATAGTCCTCTCTACATTTTCTGGAACGTTGATGATTTATTTAGCTATCGCTATTGGGCAACTATTCATTAATAAACGTGTCTTAATGGCGTTTATAGCCTATTTTGTATTAGCAATCATCGTTATTACAGTCTCTGAATTAACAGGCAATCATTTTGCTACTAATAATTCAATTGATATTAACTTATTTAACTATTCAAGTATTGAAGCAATTGTCGAAGGAATTATCTTTTACTTTGCTACTCACTACCTCTTGAAAAATAAACTCAATATCCAATAAAAATAAGCACTGAAATTCAGTGCTTATTTTATGTTTCTTCTAAAACAAAAAAACGCTGATATTACAACGTTTTGCTTAACTATGAAAAGCTTGATGGAGCCGGTGGGAGTCGAACCCACGTCCAAACACCTGCCAATACATTTGTCTACAACCATAGGTTATGTGTTTAATTTAACTTAAGCTCGATACATAACTCAAACCTAGATTAAGCGAGTCTATTAATCTCTTTTTGGCTAGCTAGACAATAGCCAAACGTAGCTTGTTAATCAATGAAACCTCTAGCAAAACACAAGCAATTCTGTAGAGATCACGCGAGCTGGTTTTTAGGCAGCTACAGCGTAAGAATTTGTATTTTTTGCAGTTATATTTAACTGGCATTTTTACATCTGCCGATGAGTCGCAAAATGTACCTCATAATGCCTGTCGAATCCGTAACGACCCCAAGTATTATAAGAGTGGAATTCCACTTTGACTATTATAACAGATAATGTTTAAAATAGCAAAAAAACTCCACTTATGATATCATAAAATTATGAAAATGAAAATGTCTAATCACTATGTGTTTTTTCAGCGACTAATCCAATTTTTAGGAATTTTAGCCTTGATTGGAACCTTAGTTTTAGTAATTTGGTTTTACCGATTAGGAATTTTAAATGATAGCAATGCTTTAAAGGACTTTGTACAACAACATCGATTTTTTGGACCATTAATTTTTGTGTTGGTACAGATTTTCCAAGTTGTCTTTCCAGTTATCCCTGGCGGTGTGACAACTGTTGCAGGATTCTTGATTTTCGGTCCTTGGCTCGGTTTTATATATAATTATTTCGGAATTATCGTCGGAAGCATTATTCTATTTTTATTGGTACGTGTATACGGTAAAAAATTCATTTTACTATTTGTTAATGAAAAAACGTTTTATAAATACGAAGCTAAATTAGAAACACAAGGTTTTGAGACATTTTTTATCCTTTGCATGTTATCTCCAGTATCTCCTGCTGATATCCTAGTTATGATTATTGGGTTGACACGCATTTCTCTTAAACGTTTTATTGTAATTATCATGCTCGCAAAGCCAATTTCAATCATTTCTTATAGCTACATTTGGATTTTTGGCGGAAATCTTATCAAAATGATTTTACATTAAGCTATTTCAAATCGTCGATTATAACAAGGTTTAGTCTACATATAGATTAAGCCTTTTTTACTTGCCATTTTTTAAAATATTATCTTGCTTTCATGAAAATTTTCATGTAAACGTTTCAAGATGCTTGAAAAATCCCTACATAGTAGTAGACTTATAACGAAGGAGTTTATTAATGAAATTATACGTTCAATTTATGATTATTTTAGTCTTTTCATTTATTGGAGAGGCAATTTCTAGCCTATTAAATTTACCTGTTCCTGGTAGCATTATTGGGCTAGTGCTACTTTTTCTTGCCCTCGAATTCAAAATCATTCGCTTAAGACATATTGATGTCGTGGGGAATTTTTTATTGAATAATATGACTATTCTTTTTTTGCCCGCAGCCGTTGGTATCATGGAAAAATTCAATGATATTAAAAACTATCTACTCCCAATTACAATTATCATTTTAGGAGCAATTTTCCTAAATGTTGCTGTTATCGGTTTTGTTGTGCAATTCATCAAAAAACGCTTTGAAGGAGACTACGTCGATAAAGGAGTCCGTCATGAATGAGGTTATCACAAATCCAATCTTTGGTATAATGGTGTCAATTCTTGCTTATTTAATGGGAATGCTGATTTTTAGACGATTTCCGCATCCTATCACAACACCATTACTGTTAGCTACTTTTTTTATTATCGCATTTTTGAAAATCACTAAAATTTCCTATACAGATTACTATGTTGGCGGAAGCTACTTAAATACACTTATTGTCCCATCAACAGTAGCTCTCGGAATTCCACTTTATCGTTCATTTCACTTAATGAAACACCATATCAGAAGTATTCTTTCAGGAATTTTAATTGCTTGTGTCGTTAATACAACATTTACAGCACTTGTTGCTAAAACATTTGGTATCAAATATCTCTTGGCTATTTCTTTATTCCCTAAATCAGTGACAACCGCAATGGCTGTTGGAATTACTGATAAAATGGGCGGAATTACCACTGTTACCCTTGTTGTTGTCGTTATCACAGGAATTTTAACAAGTGTTCTTGGACCAGTCTTTTTAAAACTTCTCAAAATTGATGACCCCGTTGCTATCGGATTAAGCCTTGGAGGAACAGGACATGCTATCGGAACAGGAACAGCTCTCAAATATGGACACGTCGAAGGTGCTATGGCTGGTCTTGCTATTGGTGTGACAGGAATTACCTACGTCATTATTAGCCCTATCATTGCTCAAATCATCTTAAAATAACATTTAACACATGCCTAATTCAGGCATGTGCTTTTTTATTATCCAAAATAAAGCTTTTGGCATTGAGAATACCTAGTCTGCTATAGCGAAAATCTCTTCTGTATAGAACCTGCTTTTTACTTGATACTTAGTTGTTATCTATGCAAAATTTAGCAACCTAAGCTTATGTAACGACATCCTACCTTATCAAGGAGACATTACTACAGGTTTCTAAAGCGATAAAAAAGCATTTTCCGACTTTGTCGAAGCATCGCATAGTTTTTAGCAATTTTGGGTTATGTTGTTTTATAATACAACAAAAGCCCTTGAAATCAGGGCTTTTAAACTAGGTTACTTCTCCACCCTAAGGGAATCGAACCCCTATTTCAAGAACCGGAATCTTGCGTGATATCCATTACACTAAGAGTGGCAACTTACTATATTATACCACATCAAAGTAAAAAGAAAAGACTTGCTAAGCAAGTCTTTTTCTAATTTATAATTACAATTCAATATCGCCAAACAAGTCAGCCATTGAGAATCCAGTTTGAGTTTCTGGAAGTTCGTAATCACGTTTAGCTTCACGTTTTGGACGACGTGGACGTGATTGACGTTTTTCTTCGTTTTCAGCTTGTGCTGGACGTTCTTCAAGAGCTTTGATTGAAAGTGATACACGTTCTGCAGCAGCGTTAACATCAAGAACTTTAACGTTAACTTCTTGACCAACTGAAAGAACATCTTTAGGATTTTCAACACGTTTGTGTGAAATTTGTGAGATGTGAACAAGTCCATCGATACCAGGCAATACTTCAACGAAAGCACCGAAGTCAGTCAAACGTTTAACTTTACCTTCAACAACATCGCCTGCAGCAAGTTTTTGTTCAACACCATCCCATGGTCCAGGTGTTGTAGCTTTAAGTGAAAGTGATACGCGTCCAGCTTCTTCATCGATTGAAAGAACTTTAACTTCTACTTCTTCACCAACTGAAACAACTGATTTAGGTGATACGTTACGTTCGTGTGACAATTCAGTAACGTGAACAAGTCCATCAACACCACCAAGGTCGATGAAAGCACCGAAGCTTGTCAAGCGAGCAACTTTACCTTTAACGATTGCGCCTTCTTCAAGTTTAGAGAAGACTTCTTTACGAGCTGCAGCAGCTTTTTCTTCAACAACTTCACGACGTGAAAGGATGAAGCGGTTTTCAGCTGGAACAACTTCTTTAATTTTAGCTTCAAACTCTTGACCAACAAATTTTTCAGTGTTACGTACAAAACGAGTATCGATCATTGAAGCTGGGATGAATCCGCGAAGTCCTTCAAATTCAACTGAAAGACCACCTTTAACAGCACGTGTACCTTTAACAGTAACAACTTCACCTTCACGACCAACAAGTTTATCCCAAGCTTTGCGAGCTTCCAAGCGTTTTTTAGAGACAAGGAAAGTAACTGTATCAGTATCTTTACCTACAACTTGACGAAGAACAAGAACTTCAACTGTGTCGCCAGTTTTAACAAAGTCATTGATGTCAGCATCACGATCGTTAGTCAATTCACGAAGTGTAAGGACACCTTCAACACCTGTTCCTTCGATAACAACGTTTGCTTGATCATTATCAACAGTTAAAACTTCCGCAGTGACCACATCACCAGGGTTTACTTCGCTAACACTGTTTAGCAAATCTTCAAATTCATTCATTCTAAAAAATCCTCCAACAAAAGCTAGCTAATGCTAACTTTTGACAACAATAATATTTCTCAAGGTAACCCGCAACGACAACAACTTTTATCTTTGACGGTGTCAAGCCGAAACCTGATACCTTTGACTGGGGTAGCTGGATTCGAACCAACGCATGAGGGAGTCAAAGTCCCTTGCCTTACCGCTTGGCTATACCCCAAAAATGTTAAAACTTCTAAGAATCAAACTTAGAATGGAAGGGGAGGGATTCGAACCCCCGAACCCGAAGGAGCGGATTTACAGTCCGCCGCGTTTAGCCTCTTCGCTACCCTTCCGTTACGACAAAAACTATTCTAACATAGTTTTTGTTCTCTTGCAAGTACTTTTCGGCTTTTTTTAGCGATTAAGATTGTAATTTTCAATAATACTTTCAATCGCTTGCTCTAAAGTTTTGAAAAATGATTCAACTTCGCCATTTTTTACAATCGCGAATTTACCGTCTAATTCAGCGATTTCACCAATGACTTTCTTACCAGCTGTTAAGCTGTAACCTTCAACTTTTGCATTATTAATATCAACTTTTGCATCAGCAAGTTGAATTTCGATTTTCTTGTCTTTTTTGCTCATTCTTTCACCTCACTTTACCCATTTTACATGAAAATAAAAAAGCTTGCAAGGGCAAGCTTTTATTTTTAGTCAACTTTGTAAATCCATCCTTCTGGAGCTTCTACATCACCGAATTGAATTCCTACAAGTTCATCATAAAGTTTACGTGTTACAGGCCCTACTTCTGTTTCACTATAAAAGACATGGAAGTCATCACCATGTTGAACACCACCAATTGGTGAAATAACGGCAGCTGTTCCGCAAGCGCCTGCTTCAACAAATTTATCAAGTTCATCAAGTTTAACATCACCTTGAATAGCTTTCATACCGAAACGATGTTCTGCCAAATAGAGAAGTGAGTATTTTGTGATAGATGGCAAAATAGACGGGCTAAGTGGTGTGATAAATTCATTATCAGCTGTAATACCAAAGAAGTTTGCTGAACCAACTTCTTCAATTTTTGTATGAGTAGCTGGATCAAGATAAATAACATCAGAGAATTTACGTTCATGTGCCATTTTACCTGGCAAAAGGCTGGCAGCGTAGTTACCACCAACTTTAGCGGCACCTGTACCATTTGGAGCAGCACGGTCATATTCATCTTGAATCAAGAAATTAGTTGGAACCAAACCACCTTTGAAGTAATTACCAACTGGCATTGCAAAGATTGTAAAAATGTATTCGTCTGCAGGGTGAACACCAATAATATCGCCAACACCAATCAAAAGAGGACGTAGATAAAGAGTTGCACCTGTACCGTATGGTGGCACAAATTCTTCATTAGCGCGAACAACTTGTTTCGCAGCATCAATAAATTTTTCAGTTGGCACTTGTGGCATAAGAAGACGATCTGCTGTGCGTTGCAAACGTTCAGCGTTCATATTTGGACGGAACAATTGCACAGAACCATCTTTTGTGCGATAAGCTTTCAATCCTTCAAAAGCTTGTTGTCCATAATGAAGAGCGGGTGAAGCTTCTGAAATGTGAAGTGTCGCATCTTCTGTTAATTTTCCTTCATCCCATTTTCCGTCTTTGTAATATGAGATATAACGAAATGGTAATTTATGATATGCAAAACCTAGGTTTTCCCAGTCTAAATCTACTGTCATGATAAATCCTCTTTCTTTGTTTTTATCTTATTTTACGCTTTTTAAATCTTTTTTCAAGTACTTTTTCATAAAATTCTGAAAATTTATTTTAAAATAAATCGGGGAATTTCCCCGACTTACTGAAATTATTTAATTCGTGCACTAAAGACACCTTCATCAGAAATTTTATCTGAAATAAAGGAACCATTACTTGTGCGCTCTGATAAGCTTAAATCTTCCAAGATAGCTTGATAAATTGTACCTTTGTTTGACTGAACTTCTAATGTTTCAACCTCATCAGAATCTGCTGTCTCAATGGTGAATAAATCAAGATTTTGGACGTCATTTGAAGCGTGAACAGGTCCTGCCATAAAGACGCGGTGTGGTTTAGATTTTAGCTCACGTAAGACTTGTAAACCACGGTTAGCACGGCTTGTAGCTGGGATAAGATCTGTCGCCATACGTTTAAGACTACCACGTTGAGTCAAGATGAAGAAACTATCTGTGTTAGCAATGAAGGCTGACGCTACGACATCATCATCTTTCAGATTGATGGCTTTAACACCTGCTGCTTTTGCGCCAACAACTGGTACTTCTTCAATATTGAAATGCAATGCATAACCGTTGTGCGTTACAATCATGACATCATCAAGAGCGATTGGTGCAATCGTCACAACACAATCAGTATCATTTTTCAATTTCGCAAATTTAACAGATTTTGATTTATAAGTACGCCAAGGAGTGAATTCCTTGCGTTCAAAGCGCTTGATTTGACCTAATTTTGTAGCTGCAAAATACGTTTGTGTTCCAAAATCATCAACGATTTCTGCGTATAAAACAGATTCATCTGCTGCTAGATTTGTAATCGTTTGTGATAAATGCTCTCCGATATCTTTCCAACGAATATCTGTCAATTCATGGATTGGACGATAGATAACATTTCCAAGATTTGTAAAAATCAACAAATGTTGTGTTGTCTTGGCTTGTGCTACAAAAATGAGCTCATCATCATCACGTTTTCCGATTTCTTCAACTGTTGAAGCGTTGTAAGAACGTGGACTTGTACGTTTGATATAACCACCTTTTGTGACACTGACAAAGGTATCTTCTTCCACAATCAAGCTAGCCACATCAATTTCAATCGTTTCAGCTTGTTCTTGAAGTTCTGTCAAACGTGGTGTCGCGAATTTTTTCTTAACTTCACGCAATTCACGTTTCATGACATTATACATGGTACGTTCGTCACCAATAATGGCTTTGAGCATTGTAATTCTGTCACGAAGCTCTGCTTCTTCATTTTCAAGTGTTACGATATCCGTATTTGTTAAACGATACAATTGCAACGTCACAATCGCTTCTGCTTGTTCTTCTGAAAATTCATAGCTTACTTTCAAGTTTTCTTTAGCGTCAGCTTTATTTTCAGAAGCACGGATTAAGGCGATAACTTCGTCCAAAATTGAAATCACACGAATCAAACCTTCAACGATATGAAGACGTTTTTCAGCTTTTTCTTTATCAAATTTTGAACGTGCAACGATAATTTCTTTACGGTGGGCAATGTAACTTGTCAACATTGGAATGATACCAACTTGACGTGGTGTATAGTTATCGATTGCAACCATATTGAAATTGTAATTTACTTGCAAATCAGTGTATTTCAAAAGATAATTGAGAATTGTTTGTTCGTCAGCATCTTTTTTAAGTTCGATAGCAATACGTAGACCATCACGGTCAGACTCGTCACGGACTTCAGCAATACCAGGCACTTTGTTATTCACACGAACATCATCGATTTTCTTAACAAGCACCGCTTTATTGACTTCATAAGGAATTTCGGTAACAACGATTTGTTTTTTTCCACCTTTGAGGCTTTCAATGTCTGTGCGTGAACGAACCACAACACGACCTTTACCAGTCTCATAAGCTTTGCGAATACCATCTTTTCCTTGGATAATTGCTCCTGTTGGGAAATCTGGTCCAGGCAAGAATTCCATTAATTTATCCAATTTAGCATTTGGATGATCAATGAGATAAACAACCGCATCAATAACTTCTGCTAGATTGTGCGGCGGAATATCTGTCGCATAACCTGCTGAAATCCCTGTAGCACCGTTTACCAATAAATTTGGAAATGCCGCTGGTAAAACTGTTGGTTCTTTTTCGGTATCATCAAAGTTCCAAGCAAACGGAACGGTATCTTTATCAATATCGTGAAGCAAATAACCAGCGATTTCTGACAAACGTGCTTCAGTATAACGCATGGCAGCTGGTGGATCACCGTCCATAGAACCATTGTTTCCATGCATTTCAATGAGAGTCGCACGATTTTTCCAATCTTGACTCATACGAACCATAGCGTCATAAATTGAACTATCACCGTGTGGGTGGAAGTTACCCATGACGTTACCAACTGATTTCGCTGATTTACGGAAACCTTTATCAAAAGTATTGCCGTCTTTATTCATCGAATAAAGGATACGGCGTTGAACGGGTTTTAGACCATCACGAATATCTGGCAAAGCCCGCTCTTGAATAATATATTTGGAGTATCGCCCAAAACGATCTCCCATAATGTCTTCAAGAGACATATTTTGTACATTTGACATGTTTATTATCCTTTTTCTTACATCAAAAATTATATTCTAATAAGCAAGTCTCATCATCAAAAACATTTTAAACAGATGAAAAGCCTTGTTAGTCACTTGTTAGCGACCTCTTAAAACACCGTATTTTCTTCCAGAGTGAATTTAACGTTGTCTTCAATCCATTTACGGCGTGGCTCTACTTTGTCGCCCATAAGGACATTGACACGACGCTCTGCACGCGCTAAATCTTCGATTGTTACACGAATCAAGGTACGTGTTTCAGGATTCATGGTTGTTTCCCAAAGCTGGTCAGCATTCATTTCACCAAGTCCTTTGTAACGTTGCAACTGAGCACCCTTACCAAATTTTTGACGTAATTCTTCTAATTCACCATCCGTCCAAGCATACTCAACTTGTTCTTTCTTGCCTTTTCCTTTAGACATTTTGTAGAGAGGTGGAAGGGCAATATAAACATGACCTGTTTCAACAAGCGGACGCATGTAACGATAAAAGAACGTTAACAACAGCGTTTGAATATGAGCACCATCAGTATCGGCATCGGTCATGATGATAATCTTATCGTAGTTAGAATTTTCAACGTTAAATTCTGCACCAACACCCGCACCAATTGTGTAAATCATGGTATTGATTTCTTCATTTTTCACGATATCAGACATTTTGGCTTTTGCCGTATTCAACACTTTACCACGCAATGGTAGAATCGCTTGGAATTTACGGTCACGTCCTTGTTTTGCTGAACCACCGGCAGAATCCCCTTCGACCAGATAGAGTTCATTTTTCTTAGGATTCTTAGACTGTGCTGGTGTTAATTTACCAGAAAGTAAGCCTTTATCCTTTTTGTTTTTCTTACCGTTACGTGATTCATCACGCGCCTTACGCGCAGCTTCTCTAGCGTCACGCGCTTTAATGGCTTTGCGAACAAGATTTGAAGCAACTTCACCATTTTCCAAAAGGAAATACGTTAATTTTTCAGAAACAATACCATCAACAATCGGACGCGCTAATGGACTTCCGAGTTTGTCTTTTGTTTGCCCTTCGAATTGCAAATGTTCTTCTGGCACAAGAATTGAAAGGACAGCTGACAATCCTTCACGATAATCAGAACCTTCTAAGTTCTTATCCTTTTCTTTCAACAAACCAGACTTACGAGCATAATCATTCATTGCTTTCGTAATGGCTGATTTCAAACCAGTTTCATGTGTACCACCATCTTTAGTGCGGACATTATTAACAAAAGAAAGGATGTTATCTGAGAAGCCATCGTTGTACTGAAGCGCCACTTCAACTTGAAACTCTTGCTCTTCTCCTTTTACAAAGATAACTGGTGTTAGGGTTTCTTTGTCTTCGTTAAGATATTCGACAAAGTCTTGGACACCATTTTCATAGTGGAATTCTAAATGCTCTGCTTCTTCTGGACGGTTATCTGTCAACGTCAATGTTACATCTCTAAGCAAGAAAGCAGATTCTTTCAAACGCTCAGCAATCGTATTGAATTTAAAATCAATCGTTGAAAAAATGGTATCATCAGGCATAAATGTAACTTTTGTTCCTGATTTTGATTTTGGTGCTGTACCAATTTTCTTGAGTGTTGTAACGGGTTTTCCGCCATTTTCAAAACGTTGTTTGTAAACTGCACCATCACGCGTGATTTCAACTTCAAGCCAGCTAGAAAGGGCATTAACAACTGAAGAACCCACACCGTGGAGTCCTCCTGATGTTTTGTAACCCCCTTGACCAAATTTACCTCCAGCGTGGAGAACAGTAAAAATAACTTCAACTGTTGGAATTCCCATAGCGTGCTTACCAGTCGGCATTCCTCGACCTTGGTCATTAACTGTTACGCTACCATCTTGGTTAATCGTTACGTCGATTTGGTTACCAAAGCCAGAAAGGGCTTCGTCCACGGCATTATCGACAATTTCCCATACTAAGTGATGTAAACCAGTTGCATCTGTTGAACCGATATACATCCCTGGACGTTTACGAACAGCATCTAACCCTTCTAAGACCTGAATCGCATCGTCATTATAATTATTTACATTAATTTCTTTTTTAGCCAAAATTGACCTCCAAATAGTTCATCTTTTTTATCTTACAAGTTTTTTCTGATTTTTGCAAAAAAAAATCAAAAATTCTGACGTTTTTACACGGTATTTCAACTTTTTTCGCTATTTTTAACCCTAAATTTTAAAACGCTGCCATAATTTTAGTTTGATTATTCAAATTATTTATTTTTCAAATTTCTTTCTCTATCTCAATGTGAATATGATATAATGAAAACATGAAAATTTTAGTTTTGATTGTGATTGCTTATTTATTGGGATCTATCCCAACTGGGTTATGGATTGGAAAATTCTTTTATCATGTCAATTTGAGAGAACACGGTAGTGGAAATACAGGAACAACTAATACTTTTCGTGTCTTAGGACCCAAAGCTGGTACAGTAACCTTTATCATTGATATGCTAAAAGGAACTATTGCAACGTTACTTCCTTACTTATTTGGTGTAACAGCGGTGTCCCCAATACTAATCGGACTTTTTGCGATTATTGGGCATACTTTTCCAATTTTTGCTAAGTTTAAAGGTGGTAAAGCCGTTGCTACTAGCGCTGGGGTGCTTCTCGGATTTGCACCAACGTTCCTACTTTTCCTATTAATCATCTTTGTGGGAACACTTTATCTCTTCAGTATGATTTCTTTGTCCAGTGTTGTAGCTGCTTTCGTTGCTGTTGTTAGCGTACTTATTTTCCCAGCATTTGGTTTTTTACTACCACACTATGATTTACTCTTTACGCTTATTATTATCTTAATTGCAAGTATTATCATCATTCGACACAAAGATAATATTACTCGTATCAAAAATCATCAAGAAAATCTTGTCCCTTGGGGATTGAATTTAAGTAAACAAAAAGTAGACTAGATAAACTAGCCTACTTTTATTATGCTTGATAAACAATATTTCCATCACAAATGGTATATTTAACAACACCTTGTAATTTTTCACCGATAAATGGCGAATTTGAGGCTTTAGAAGCGAATTTGTCTGATACGATACGTTCTTCCTTATCAGCAAAAATCACAATATCTGCAGGACCATTTTCTGCCAAATAACCAGCATCGAAATCATACATTGATGACGGATTAATCGTCATCTTAGCCAACAATTCTGATAGTGTTAAATCGCCAGTTGCCACCAAATTCGTTAACCCAAGAGACAATGATGTTTCAAGTCCTGTCATTCCTGATGGGGCTTTTGTAATGTCTTCGACATTCTTTTCATCGGCATGGTGTGGCGCATGGTCTGTGGCAATCACTGAAATGACACCAGATTTTAAGCCTTCAATAACCGCCAAACGGTCTTTTTCTGTACGAAGTGGTGGATTCATTTTAGCAGCTGCCCCTTTAAGCAAAAGTAAATCTTCTGTTTTTGAGAAATGCTGTGGCGCTGCTTCAGCTGTTACGTCAGCACCAAGTTGCTGTGCAAATTCAACCACCTTAACAGACTCTGCTTTTGACAAATGTTGAATATGCAAATGTGCCCCACGGTCATAAGCAATCATGACATCACGCGCAATCATACTATATTCCGCTACACCAGTTGCCCCACAGAAGTGAAATTTATCATGTGCAATATGTTCGTTAAAGCCAAGAATACCATTCAATTCAGGGTCTTCTTCATGCAAAGCAACAAAAGTATTATTCGCTTTCGCTAAATCAAGAGCTTCTTTCAAAACTTTTGAACTTTTAAGTGGAATACCATCATCTGAAAAACTAAGGGCACCAGCTTCCAAAAGTGCTTTAAAATCTGTCAAATGTTCACCATCAAAGTTTTTGGTTACTGTAGCATTCGTATAAACATGGATATTTTCCTTGCTAGCACTAGCTAGAACTTCTTTTAATGTTTTAACATCAGAAATTGTTGGGTTAGTATTTGCCATCATCACAACAGAAGTAAAACCACCTGCAGCCGCTGCGAGAGCTCCTGTATGAATATCTTCTTTGTGTGTTTGCCCTGGTTCACGGAAATGCACGTGAATGTCAACCAAACCAGGTGCCACAACAAGCCCTGTTGCATCAATCACTTCAGCATCAGTCTGTTCGATTGACGGTGCAATCTTAACGACTTTTTTTCCATCAACAAGAACATCTGCCACTTGATCAAAACCTGATTTGGGATCAAGAACGCGACCGTTTTTAATTAATAACATATTAAACTCACTTTCTAAAATTGATAGCTATCATTATCAGCACTTATTTGCGATAATATTCCATCTTGGATACGGTAGGCTTCGCCATAAATTTTTTCACCCGTTTGATTGCCATAAAGATAACTACCATCACAAATAGCATAAAAACAACGTCCTTTACTATCAGGATATGTAATATCTTCAAAAACACGTAAACCATCAAGCACATGATGTTTCGTTTCTTGATAATGTGGAATCAATTGAACATCCGTTATCCCTAAACCATTTAAAAAACGGTTATAAGTTTTCGAGATGCCTTCTCCAGCCTCCTCTGGTTGCGCATAAACCACCGAAGCTGCCTTCATAGAACCAGCACTTGAACCAATGATAACTTTATCGCTATTTCGCAACATTTTTCCTAAATTAATCGACTGGAAAAAGTCATTTTGAGTAGGAACATGACCTCCAGCTAAAAAGATAAGATTTGCTGCTGTCACTAACATCGAAGTTTGTTGAGCCGTCCGACTATCCAAAACAGCGTAATTTTCAAAAGTAATCCCTTCTGCCTCAAAAGCCTCTTTAACATCCAAAGCGTATTGATCTGTAAATACAGTATCCTTTGGGTCTGAACAGACAAATAATGCATTTACATTACTAGGCAGATGATGTTTCAAACGAGAAACAAAACCATTTGCTGGATTGAGACGCTTCTTTGCATAAATGATAGGATTACTTGCTAAGAAATAAACCATCTATTTTTCCTTTTATTTCAACCAATCAATTGCTTCAAGACCATCTTGGGTTAAATAGGCGTTCGTTCTTGAAAAAGGATGACTGCCAAAAAAACCACGATAAGCAGATAATGGGCTTGGATGGGCACTTTCAATGACATGATGAATTGGATTAGTAATCAACGCTTTTTTCTTACGTGCATAACCGCCCCAAAGAATAAAGACAACTGGCGTTTCTTTCTGATTAACGACCTTAATAATCGCATCCGTAAATGGCTCCCAAATCTGTCCCGCATGACCATTTGCACGTCCTGCAGGAACCGTCAAGCAAGCATTAAGCAGGAGAACACCTTGCTGCGCCCATGGCGTCAAATCATGATGATCACGTTGTCCTAAATCATCTGACAATTCTTTAAGGATATTTTGCAGTGATGGCGGAGCTGGAATATCTTCAGGAACAGAAAATGACAATCCTTGCGCTTGATTTGGTCCATGGTAAGGGTCCTGACCAATAATCACCACTTTTACATCCTCTAACGGCGTTGTTTGAATAGCATTAAAAACCTTTTCGCGCGGTGGATAAACCAATTCTTGCTGATAGACAAAGTCCATAAATTGATTGATTTGACCAAAATAATGCTCTGGTAATTCTTTTTTGATTAATTCATGCCAAGTTGAATGCTGCATGTTCACTCCTCTTTATGTTTAGTATTTCCCTACTAGCTCTAATGTTTCTTTAGCTAAGACATGACCTTCCATAGTATGCAATAAGTCATTCATGTAAAAGCCATCTGACAATGGCAAGTCACAATCCAAAGCATAGACTGTAAGGGTATAAATA
>CAVAFU010000033.1:0-54476 GCA_963588325.1 Oribacterium sp.
ACTTTACTTTTTTACTAGTTGAAGGAATTGATGGAACCTATAAATTATTACTACTAGTTTATTCAAAAAATGAACTTGGTAATTACTATCTTGAAGTTATTGACAGAGTAGATGCATTGAATAAAAAAGCTGTGAATAGACAACATTACTATGATCAATTTAAAAAATGTGAAAAATATTTAAAAGATAATAATATAAATATCACATAATGAAGTCCATTTCTTCATACAGATAGGCTACACCTTTAACGATGTAGCCTATTTTTTAGCTGATAAGTTTAATAATAATTGCTCTAGTTTACTAACTAGAGGGTCGTTAGGATGTTCCTTCAGATAACTTAATAAGTCGTCTTCTGAAATGCCAAGTGTTTTTAAAAAAGAACTTTGTTTTTCTCCTGTCATGTTAACCTCCCTAAGTTATTATAACTCATTTGACGTTAGACTTCACCATAATAATCATCAGTTTCGTCCTCTTCTTCAGGTGGTAATTCAAAGAGTTCACCTGTTTCAAGATCTACTGTCCTTAAGTGAGTTGGTGGTGTCTGAGATTGGCTTTCTGAGGTCGTTTCAGCCATTTGAACGGGTACTCGTTCATCAACAAGCCCCTCAGGGGCTTGCTGAGAACCATTGACAAACGGATTCTCTTTCACAAATTCACCATAGTTAGCCATATCTGGATACCAGATATTTTCAACTGGAATTTTCCCTTGATAGACTGCATTAAAGAATTCTGGGGCTTCAACCATGAACCGACGATAATGATACCATTTGCCATCGGTTGGATGATTAGATAGCTCATCTTTCATAGGATGGTCGCTAATCATTGCCTTTTTATCTCGAAAAACATTTTGTTTTGAAATAAAGACCAAAGCCTCGTCAACACCAATACGAGCAATTTCATCAGGGGTCATTAAATCACGTTGATGAGATTGAATACTTGTTGTTCCTGAAACATGTTGCCCTCGCTGTTCAGAATAACTGTTTTGCGTAATGGTTTGTTTTCCTGCACGCATCGAAAAGTACCGCATGGTATCTTCATCATTAGTTCCTAAAAATAACAAGGTTGCACAGTTATTGATAATCGATTTTCGAGCCTTATCGCCATAAATCGTATCTAGCTGACTAATGGCCTGAATGATGATTTTGACCGACATTTCACGACTACGAACAGAGGCCAAAACTTCATTAAAATGAGGAATTTTACCAATGTTCGCAAACTCATCAAAAATGAATTGCACGTGTATTAAATCATCAGTCGTGTATCCCTCTTTTTGTCCTTGGATAATCGTATCTGCGGTATGTGTTAGTTGGTCAAACATAACTGTAAATAAAGTAGAGGCCAAAAAGCTATAAGCTTTATTTGTTTCTGAAATAGCCACAAAAACGGCTGTTTTTTCGGTGTTCCATGTTTCCATCTCCATGGTATCAGCTTTAATCAAATCAGTGACAGCTTCATGGTCAAAGATAGAATATTGTGTGGCAACAATCGCAAGCACACTGGTTCTTGTTTCAGCTTCAAAGTTACTGTTAAATAATTCCCATTGCCGACAAGCATAATTCCCTGGCAGGGCTGCTTCAAGCTCATCAAACATCTTTTCAACTGGACTTGGTTCTTTTTCATTAGGTCGTTTCATGTTTCGAAGAAGCTCAGAAACCATTGACAAGTTAGGGGTATAATCCCTAACTTGACTATCAAAATAGAGGTAACCAATTAAAGCCCGATTAAGAAGTAGTTTCGCTTGATTCCAAAAGTCTTCGCCTTCACGATCACCTTTTTTAGTGCCTTCAACAATCGCTTCCGTGATACGATCAATATCTAGTTCAGACGTCATGTAATGAAAAGGATTGAACATATCTGAATTGGTGAGATTGACAAGATCAAAGACCTTTACTTGATAGCCATGTTTTTCAAGCATACTCCCAACTTCACGAACTAAGAGTCCTTTAGGGTCAGTTACGATAAAACTGGAATTCATCTGCATCAGATTAGGCTTTACATAAGTAAAGGTCTTCCCGTCACCAGGAAGACCTACCACAACGACATTTTTATTCAGTTGCCATTGAAAGGGCAATAACTTATTAAATAGCCCCATTTGAGCTTGTTTTGAAAAAATCATATTATTGGTTGGTTCAGGATCTTTAAATCCAGAAAGTTCTTGAGCAGTCGCAAAACGAGCTGACCCAGCTTCTTCACCATGACGATAAGTACCACCTGGTTTAATTTTCAAATAAAATAGCATGCCAATAAAAAAGCCCACTAAAGCTGCTAAAAGCGCTAGTGGACTTGTGTTAAGATAAAATATGGGTCGTTCAAAATAATGCTCTAAAACGTAGGTATATTGACCAAATAGATCAGACATGTCAGGGGCAGGAGCTAAACTATATAAGACATAAGCCCTGTATGTGCAAAAAGCTAAAACGAAACTAAGAAGAAGATAAGGGATGAATGGTTTCTTTTGATAAGTCATCAAATACTCTTTCCTTTCTTTTTCGCTTTAACTGTATCCACTTTTTCCTTAGTGGACTCCTTAATTTTAGCAATCTGTTCTTTTGGTGTTAACTCCTTTTCAGATTTCATGTACTTCTCTTTAGCTTTTTTAGGGTCATTAATAATCTCATTGAGGGTTTGGCGAAGCGCATCAGCGATGACTTCTCTATTGTGTGCCTCAAACCAAACCTGTTTTGTGCCATCGCTATTATCTTTAAACGCAAAACGCACATCAGATTTTTCAAGCTCTTTGGTAAATTTTTTAAGATTGACATCTGCTTCTAAGAAATCAATATGATCTTTCGTTAGTGAGTTCTGATTGAAAAAGTTTTTATAAGACTGCTTTCCAGTTACCTTACGTTCATCGTAAACTTTATATAACTGACCCGCTGCATAAGCTAAAAATTGAAATAGTTGTCTTCCCGTATCTAACGTCACACGGGCACCTCTATCTAAGATTTGTTCTTGTTCCATAACGTTTTTTCCTCCTACTTAAGGATAAGCGGTTAACTGTGGTAGTTTCGTCACTAGATAACCATACTTAGCTTCTTTATTTTGTTTAACCGTTAATGTTAAGCGTTTATTTTCGGTCGTCTCATCATCATAACGACACGAAATCACATACGTTAAAGTTGTTGTCGTTTGCTCTGTGGTTTGGCTTTCCAGTAACACACTAAGCGTGGTAGCTTTCTCAACTGTCATTCGGTCAAGATCCAGTGATTTCGACACAAAATCCTCACGAGCTGAGGAATTGGCAAAATAGTTACCAATAAAATAGCGGCAGAACACATCTGCTTTCTGATCAATTGTGACTTGCTCTGTTTTGGCCGTAGACTTTTGTTTTTCTTCTCTTGTGCTTAAAGATACCCACAGACTCACACAAGACAGTAACAAAGCAATCAGTAATACGAGAGCTTTTAGCCCTCTTCCCAAAAACGTTGAGGATTGATGAGTTACTTGGCTTTTCGACGACTTAATTACTCTAACCTCTTTTTCTCTTCCTTTTACTGGATGGGAGCCACCTTTAAGATGTTTTTCTTGTTTTGGTTTCTGACGACCACGCTTCCAAAAGGCCTTGCTTTCCTCTTTTTTGAGTCCAAAATCACCCAAAAGCATTTTGACATCCTCACCACCAGATGAGGGAATAGTCAGCTCCATTGATTCTAGCACTTCTTGATTTTTATCAAGGTGAAAGACTTGAAAGGTTGCGGTTTGATTTAACTGTAAACACCGATTTTCTTCACCTTCCAACCCCAATAAGAGGGCTGCTCGGTTTGGAAATTCTTGTTCTTGTCCTGTTCCTAAATTTTGGATGCGAAACATTACGCATCACCCCCTAATTTGTCTTTGTTACTAGCTAGAAAAGCTTCCAAATCTGAAAGGCTCATCCCATATTCTTGTAAAATTTCTTGTTGGCGTTTATTTTCGAGAAGCTTAATCTCTTCTTCCAAGCCTTTAATTTTCTTTTGAATAACAGCTTGTGAGTCTTTTGCTTTTGCTAATTGGTTCTGTTTAGCCATTAAACGCTCACTCGTTGATTTTTGACGACGTGAAGCTTTTGAAGTCTGTTGCTCAGCTGTATATGTTTCTTCAGTCATAATATCGCTCCTTTACTTTTTTTGTTTTTTAAAGTGATAAATTATCCAGACTATCGCTATCCTTGACAATTGTTTTTTCTTTAACAGGATAGTCACCCTGAGTTTGACTAACACCAACAAGGTACCATTTATCAACATGAAGTTCTGTTACTTTGTGAGTCACTTCTTTTTTATCCTTATAAGTTCGTGTTTGTAGGCGTCCTGTGACTTGTAAGGTGTCCCCTTTAGCGGTTAGGCTCACCAAATGTTCAGCAGCTTTTCCCAAAAGGACACAATCAATAAAATCAGCGGGGTAATGGTCTTCGTCATCTTTGTAATCTCTACTTGATGCCAAGGTAAATGAAACCACTGTCCGCTCTTGAACTACTTTTAAGTTTGCATCTTTCGTTAGACGTCCCGTAACAATACTTTGATTTAACATTATTTTTTCCTTTCTTTAGTCGTCATTACTTGCAATCACATCACCATAAGCTTCTTGTGAGCTGGTTGGGTCTTGAGAATCCGTGATTAACAAAGTACTCATATTATTCACAAGATACGTTTTATCCACTTTACTGTAGGTTAGTTGGATAATTGTCGTGTTGCTAACATCCGTTTGTGCGCCTTCACTGGAATCTTTTTCCTGAAGAAGGTCATTTGTGTAATTCACGTAGCAAATGACTTTTTCATTGGTTTGATCAATATAAATTTGGGCTGACTGAAATTCAAAATTAACCACATAGCCTTTATAGGCTTGGTTTTGGGCGGTTTCTTCTTCAAAAACCGTTGCATTATACATGCCTTCAGTCATATATTCTTTGTAACGATTGCGGTTCTCTTCCAAATCTTTTTTGGTATAGTAAGCAATTAAGAACTTTTTGACCCACTTTTCCGTTAATTGACTACCTGCTTTTGCCTTTTTGGTCGTTGTTTTAGGTGTTGTCACTTGTTTTTGATTCGTTTTCCCCATTTGACCAAATCCTAAGCCAAGGAGAAAAACAATAATAACCCCAACTACTAAAAATAAACGTTTAAACCAGGTCAGTTTATTCGTATCTATCATTGATTTCTTTTCCTTTCTATGGTGTCGCAAAGGTATAGTAAGAAGCATTTTGACAAACTCGCCAATGAATTTGACTTTGATTGCCTGCGTAATTGCATTCCGAAACTAAGAAGCTACCATCATCATTAACCGCTTCAACAATCATGACGTGTCCGTAAATAGCGTAAGTACTGTCAAAACCACCTGCTGTTGAACAAACGGCTCCAACAGACGGTGTCGTTGAATAATGCCAACCTTTCGCAACCAAATTCCTCACCCAATCTTGACCATTTCCTAGATGACCATAACTTCCTGAAAGGTCTGTGATTTCGCCGAGTTCTACCAAACGGTTATAAGCATACCAGGTGCATTGCCCCACTTTATAACCACTACCTGCTTGTGTGGTCATACTAGCAGTAGTAGGCATGCTCTTAATTTTATCTCGATAGTCCTCAGGGAAATCCCAAGAGGAAGCTAATGTCCCACCACCTGCAATTGATTGGTGGAACCAAGATAAGGCTTGTTTGGCATAGCTTTGCCGTTGAGAAAGTGTACCATTGTTAATCCCTTCCCATTTCGTTAAGAAACTTTTGGTAAGGCTATCTGTATCGGCATTAGAAGTTAAAACACTCTTCAATATATTTTGATAATAAGGGGAATCACCTTCCAACATGAATCGGACTTGCGTTTCCAATTCATACCATTTTTTGCCAATAGCATTTGCATAATTGATGAGCATGGTATGACGAGTCCCACCGTCAGAGGTGTCCGTCCATTGCCCTAAGCCAAGTCCTCGATGAAGAATATTAGGGTAACCGCCACCGTAGATTTCTGTCCCTCCCATATTTAACCAGGTCTCATCATCCCAGCAACCATCAGATGCACCAACCGGCGGACTTAAATAATCGCCTTCAGCACGTTTTGCTGTGATTGAGGACTCCACCGCAAAGTTACCAACAACAGCCGCAATACCGTTATCCGTCGCATTTGGGAAGTACTTTTTCACTAAATCATAAAACTGTTTCGCTCGACCACTCATTTCAGAAGACGTTTTGGTCACTACGGTGGTTTGACTATATTTTACAAAGGGAAAATAAAAGCCTGGGTTAACAAATACCCAGACATTAGTCTTATTCTTTGATGTTTTTTCAGTATAACCATAGGAAACGTCTTTTTCCTTGATGTCTTGTAACCACTGAGAATCTATAGGATTAACCTCACCATATTTTTTAACATAGGCTATTTTTTGCGAGCTACCTGAGACAGCCCCAAGTTCATCTCCTGCTTCAACCTTATCACCTGTTTTGACTCGGATACTGGCAATATTATAATAGATAAACCGAGCATCGCTATCTGTAATAATCACATTAGTCGTCTCTGTTTCATCCCCTTTTAAATCTTTTGTGGTGACGGTGACCTTTCCATCCATAGTGGCGTAAAGTTTTTGTTCTGATGAAGCTTGTAAGGTGCTTGTAGGATCAATAGTATCCTTATCCGTGTACCCATAACGCTTTGAAATCGTTAAATACTCCGTTTCACTTTTGTCATCGTCAGCTGTGTAAAAAGGATTGCTTAATTCTTGATAAGCTAAGTATTTTCCTGTTTCAGATTGACTTTCAAGAATTTCTTTGTATTCAGCTAAATCATCGTCATCTAGTTTCAACCACTCCTTACCATTAGTGTAAAGTTCCGCCATGGTTTTTAGGTTATCAATATCCTTGTTTTCTTCCTTCCAAATATCATCTAAAGCATCTGAAAAGTGATTGAAGCCAAGGGTACCTGCTAGTTTTCCACCTGTGCCATCATCCCATTTTGCATCAGGTTCCCAGTCACCACCATAACGGTAGTTCATGTAAAGTAAAATGGAATCAATGTCGGTATAGTAGTCTACTTGGTCAGAAGAGTTCTTTCGATCCACTTGAGAGATGTGAAGCCAAGATTGGTTCAAGCTAAATTCGGTTTGTTGGGCAACGTTACTTGAAAAGATTGAGGAAACGATAATAACTAAAAAAAGCACCAGGGCTACAACGCCACTAACAATCCAAGTAATTGGATTGGCTAGCAAAGTCGTTGCGGCACTCGCTGCACTTTTAGCAACTGTCGCAAACCCCTGAGCCGTTTTTGTGGCTACTTTTGCGGTAGCTTGTGTCGCTTTTTGCGTGCCTTTTCTAGCCCCTTTGTAAGTGTATTTGGTAGCTTTGGCAGACAACTTAACCGTTCCTTTGGCACCACGATAAACTAATTTCGTTCCTTTAGCAGTCGCTCGGCCTGCGTGTTTCATTGTGATTGTGGTTTGGCGGATTTGACGTTTTAACTTAATGGCATCCGAAAGGGTGTCATCTTGTGTCATAGCGGTTGTTAACACTTCACGACTAACCGTTTTACCAATATTTCTACCTGTTTTTCGAGCTTTTTGACCAACTGTTGGGTTTGTTTTCCGGACTTTCTTTTTAACCTTTTTAGCAGCTTTTACCTCAGCTTTGGCTTTTTTGACATTAGCCTCTAACTCTTTGAGCTTTTTAGCTGGTTCTTTATCTGACAAATCAGCTGTTTTTAAGGCTTCTTTAGCTTTATTTAAAGCTTCCTCAGATTTTTTGAGGTTCGTTTTTGCTTTTTGATATTCTACTTTAGCCGCTTTTTGGGCTTTTCGAGCAGATAGCTGATTGTGACGTTGAACACTCTCTCTAATGTGGCGATTTCGTACGACTCGTTTTCTTAAATCGGACATGGCTCACCTCCTTTCAGAAATGTTGAATATTAATAAAAATAGGTTTTTAAAACTAGATAAGTTTTAACGATAATAACACCAGCCACTATAATCAAACTACAGATAATACCACAATCCACATAGATAAATTTTGTGGGATCAATATCTGATATTTTTAGACGAGGATTACAGGCAATTGTAGGAGGCACTAATTTATCCTCATCTGTAGATATTGATTTATCTTTCTGATTCTTATGGTGATTCTTATAGCTTAAATACGCCGCTACAGTAGCAATAAATGCAGCACTCATGATTATTATTCTCCTTCAAATTTACGGTAAGCATCGGTAGCAACCAGTCTGAACAACTCAGTGTTCTCAGGAATTGGATTTTCAAATGGTACTGCTATTTGACCAGCAATAATTAAGCCAGTTCCTTTCGCTTTTGGCTTTTCAACATAGTGAATAAGGGCTTCGGTAAGATTGATCGTCTTTAGTAGATAAGGTATCGTTGTTTTCTTTTGCTTTAAGAGAACAATAAACTCACTATTATAGAGCAAGTTTCGACCTTCTTTACGATCTAGTAGAGTTTCAACGCTTTGGGTGATACCTGTTGGAATAGAGCCATATTTACGGATACGAGCATACATATTCGTAAAGAAAGTGGCTTGGTCTTCAGTTTCAAATTGATACTGCATCTCATCAAAGTATGCTCTAGTGACGAACTCACCTTTGTGCTCTACCACATGTTGCCAAATATAATCCTGAATGACCATCAGTGCAAACGGTTTTAATTTACCACTTAATTTTTTCAAGTTGAAAATAACAACTTGCTTATTTAAATCAACATTCGTTTCATAAGCAAAAATATCCTGTGAGCCTTTGGTGTACGATTCTGACTTAAGCGCAAGGCTTTGGGCTTCCTCTTCAGGCTGCTCTAGAAGAATATCATGCCAATCCTTTAGGGTTGGTGTTCGATCAGTAATCTGTTCATAACAAAGGCGAGTAACACGGTCAATCAGAGAGATATCATCGTCGGTCACCTCTTGAAGAATATTTTCAAATAAGCCCATGATGAGAGACGATTTTTGACCGACAAAGTCTTTGTCTTCATCACGTAGTTTATCTTGATCAGGAATATCCATGAGATTAAAATGCGTTTTAGTTCCTGGATAGATATCAATGACTTGAGCATCAAAGGCACGACCGATATCGACATATTCTTCTTCAGGGTCAACAATGATGACGCGATCATTAGGGAATCTTAAAATCGCTGGAATCACTTCATTTGTTTTAACAAAAACAGACTTTCCTGAGCCAGATGACCCTAGAATAACTCCTGAAGCAGTTGCTAAATCACGTTGGCGATCAAGGGTGATAATGTTATTTGAAATTTGATTCTGACCGTAATAATTAGCTAATGGACTGTTACTTTGTAAATCCGTATTGGTAAATGGGATTTTAGTTGCAATATTCGTTGTGGTCATATCGCGCATAAAGCGACGTTTGACATCAAGATACGTTTTACCAATCGGTAACATCGTATTTAAGGCTTCTTCTTGATGGTAATAGATTTCTTCAAATTCAACCACATGTTTTCGGCCTGCCTGTTTCACACGGCTGGTATAATCAGCTAATTCCTCTGGTGTGTCGGCCTTAAGCATGACCGCAAAGACTCCAGAAAACATTTTCTGGTCATTGTCATTAATTTCTGTTTTCCATTTTTCGGCTTCTTCAGCGGTAGCTTGAGCCACACTTGAAACAGCTAGACTACTTGAGATCCCTTTCTCCGCTGCGGCTGCTTGCGATTTAACCATATCCATTTTGACACCTGCTTCAGCCGTATTCACTTTTTTAACCGCTTCTGCGACATCATAAGGCTTCGCATGAATCGTAATGGCTAGTTCAATTCCAATGTCTGTAATAGACTTGATTAAACGATCATTTAAAAAAGCAGGAAAACTTCTGGCAAAAAGAACCCTGCAATACTGTTTATCCATCAAAAATTGATCCTCTTGGAAAAAAATCCTTCCAGGAGCAATAAACGACTTCGTTCGTATGTCACTAATACGGACATCGTTATAATCAACATTTAGATAAGGATTCCCACGAAGTAAATCAGCAAAAATATTTAAGCGGTCAGTACCATTTAATGATTTAAAAGGGATGTCAACGACTTGAAATTGTTTCTTAAAGTGATTGTCAACGTCGTTTAATTTACGGTAGGCTTGCTTTCGATCTCGCGATTGTGTAGAGACCGTAACAAATTTTTCAACCTTAAAATTATTTTGATCCGTCGCAAAACGGGCGGTAATCATATCGTTATATTCTTGACGAAAGATATCACGATTATCGCCTTCTAACTCATAGGTAATTTGACTTAAAAGGGTTGAGGGTATAGGACGATTAATAATCAGCAGCTGATAGGTATTATCACTATCTAAACCATTCAAAGCTTCAACATAATAGTCAATAATATCAAGTTTTTCCTCCTCGTCTGCCGTTAGGTAATTCGCATCCCCAAGCTCCCACGTTTTGGAATACTCTTCACCGTCAATATGCATGAGCCCATCTTCAAATAAAGAGGTGTATTTAATTGTATTTTGGGTGCTAGCCTTTAACGCTTTTTTGAGCTGCTTTGCCCGTTCCTTTTCTTCTTTAGTCAAGGTCGTTCCACTCATGGACGCCCTTTTCGGGAATATACTTACCATTGATTTCCTCACTTTCGTATTCTGTTTGATAAGACCGTTCTTGTATTTTGAATTTAAACAGCAGTCTTTCTTTAATCACTTCATCTTTCTTAATGCCGTAAACGAAGGATGGCACAATTGTTAGGGTAAGTGACAAATAAAACAGAATGCTAGGAAGCTTAAACATGGTAATTAATGCGGCTAATCCTGCACCAACCACAATGCCTAGCATCATGATAATTTGTCGCCAGGTAAAACCACCGATGACACTTCGTTCGAACTGGTCAATGGCTTTAAAAAATTCACTACCTAATTTGTTCATTGTTCTCCTTTCCAACAAAAAAAACAGCTCTGATTTCAGAACTGTTTACTATCTATTTATATATATTAATCACATACGATTAGTAATCATTCTGTTTACCTCTCGAATTGTTGTAACCATTGAGCAACTTTATGTTTGTCGTATAAAGTGACTCCGTCAATAACCATATGGGGCATACCTTCTTTTTGCCATTTAACGACAGTAGTTGTCGAAACATCTAGCCAACGACATAAACCAGACATGCGAACCATTGGCTTATAAAATTCCTTATCTCCAAGGGCTTTTTCAATAGCGGTTTGTACCATCTTATCGTAGCGAGCTAATAGCTCTTTTTCTTTTCGCTTAGGTAATTGTAAAATGAATTCTTCTGACATCATTTTTTCTCCTTTCCAACAAAAAACAGCTCTGATTTCAGAACTGTTTACTATCTATTTAAAATCGTATCCTACCTTCCTTTGAGGATAACGTAGGGGAAAGTCTTCTGTCTTTATTTTTGACCTCAAAACATTTCCGTAATAAACTGAATCTTCCTCAGTTATCATAACTTTTATTTTTTGTAACACATTCCTTTGTTTAGACATATATTCTCCTAATACCTAAAAAACAATTTGAAAGTTGAATTGCTAAACTTATGATTACAACAAAGAAACACATTCTCTATAATCTTCCATATCTCCAATATACTCCGCAAACAACTCTTTATGAGCTTCTTGGAGCTTTAGGAAATATTGGTCATAGTCTTTACTGTCTTTAAAGGCAGATAGACCAAAGGCAAGATACCGTAACCATTGCTTAAAATACTCGCCATAAGCTTCTTGATTTAGCTTTCCCAAATGAACAAGTTCAACCATATCTGACTGAAATAAATCAAGAATAACCATGCCATAGGTTGCATCATGTGTAGACTCTGCATATCGCCAAGAGTAGTTATAAGCATGGGAGAACAGTCGACTATCTATGGGGAGCTCTTCAATTTTGACTCGCCCATAAAGTAACCAACCATACAAGGATTCTTCTAGAGACTCAAACATCCTTTTGTAGGGAGTCAAATAGGCAATCATTTCTTCCAGAGCTTCAATTTCTCTTTTCAGATCTGAAACATCTTCTGGTTCCATTGGTTCATTAAAGTTAGATCGAGTTGGATATGCTTCTTTTTTTACCTTGTTAAATTCCTGTTCGATCAGTTTTTGTAAATGAGTCATCTATTAGCCTCCTCTATGAAACTTCCTGTTTGGTTGATACTGAAAGTCCTCGTAAGTCAACACTTGCTCAACTAATTCTTTATGGCGTTGAACACTGATAAGTCCTTTTCGGTAGCAAGTGTCATAAATCAAGCACCATAAGTCTATCACTATAGATAAGAACTCCTTTAGCAAATCCAGTAAGAAACGATAAATAGTAGTTACCACAATGATGTAGCTAGCCAATTTAACCACGGGGGAAAATAGGATAATTTGCCCATTAGAGCCCGTTAACAGCCAAGTTATGGTTATCCCATCAAAATACAGAGTGAGCACAAACGCTAAGCAACCAATCAGTATTTTCATAATAGTTCTGATTCCTGGAATATCAGATTGTTTTAAAAACAATTTAGTTTCAACTCGGCGCTTAGTGGCATTAAAGGGCTTGATTTTAAAAGTGTTACTACCTCTAATCACTGTGCCACTTTTGGGATGTGAAAACATCTGTCGTCTGACTAATTTCATATTTAATTAGACCTCCTCTTGTTATTCCTTATTTTTAGAAATATTTAGATACAGTAACGGTTTAATTTGACTGAAGTAATCTTCTAGAACTTTTGTCATTGCAATAAGTTCAATTATCCTGTAGTTTTAACACCATCAATACTGACTATATACCTATCCCTTGTCAGCTCCTCTTCTAAATGAAAAAAACAGTCCTTGCCTTAAGGACTGCATCTATAAACGTGGTCCAGATGGATAATCTAGACTTTTTACTTTTCTTTTTGATGGCTGATTAGCTCGCCTCAAGGTGCTAATCTCTTGCCGTAATGCTTCATTTTCTTGTTTTAAACGAAGTGTCTCAGCCTGCGCATCTTTAACGCCTAATTCTAAATCTTGGCATCGTTTCTCTAGCATTTGGCGTTCTCGCTGACTATCTGATAAATACTTGACTAAGACATCTGTAGCCACTTGTGCCTCTCTTTCGGAAGAGTTGAGAGACTCTAGTCGCCTATTTGAAGTTTCTATGGATGTTTTTACAAAATCCATTTTAGTGTCTAAAACAGCTAAAGAAATATTAGTACTTTTTCCTGATTCCAGTAACTCTTTATGATCAATAGCCAGCTCATCTTTCAACCGTTGAGATTGTTTTTTGAGTTCCTTCTGACCAGAAGATAAGGAACGATTATCAAAAAAAATCTTGATAATCACACCTAAGCTAGTTAAAATACCTGCAAGTATTGTCCAATTCAAAATCTGTTCCTCCACAAGTGTTCTCCTTTCATTATACCATAGAGTTTGGTCTATCAAGATACTTGTAGCAATTGTTTAGCTTTCCGTTGCGATCCAACTAACAAAATCAAAAAGACAACACATTTGCCTATATAACTAAATGCAGGAGCATATGTGCCGACCCATGAAGACTCTGAAATTTTGACAGCTGTATCAACGTTAAAACCTTGCCAAATAGCAAGTATTAATACAATGACGGCTCCCTGAAGGGCTATTGCTCCAAATGTTTTTAAAAAGTTAATGGCAATATGTCGTGTATTATCGCCCATCCAAAAGGCAACAATGACTGGCGCAATAGCTCTGAAAAAATAAAGTTCAATAAAACGAAGTAAAATCATTATTCTAACAGACAATTCAGCTGCTACACCGATGATATATGCTAAGATGTTGAGTCCCATTCTCATCCCATAAACTCCCTTTTTTAATGCGCCGTACTCAAACAAATTACTACCGCTTAGGTCAACACCAATTAATTTAGTAATACCATTAGTAAACCACATAATAGCATTTAAAATAGAACCAGATTGAGCAACTAAAAAGTAAGCAATAAAATATTTAACAGCTACTTCTAAAAAGAGCTTCCATGTCATTTCGCCACCTTGATTACGGATAAAGCGATACCAAGAAAGCATTTCAATTAAAAATAAAATTGAGACTAAAATATAGCCGATGACCATTAACGATTTATTAATCGCTGCCATTGATGAATTGACGGTTTTATTATAACTCCCCAAACCCTTGGTTAGCTCTGTTAGTATATCTTTCATCGATCTCCTCTCATACAAAAATAAAAAGAACCATTCTAGGTTCTTGAAAAATAATTAATGTGTTTCATCTACTTTTGAAAATGTTAGAATTAGTGCAAAAAGAATGATGAAAAACTGTATAACTATAATATCAACTGCTGGATATGCCCAAAAATTAGGTTGCAAATCGTATGTCATTACAAATTTACCAACAAAGCCAAGCAATCCTGAAGCCTGTGATAAATTAGAAATATTGAAGTGCTCCATAAACGCACTGATAATCACGAACATAGCCATTTTGGTAACAAAAAACATAATCATTACCGCAACTGCAGATTTAATATAGTTAAAGAAAAGAAGAGTAAGGTAGATCGGAGACTTAATAAGAAACAGCAAGGCTTTAAAGAAGCCATGGCCTAAAAAACTGAGTCCGTCTTTGAAATGATCCCCAAAGCTTGGTTTGTAAGTTGCTTTAATACGTTCTAATTCAGCTTGTGCCTCTTCTGGTGTGTGCCATTTAATGCCAAAGTGTTCCCAGTAAGCATTATCTAGTTCATCAGCTGTTGGTGGTCGGCCATTCCTTGCTTCAAACTCTCTCGCAAAAGCCACATAATCAAATTCCTTACCCATTTTCTCATCTCCTTCGATTAGCCATTTTACATATATTATTATACCATAAAAACCTTTCGTAACGTTGATTTTATAACATTAATAATACGAAACATGTTAGCTATTTAGAATGAAACGGCTCTCATCGCAACAACAATAGCGGCGGCGATGCTCCCTGCAATAGCAGCTAAGGCACCACCAGAAATCATAGCATTCATGCCTTGATCCATCAGGGTAGGATTTCCGTTTTTACGACCAGAAAAATAGTCAAAAGCCCCTGAAAAAGTCCAAGACAATCCCATAATAGCAACAATAGCACCAATTGCCGTGATAACACGAGCAGCTGTATCCATAAGATGTTCTCCTTTCACATTTAAGAAACAAAAAAAGTTGCTTGATTTGAGCAACCTTACTGTTTTAGTTTTCTGATAAAAGAAAGACTGTAAATTGTCTTATCAGTTATTTTTACAGTCTTTTATTGAATTTTTTGGGAAGCAATTACCTGCTCCTAGAAGCACACTATCTGGAGATTTAAAGACGTTCATATTTTAGGCAGGATAATGTGCTTCTAGGAACAGGCAATGCCTGCCCTTAATATAAAATTAGTGATGGTTTTCTTTTTTGCGAAGACCAAAAGCTGCACCAACAGTCATCATAAGACCAATAAGCGTTGCCAAAATGTTCATTGGCGTTGTTTCATCCCCAGTCATTGGAAGTGCAGCTGCTTGTACCGTTGCCACTTCTTGTGGTGGCTGTGGTGTTTCAGGTGCTGGTGCTTCTGGTTCTGGATCCGTATAGGTTGTGACTTTAGCAATTAACTCACGACCATTTACCGTATTGATGAAAGTATTTTCCACTTCACCATCTTTGATACGTTCCACTTCAATCCAGAAGTCGGCATCAAAAGTCCCTTCAACACCTAAAGAATTGAGGAAGTCTTTATCGATACTGTACGTCCATTCGCCTTTTTCAGCATCCCAAGTGACTTTAACAATTTGATTAATAAAGTCATCGTTAGTATCTTGATTAAACTCAAAGATAAAGTGATAGCTGGTTCCAGCTGTGATCGTATCACCTGCTTTAATAAGATTACCATCTTCAGTAATGACATCATAAGGTAAGGTCATATCTCCCTTAGCAGTGTATTCAGTACCAGTGATGACGCCTTTCCAATTTCCTGTATAACGGTCATGTGCAAGGTCTAGCTTATCTTTACCATCATATTGCCAGAGGGTGTCATGGTCTTTTGTAACCGTTACGCCATCCAATAGGTAGTTAAAGACCTGGTGCAATGGTACTTTTTGACCGTCTAGTACTGTTCCATTTTTATCTATCGCATGTTTTTGAGCGGTTTCATTTGGAATAGTAATAAAGACTAGGTTAGAGGAATAACCGTTTGAAAATTCTACTTGAACAAATTGGTTTTCAGCTTTTTCACCTGGTTGAGCGATCACTTCTACTGGTAGGTTAACCGTCACATTATTGCCTGTTAAGACATAGTTTTGGTAGTAGTCTGTGAGATCATTTGGAATCCAAACGACAAATTCACCATTTGGCGTCAGATGAGCACCATCTAGGAAAATTTGAATTTCAGCTGGAATTGGCTGACCTGCTTCAATATCATAAAATGTTCCTTTGGCGGTAATATCATTACCTTTGCTATCTATTACAGTAGCTTTTCTCACGTCAGGTTTGACAGTGGCATCATCCGTATCATCATAGATACCAGCGGCTTTAGCCATAGTTTCGACATCCACAATGGTATTGACATAAGGACTATAATCTGTTGTCAAATGGAAGGTAACATCTTTATCAAAGACAGTTTTCCCATCAATATCGCTACCTGCTTTATCAGTGACTGTTTTCATTGGATTTGGATTATCTGGCGTGTCGATTGAAGGAATATTTGACACCACTTTATAATAGCCTTTAGCAGTTGAGTAAATGGTTTCAAAAGCATTATCATAATGAGCCTTGTCATTTAATGGTTTACCTACAAAGACAAAACCAGGGACTTCAACATCTTGATCACGATGAGCGTTTAGAAGTGACAACAGTTTAGCCGTTCCAACAAGTTGATATAAACCATCTTCAGTTGTTTTAAGGGTGTAGTAATCCGCATTTGCCTCAGCTGTCGCTTCACTATCCACTTCAAAACCTGCTGGGAATGGATCATTCATCACAACAGCAGTCAATTCCTCACGACCTGCTAATAAGTTGTTATTTTTAAGCACCCATTTAACTGTTGAGCCTTTCGCAACTGTCTTACCATTAATATCAATATTGTCATTGTTAGTAACGGCTTTTTCATTCGTTGGTTTTTGAGTCACTTCAACGGGATGAACCGCTGTTTTAAGGGTAATATCATGAACAGTTGCTGAAAGAGCTGGTGGTGTCACTTCTGTTTCAACTGTTATTGGGCCTACTTCTGTTTCAAGTTTGATAGCATGCGTTTCAGCTTGAACGTTAACATCATGAAGTGTGACACTTGTAGGAACAGGGACTTGATCTGCTGTGATATGAATGTCTTGAACAGAAACAGATTCAGGGGTTGGAGGAGTAATATCATTCGGAACATCTGGACGATATTTTGGTGGTGTAACTGACGCAATGTTAGATGAAAAAGCAAACCAATACTGACCGTATTGATGACGTTCCGCATCTGAACCAGCATCCATCACAATATCAAAGGAAATCGTATCGCCACTCTTAACAATCCCAACTGCTGCTCCGTACCAACGATTTGCTTGATTATCACCATCCCAGAAGTCAGAATCTCCAGAAGCTGGATTAGCTTCAAAGCGTGACCCGTTTGATTTATAATCGTTATAGCCTGAAGCATGTAAGACACCATTCTCATAGACAATACTTGAGCCATTAATGGTCTCAACTTCAATATTTGATGATAAGTTTTGAATCGATTCTCCATAACCAGAACCAGCATAAACTTTAGTACGGTTTAGAGAATTAAAAGCGATTAAAGCTGGATTATCTTTGGTAAATGAAATAACCTGTCCATTTTCATCAAAAAATTGAATAGCCATTCCTAAATGGCTACTCCAAGCCCCAGTCTGTTCACCTGTAGCGTCTGCTAAAGCAAAATCAGCACCATAGAAAGTCACCGTAACGTTAGGATTATGATTAATGTGTAACCCATCCGTATCATCTTTAGCGGTATAAGTGTAAACAACTTTTGAAATCTTAGTCCCAGCATAAGATGAATTTTCAAGATTAGTGTAAGTTACTGTAAGACTTTCACCTTTATGTAAGACGACACGAGTATCTTCTGTACTATCACTCGTAATGACTGTACCATCGCTCTTAATAATGGTATTTTGGGCATTAGGTTCTGATTGAAAAATCAGTGATTGTGAACTTGGAACAGAAAGATAACCATCCTTCTGAGCGGCTAACTCTTCTTCATATTTGGCTTGTGCGGCTGCATTCTGTTTGGCAATTTCTGCATTCTGAGCATCAATCTCCGCTTTTTTCTTATCGTAGTCAGCTTGTGCTGCCTGATTTTTTGCCACCGTTTTATTGATTTTATCAACTTGCTCTTGAGCAATCTTCTGAGCTTCTTCTACGGTTGTTTCAATCGTTCCAGATGTTGTGACCGTTGTTCCTAAAGCCTGAGCTTTTGAAATCGCATCAGAAACCAATTGATTTGCTTTATCTTGAGCTGCTTGTGCTGCTTTTTTATTGACTGAGTTGGTCGTTTCAGCTTGCGTTTTAGCTGCTTGCGCAACTTTCAAGGCTTGTTCTTGTTTGGCAAGATCTTGTTTAGCTTCATTAATTGAGCTATAAGATTTGGAATCCCCTTTTGTCAAGTCTAAACCAGCTTCTTGGGCTTTTTGAGTTAGATCCGAAATGACTTGATCAGCTTCTTTTTGCGTTTCAGCCGCATTATCTAAGCTTGATGTTTGTTTAGCACTATCAGCTTTAGCTTCATCAACCGAAGTATACGTTTTGGTTTCGCCAGTTGAAACGGTTACTCCTGAAGCTTTAGCGTTATCAGCTGATTGTTTAACAGCTTTATCTACACTAGCTTGGGTTTCTTTAAATTCAGTGAGTTTAGCAACCTGTGCTTGTGCATCCGCTAATGCTTGGGCTAAATCATCATAAGATTTTGAACTAGTGGTATTGATAGTAACACCCACTTTTTTAGCGTCTTCAAATGCTTGAGCCATTGTGTTAGTAATTGTAGTCTGTGTAGCTTGAGCTTTTTGTAGACTAGCAACTTGATCTGCTAGTTTTTTAATGGCTTGTGTGGCATCACTTGTTTTAGCGCCAGCTTTTACAGTAACCTTAACACCTGATTTTGTAGCAGCTTCAACCGCCTTAGGTAGTTGGTCATTAACTTGTGTTTGAGCTTCAGTCACTTCAGAAAGATGATCAACTTGCGTTTGAGCATCTGATTGTGCTTCATCAACTGAAGTATACGTTTTTGCTTGACTGCTTGCTTCAGTTGAAACGTCAACACCAGCTGCTGTTGCCGCTTCTTCTGCTGTGGCTTTCGCACTATCAACGGCTTGTTGGGTTTCAGTTGCTTGGTCAACCGCTTCTTTTTGTTTCGCTAAATCTGCTTGAGCATCCGCATAACTAGAATGAGTGACCGTTCCATTTTCATCAACTTCTACACCAGCTTGTTTTGCATCTGTTACCGATTGGTCTAAACTATCCGATGTTACTGTTTCAGTTAATTGACCAGTTTGTTCACCAGACTGATTCGTTAAATCAGTGTGTGATTGGCTATTCTCTGCTTGTGTTTCTGATAAATTAGTTGCATTACTATCTGAAACAACTGTGACATCTGGTTGAGCATTAACAGTATCTGTTACCTCATCAGCTGAGACTGATGTTGTTACAAGTAGTGCACCTGCTGCGCTTGCTAAAGCGATACCAGAAACCAAACCATAAGCTTTGCTTTTACGGAAGTAACCGTGTCCTTTTTGAATAAATTGTGTCATTCTATCCTCCTATGACTTTCTTTCAAATTTTAACCATAAAAAAATGAACAGTTTAGAGACATGTTCAGGTCATTTAAATTAAAGGATATAAAGAGTAAAAGACAGGCAGTTTTCTGACTTACCTAGGTCAAGAGGTAAAGGATGTTATGCATAAAGCAAAAACTCTATGATGATAAACCATAGAGTTTTTGCTTTTTGATTAATTATTTTTTCTACGAACACCTACTAAGCCCCAAATCGTCATGAGACAACCAAGTAGAGCAACAAGTACTGAACTATGTTCACCAGTCATTGGGAGTGCGCTAGCTGTAACAGCTGAGACTTCTTCAACTGCTTTGGCTGGAGCTTTAAATGATGTTAATTTAACTGTTGACGATTGAGTAACTGTCTGAGGATCTTCAGCTTGATAACTGACAATTTTACCTGTTGCATCAACAATCGCTACAGGTGTTTTACCTTGAGCGATAATCGCATTGTATTCATCTTGCAAACGTTGTTTTTCTTGCGCATCAAGCATGGTTTGATAAGCTTTTGAAGTCGTATCATAGACCGCCTGTGCTGCTGCTTGTTTAACTTGCAAATCTTTTAGTTTCAGTAATTCTGCTTCTAAGGTATCAAGAGCAGCTAACAAGTTGGCTTTTGCGGTTACTTCTTGTGCTTGAGCTTGTGCTAATAATACTGGTGCATTTTGTAAGCGAGTCAAATAAGTTTGAACTTTAGTAAGGTTGTCTTTAGCAGTAACAACATTTTCTTTTGCCTTAAGAACATTTGCCTGAGCAGTTACAAGACTGGTTTGCAAACTTGCTAGACGATTTTGTTCAGTCGCAAGAGTTGCTTGCTTAGTAGCTAATGTCGCTTGTTTGGTAGAAAGAACTTGTTTAGCAGATACTAGATTAGCTTGTTTAACTTTAATATCAGCAGTCAAGTCATCTACTGCTTTTTGAGCTGAAACTAAGTTGTCCTGAGCTTGTTTCAATGTTACCTTAATAGATACTAGATTTGCTTTTGCGGTTGGCATTTGAATAGCTACTGACTGTGCTTGTGTTAATGCTGTACTTACTGATGACAAGTTTGATACTGCATTATCATAAACTGTTTGAGCATTATTTTTAACTTCTTGTGCCACATTATTGTCAGTTTTTGCTTTGGCTAATTCTGATTGGGCAGTTGCTAGCACTGCTTTAGCAGAAGTTAATGCTTCTTGTCTCGCTTTAATGTCAGCATTCAAGTCTTCAACTGCTTTATTCGCTTTTGTTAAACGTTCTTGTGCTTTAGTTAAAGCTGTCTCTGCTGATGCAAGATTAGCTTGAGCAGTCGGAGTCTGAACAGTCACTGATTGTGCTTCAACTAAAACTTGCTGAGCTTTAGTGTTAGCAGAAAGCGCAGTATTGTAGCTATTTTGAGCAGCACTTAGAGCTGATTGAGCACTGTTGTTAGTTGCTACTTTAGCTTCTAAATCTGCTTTAGCTGTGTTATATGTAGTAGTAACTTTCTCAGATGTTTTTAGGTTTTCAATAACTGTTGTACTAAAATTATTATTTTGAGCATTTTTGACATAATTATCTCCAACAAGAAGGAAATGTACTCCATCAAAGCGACCAGTGCTTAAACTTGTAAATCCGATACCTAAATAAGTAACAGTTGTAGTATTAGCAGCTCTAATACCAGCAATACTAGACGCATGATCATACTCATCACCTTCAAACATAAATCGATAAATAGCATCATATATGTCTGCTTTTAAATCCACCATAGTAGGTTTACTATTACGTGTCAAACCAGCCCAATTTTCATAGTATTGCAAGCCTTGTTTCTCCCACTGTTCAGTAGAAGTACTTAAACCATAATATTTTGCCGCATTATTGACTGCAGATGCATCGTGGCCTTTTGCCATATCCCAACTATCCAAAATGTAATTTTCAGTAACCTTTTTCGCAAAACCAACAGATGAATCAGTTACCACTGTGCTTGCTGATCCAATTTGTTGTCTAATTTGATTAACTAAGTCAGAAGCAAATAGACTTAATTCCGTTAATTGATTTAAACTCAAATTATTGAGATCAACTATATGTTTATCGTCATTTGAATTAGGCTTAAAAACATACTCAGGTTTTAAGTCATTATTTTTCAATTTTAATTCTTCTAACGCTTGTTGACGTTCCTGTAAAGTGTTAGCTGTATATGATTGCTTAAGAAGTCTAATATAATCTTCACTTAATGTGATCGTGTTAATCGCCTTATAATCATTTTCGGCTGTTTTGTATGCGGATTGAGCATTGGCTAAAGCCTGTTCCGTTTGTTGGGCTTTAGTTGTTTTAGCATCTAAATCTGATTTGCTTGACGTAACAGTTTGATTGGCTTCATCAACGGCTTGTTGAGCGTTGTCAATCGCTTGTTGGCGCTTAGCATCTGCCTCTTGCCCTTGTTTCAAAGCTGATTGAGCAGCTGACAAATTAGCTTGTTTACTGGCTTCATCATTCTTTGCAGCTTCAGCTTCGTCCAAGATAGCTTTTTGACCTGTGCCATCTAAAATAGCTTGTTTATCATTGACATCTTTTTGCGCTGTGGCAACATCGGCTTGTTTGGCATCTTCAGTAGCTTGTGTTTGATTAGCTTGTGCTGTTTTAGCAGCTAAATCTGATTTGCTTGACGTAACAGTTTGATTAGCGGCATCAACGGCCTTTTGAGCGTTGTCAATCACTTGTTGACGGTTAGCATCTGCTTCTTGTGCTTTTGTTAAATCAGATTCAGCTTGGGCTACTTGATTTTGAGCTAAGTTAACATCATCTTGTGCTTTATCACGATTGGCAATAATTTCAGCTTGACCTGTGCCATCTAAGATAGCTTGCTTATCGTTAACATCTTTTTGGGCTGCTTCAACGTCTGATTGAGCTGCATCGACCGCTGTTTGAGCTGAGTTAACAACTTCTGTTTGATTATTGACTGCTTCTTGTGCTTGAGCAACTGTATTTTCAGCCACTCTTTCAGCATTATCATCTTGAGAAACTTGTTCTTGAGCCGAGTTAACATCATCTTGTGCACTAGCAATATTTTCTGGTGTTGCTTGATCTACAAGATTTTGAGCCTCATTAGTTGATTGTTGGGCTTGATCATATGTTGATTGAGCTTCATCAGCAGCTGTTGCTGCACCATTAACAACTTGTTTTTGATCGTTAACCGCTTGATTAGCTATATCAAGATTAGCTTTAGCAGCATCGACATCTGCTTTAGTGACATTGTTTTCTGCTTGATTGGCTTGCGCTTCAGAATTTTGGGTTGTAGATGAAAGATCAACCTCATCTGCATTAACGTGAGAAGCCACTCCTAAACCTGCTACTAATGTTGCTGTAGCTGTAACTACTTTTGCTTTATGCATAACATCCTTTACTCCTTTAACTGTCATTTCTCTTTTACTCCTTTATTTTATTACTTTTTCTAATGTTCTGAAGATTAAATTTTATGTTTTTGACGTCTTTTCCAAGAGGTAACTCCTAAAAGAGACATCAAGAAGAAACCGATAGCTGATAAGCCAGCTGTATTTTTTTCACCAGTATGTGGCAAAGTTACCATGTCACCTTGGATCGTTTTAGCTGTGTAAGTACCATCAGCGTTTGCCGTTACGCCAACTGATTCTGGCGTCACTTTTTCACCTGATGAAAGTATTACGAAACCATCACGAATATCAACAAGACTCGCACCATTGTAAAGCGTTACAGGATTACTACGAGTCACATCTCGTACCACTTGACCAGTCACTGTTGACGTTGTACCAACTTGTGAAGCACCAGCATTTTGAGCTGTCTCCGCTGTAATACTTGGATTATTAGTTGGAACGCTTGTATCAGGTACGACTGTAGCTTTACCACCATCAGTAGTTGGAACTTCTACGTCACCAGGTTGTTCTGTTGGTTCAGCTGGTGTCTCAGGATCTGTCGGTTCAGAACCTGGATTACTTGGTTCATCCTCACTAGTTCCTGGATTTGTTGAACTGTTATTCCCTGTACTATCATCAGTTGAAGGCACTGTTGGATCAACTGGAACTGTCGGTTCCGTTGAAGAGCCTGTATCAGTTGATGGTGTGGTTGACCCATCATCAGGAACAATAACTTCTGAATTATTTGTTGATGGTGTCACTTGCTCTGTTGAGGGTGAAGTGGTTCCATCTGAAATAATCTCATCCGCATAAACTCCTGAAGCGGTTGCTAAAATAGCTGTTGAAAATAAAGCGACTGCTTTAATCTTTTTCATCTGTGTCCTCCTCGTAAAATAAATTTCGTTGGCGATGATAGCCAACTCCTGTTAACACAAGAAGATTATCTCCGTTTCGATTAATTCTCTCAGCAATGATAAAGTGTTTTCGCTTGACGGTTAGAATTGCCGAATAAATTTCGTGAAAACGGAGAATCTCTTCACTAACAACCTGCCAATTGCCATTAACCATTCGTTTTTCTTGCACTACTGCAAATTTTGGTCTGACAATGGCCTGCCTTCCGTCAACAAGGTAAAGAATAGCTTCACCTTGTTTGCCAAGAAGACGTAAATCTGATAGTGTCATTTCTGGTCTATCAAAAGATTTTTTTAAGTTTGTCATGACAAACTCCTTTTCTTTTTGCTTATGTAGGTAAATTCCTATCCGCTGAAACGCATGAGTTAAACTACTCATAACTTCTTCATTGAAGCTGAAGCCAGGATATGCCTTTCGTAAAAGACTGTTACACCGCCTTCCTTATACATTGTTATTCCCTAGGCTTCGCTGATCAGGTCGGTGGAACTATATTATTGTCAAAGAACAGAGGTAGTTTAGTGACCTGCCTAGGTCAAGCATTCATGTTTTGATAGATTTATTAGTTAGTCGCTTTTCTAAACGTGATTTTCTTAATCCATCTTGGATTGATGAAAAAAGGTGGGTTAGCCGAGACAAAATTTATACATACTCCAGATTCAAAGGAACGGGCAACAGCTTCTTGAAGCTCTTCAAGATTATAAGTAATAGTGATGGTTTCTTTCGTAGAGTCGTGATACTCCACTAACATTTCAATTGGTTCTACTGGTTTAGCCTCCGAATAGTGATGAGCCATATTATCAGAATTGGTAAAGAGTCCCATGTTTTCTCCCTTCTCGTTATAATTTAGCGAGTGATTGCTGGAGCTTCTCGCTTTCTTTTTTCAATACCTCTAAGCTCTCAGTATCTGATGCCAACAAGGTTCCTAATTGTTCTGCTGTGCTTGTGACTATTGTGATAAGCTTAACCAAGGAAGTCACTGGATTTGAGGTCATGACTGTTATCACGCTATCATCCTCTGCTTCCGTTGTAGCCATCACAATGAGCTCTTCCAGTTCTGTCCGTTGAGCTAAAACAGCAGTATTTTTTAAAATTTCAAGTGCTTTTTGATTAAAAGGCGTCATATGATTAATCCTCCTTTACGATGACAGTCATTTCATCATCTGCCATAAGTGGGGCGTTGTGACTTTCAATAGCAATCAAGGTAATGCCAACAAGAGCTGTGAAACTAGTAATAACAAATACAACACTAAGCATCAGTGTCTCTCCTCTCTCATCACTCATCCACTAGGAACCATTCAGTCGTTTTAAACTTCCCTGAACGGTAAGCTAGTCCAAACTGTGCTTTTGAAGCAGTATACTGTTTTTTCAAAAGTGTATCCCCTTTTGAGAGCTGGTTATCATCTCCTAGAATCGAAAGTAATGACGGTGACAACGTTTCTGTATCCCCTTGTTCGGAGGTCAATTCATACGTCTTCTCATCACTATCAAGATTCGTTTTAACTTGTGTCACCTTATATTGTGTTGTTACGATTGATGGATTAACGTAAGTTTTTGCGCTGGGGGTCATGAGCATCAATCCGTGTACAACACAAACAAATAATGACGTAGCACTTATCGCAAAGATAAGGAATGAAAAGGCAAACCCTAAACCAAATGGATATAAGTCTAAGTAACGTATCACTTTTGATAATGAATATCCGAAAATGATGAAACAAACTAAAATACCAATAGCTAGAAAACGATAATCAATCATCAGTGTTCTCCCTTATTCTTTAACTGCTGTTTCACCAGTTCCTCAACACGTTTCATACGTTCCTGATGGCTAAGATTGTTATCTTCGAATAGAGATTTTGGAATGGTGATAAATGTTTTGTTAGTCATGTTGTAACCTCCTCAACTGTTCTAAAGCTTCAGATAGATTGTCATCTGGAATCAAATAGCCATTAACACAAGCTTTTTCAACTTTATTCAGATAGTCAGACTCAATCATTTCAACCACTTGACCAGAATCACTATCCTTTAACTGATAGATACTTCCGCCCAAGACCTGTCTTGATAAAGATAATTCAAAAGTGCTACCGTTTAGCTCTTTGATTTTAATAACTTTTGAATTATCTCTCTGTACCGTACAAGGAACATCAGGTATGGAGTTTAGCAGCCGCAGCTCTTCTATCAAAACAGCCCTTTCATCACCTAGATCACGAGAAAGCCAATTAGCTTGTGCTGGACTTTCTGCTCTTTGAATCATGTCTTCTATGTCCTCCAAACGCTTTTTTAGCCGTTTTGATAAAATACTTTTCACAATAGCCGTTTCAGTTTTTGGCTTATCATCTTTCTCTTTTTGATATTCTTGAGAACCGTCCTTTTGAACTTCAATATCATCAGGAATTAATGGTCTTTTATCTTTCTTTAAAAACTTCATTCTTTTACCTCCTAACTCCTATTAAGTGTCGTTAAGTTAATCAACATTAGGATAATTCCTAGGCAGATAACATTTTGTTCAAACAGGTGTTCTCTCACTAACTGCCAAAATGGAAGTGAATTGGCTTGCCAATGTTGCTGAAATAACGCTATCAGCATAGAAACGATTAGGACATGGCAACCGATGAGTAATGCTAAATTAATCAAATAGCAACTCAACTGACGGAGAAATACTATGACTTTACTTCGATGTTGCGAGGAATACTGTTCTTCAATCGCAGCATCTAACTTAGTATCATCATTAATATTCATCAGCTACCACCTCCGTACCTCAATTCAGCTTGTTTATGCGCGACGATTTTGGCTTCTAATCGCCGTTCTTCTTTGAGGTTCTCAAGCATCTTCATGAGATAAGCTAGAGGATGTTCACAGTCATAAGGCATACGTTCAATCATCTCAATGACTTCGTGACTGGTGACATACTCTTCTGTCAAATACTGACCAATCTTCATTTTCTGATGATGGGTTAGGGTATAGTGTTGAGATTCGCCTGAAAAAAGATCAATTTGACAAAACTTCCCGTTATAACGATCCGCAATGACATTTAGCAATGAGTAATATTTAGGGGGAACGTACTTAAGCGATTGATTTTGGGAAGAATGACAATCAGCTCCAGCAGGCTGAGCAAAATTCTGACGAATTTGCTCAACCTTTCTAGAACTATAATTATCTTTACTAGAATCAGTTTTACTAGAGTCTTTATAATTCGGGTCAAAATTATTAACTGCCTCCGTTAAATCTTTTGACACCCCCCGTAAATTATTTTTACGGGGGCTGTTTTGGCGTTTTTCGATACGTTTTTGGAAAGCTTTTTCTTGACGTTCCAAACGTTCTTGTTTGTACTTTTCAGCATCATAAGTCATGACCTGACCAATATAAATACGGTTAGCCAATTGACCATCTGCATTTGAGAATTGACTATACTCATAAATTAAGCCATAGTCTGACAGATCTTTTTTCAGTTTGATAGCCGTCGGTTTTGAGCAATTAAAATACCGTTGGATTTCTGCATTAGAAAATTCAATATAAACACGTCCTAATTCATCTACCCAGCCATTTTTAGCAGAGAGTTCTAAACGATTTTTCATCATGCTATATAATACCTTGCAGTCTGACTTAAGCTTTTGATAATGAGCACCCTCCCACAGCACCCAAGCCATCGGAAAAAAGCGTTCAGATGTCTGCATTTGTTCTAGTGTAATGGCTGAAAATTGTTCTAATCCACTCATCATCTCACCCCTCAAAAACTCTTAAGCTCAAGTTGCCATTTTCGGCAATACAAATTGTCTTTTCCGCCTCCATCAACTCCAGTGCCTTAACGACTCTTTCTCGTGACCAGCCTGTCTGTTCCATGAGATTAACAACAAGTAAATTTTGAGTTAACTTAGCAATTGGTGTCATATCTTATCCTTTCTTTTGCATCTTAGTATTGAAATACTAAACCTTATTTTTGGTCTTTTAGAATAATCCAAAGTGTTTAAAAATCAAGTAAAGAGATGTGGCCATATTCATCACAAAGAGAATTAAAACAAGTCCTGAGGGTTCTCTGCGATAATAGCGAATAATAAACATGGCATAAAAGACCATAGCAAAACTAATATTAAAAATAATCAATGGGCTCATGTTTCACTCCTAAAATCACATAACCATCTTTTAAGCCAATAAACTTCGATAGGACATAGGTTACTGTCATCACGATACAACGAGCTGTGTAACCCTCCTTAGGATCGTATTCTCTTAGTAGTAGTTCATCTCCAACTTTAAAGTCTCGATCGTTATACCGACATTCAAAAGTTTTACTACCATCGTTGAGTGCTTCAAAATAGTCTGGATGGCATTTTAAATCATGTTGCATTTGAGTTCTCCATTATCTGTTTGAGAATAGCTTTTTCTCTTTTATCTAGTTCCATATATTCCTGTAGCAGTTCAGATTTTTTGTGACTGATAGAAAAGAGCTCTTGAATCCATTTTGCTGGAATAGTATCCCTTGGATTTACTAGTGTTGGTGTATCATCAAGTCCTAGTAGGTAAGGGATAGATACCCCGAAGTAGTCCGCAAGGATTTTAGCGTTCTCTTTCTTTGGAGTTCTAGTCCCTTGATTATAATTTCCTAATGTTGAATAGCTAATGCCTGTTTCTTGACTTATTTCAGTCAAGCTTTTATTACTTTCTTTTACAAGAAGTTGAAAATTTGTCATTTGTATATACTCCTATTCTTTCTTAATTCCTTGCTAAGAGGAATCTTCAAAACTAGCTAGGTTAACAGCATCAAATAACGTCAACTGAACAACATTAGTGTGATATGGTGTTGAATTAAAGACTTGTTCTTTTACCACTTCTTCTGATGGTGTTAAATCCTTACTGTTGTCATCAGAAGAAATGACTTCAAAAATTTCTAAAGTTTCAATATCCATCACGAGTTCTAATTCATCAGCCACTGTTTTTTGTCCTTTCTTTTTGATTTAGAAACAGAAAAAGGAGGAACAGATTTCTCCGTTCCTCCTTGGTTTTCTCTATTTATTTTTCATTTCCCAAAACTCTAGACACTTACGGGTAGTAAAATACATAAATTTTTTCGGTGATATTTTTGTGTTGCTTATGATTTTTTTAAGAAAAACTTCCTATACTATAAACAATCCTAATAAACTTTCTTTTTCATAATCTCCTAAAAAGGCGACTGCTAATGCAGCCGTCTTTTTTGTGCTTTTCAAGGCAATAAAAAAAGCTGATAACTCAGCTTTTCGTTAATCATCAACAGCATCACCTGTGAGTTGTGCTGCATCTGAAATGTATTGTTTGTATTTATCTTCTTTGGCTAATTTTTTGATGACTTTATTGACTGTTTTGACCAATTTACCGCTATTTTTTGGCATGGCTACTGCCTTAGCATCTCCTTCACCTGTTTCAAGAGCAAAGCTTGCTAAAGCCAAGTCAGAATTTTGTGAAAGGTAACCCTCTGCTACTGGTTTTTCAAGGTCAACTGCTTGAACTTGTCCAGATTTCAATTCATTGATAGCTTCTCCCATCGCTGTTAGAGAGACAATGTTTGAATCTGATAATTGGTCTTTTGCCAATGATTCTTCAATTGTTCCTTTTTGAACAGCAACTTTTAACCCTGATAAACTATCAACTGATGTATACTTATCAACATCACTAGCATTAACTAAAATAGCATTTTCTGTTTCATAGTAAGCATCTGAAAAGTCATAAACTTTTGCACGTTCTTCTGTATATGACAGACCTGAAATTGCCATGTCAGCCTTGCCTGTTTGCAAGCTTGACAGGACATTATCAAAGCTCATTGATGATAATTCTAACTCGACGCCAAGTTCATCAGCAATGGCTTGTGCCAACTCAACATCAGCACCAACAATGGTATCCTTGCCATCAACCAAAGCTTTAAATTCAAATGGTGCATAGTCTGGACTGATTGCCACAACTAATTTTCCTTTTTTGACAATTTTCTCTTGTAAATTTTCATTCGATGATGATGACGAACTACAGGCTGCCAAAGTCAACACAGAAATAAGCGCAAAAAACCCTAATAAGATTTTTTTGATTTTCATATTTATTCTCTCTTTTCTTAAACTTATCTCTATTTTAGCTATTTTTTTGCAATACGTCAACGTATTTTTGAATAAAAATTCATTTCACAAATTGGTTATATTCTTTAAAATTCTTTCAAACAAGCGGATAATAATTGCAAGCCTTGTTTTAGTGTTTCTTGGTGACAAGAATATCCTAAACGGACATAACCTTCTCTATCAAAACGATTTCCTGGAACCAATAGAACACCATATTTTTGCAACAAGGTTAAACAAAATTCTTCAATTGGAACATTAACATCAAGCTTCACAAAAGAGGTTGGGACTTCTGCTGGACGAACATATGATGCCTTGGGTTCTGTGGCAATCCATTGGTCAAGAATCGCTAAATTTTCTCTAATAATGTTCCGATTTCGTGCCAAGATAGCCGTTTTGTGTTCGAGAGCTAACGTTGCTACCATATCATCAAAAACACCTGCGCAAATCATTGTGTAATCACGATAATCACGCAAAATATCAGTCACTTCATCACAAGCTGCTACCCAGCCAACACGAATGCCTGGCAAGGAAAAAGTCTTTGAAAGGCTATTAACTGAAATTCCTTTATCGTACAAATCTATAATAGAAGAAACTTTTTTATCCGTGAATGGACGATAAACCTCATCTGCTAAAATATATGCCCCGCATGATTCTGCAATGGCAACCAACTCCCGCAGATAATCATCATCCATAACAGCTCCCGTTGGATTATTCGCATTATTAATGCAAATCATTTTGGTATTTGGGCGAATGAGCTGGCGCAACTCATCCAAATCAGGAAGCCAAGCATTTTCTTCTTTGACCTGCCAAAGGTCAACTTCTGCACCAAGTGACTTTGGAATATCATACAACTGTTGATAGGTTGGATAGATAGAAATCACATGATCTTCGGGCTCAATCAAACTATACAAAACTAGCATGTTAGCGCCTGTTGCACCATTTGTTTGAAGAATTTGATTTTCGGATACCGACTGGTATAAATCACTAACCGCCCTTTTAAATTCAGGAGAACCTTCAATCCAACCATAATTTAATTTTTTCTCTAAAAGTTCTTGGTAGAATTTTTCTGACGAAACACCTGCTAAATCAAATAATTCTTGCAATGTCAGTGCATCAATAGAGACACCTGCAATGTCATAAGTGGCTGATTTTTCGTGGACATTGAGCCATTCCTCAACACCAAAACGTGGTAATTTCATTTAAAACCTCACGCACTTTCTTCTTAATTATCATCATTTTATCATGATTATATAAAAACTGAGAGTAAAAAGCTCCCAGTCTTTACATCATTCATCTGTACTTGAACTACTTTGTGTGTAGGTAGCCGCTTTATCAAGCCAAGCATCAAAATCACCAGAATCTTTAGCTTTTTTGATGACCTCATTTACTGAGTCAATCAAATCTTGGTCAGTACCTTTGGCAAAAGCAACAGCATAAGCATCTGTATCATCGGATTCCAAAGTGATATCCGCAATCATCAAATCATCATTTTGTGAAACGTAACCTTCAGCAATCGCTTTTTCCAAAACAACAGCTTGCAGTTGATTATTTTTTAATTCATTAATCATTTCACCATTTGACGTTAGGGAAACAAGACTTGAATCTGGCAATTGGTCTTTGGCAATATTTTCTTGAATAGAACCTTTTTGAGCCCCAATTGATTTCCCTGCTAAACTTGTTGTTGATGTATAAGTTGCTTCATCTGATTTCTTAATGATAACAACATTCTCAGCTTCATAATAAGCATCGGAGAAATCATAAGCTTTTTTGCGCTCATCTGTTACTGAAATACCAGCAATGGCAATGTCTGCTTTACCAGAAGTTACTGAAGCCAAGACATTATTAAAGGACATCACTAAAAATTCAACGTCAACATCTAAAGCATCAGCGATAGCATTTGCTAGTTCAATATCCGCACCAACAAGCGTATCTTTGCCATCAATTAAAGTTTTAAATTCAAATGGCGCAAATTCTGATTCTGTTGCTACAACAATTTTTCCTTTATCTTGAATGCTTTTCTTTGTTGTTCCTGTTTGCGAAGAACAAGCCGCCAAACTTCCTACTACTATACATAAAATTAAACTCCTAAAAAACTTTTTCATATAATATCTCCTTAATCATCTGAATCACTAGAATCACTTGTTGACAAAGCATAAGCATCTTGGATGAATTGGTCAATTTCTCCAGATTCTTTTAATTTTTTGATGACTTTGTTAATTTTATTTTTAAGTTTTGTGCTTCCTTTTGGAAGAGCTACCGCATAAGCGTCAGCATCATCAGAGGTTAAAGTGATATTTGAAATAGTCAGGTCGCTATTATTAGCCACATAACCTTCTGCAATTGGTTTTTCAAGGACAACAGCTTCAATTTGTGAATTTTTCAATTCATTAATCATTTCGCTATTTTGTGTCAATGAAACAACTTTAGCACCTGTTAATTGTTCAGAAGCAACTGTTTCTTGAATGGTTCCTTTTTGAGTCCCAACTGACAAACCATCTAATGAATCTGTATCTGTATATTTATCAACATCTGTCTTTCTGATAAGAACAACATTTTCAGATTCGTAATAAGAGTCTGAAAAGTCATAAGCTTTCTTACGTTCTGCTGTTGCTGAAATTCCTGAAATAGCAATATCTGCCTTACCTGATTGAAGACTTGCAAGAACATTGTTAAATGACATAGATGAGAATTTTACATCAACACCAAGCTCATCTGCGATAGCTTTAGCAATCTCAACATCCGCACCAACAATAGTATCTTTGCCATCAACCAATGTTTTAAATTCAAATGGAGCGAATTCTGGATTCATCGCTACGACAAGTGTTCCTTTGTCTTTTACATCTGATAATGATGTATCTTTTGAACTACTAGAGCCACAAGCTGACAATAGAAAAAGCGAAGCTACCGCTACTGTTAAACCACCAAATAATTTACTTACCTTCATAATCATTTTTCTCTTTTCTTTTTGATATGTATACATTATATTTTATATTTATACATATGTCAAGGTATAAATTTATAAAAATTCAACATTTTCGCTACTTTTTTGTATAAAATAGCAAAAAGGCTGATTTCTCAGCCTTTTTACCATCTTTTCACATCGTTCAGTTTAGCTTTAGTTGCTGTGCCAGATTTCGTCGTTGTATTGTTCGATAGTGCGGTCTGATGAGAAGAATCCAGCTTTAGCGATATTTTTAACGACTTTTGTCATCCAAACTTTTTGGTCTTCGTAGTCAGCAAGCATTTGTTCTTTAACAGCAATGTATTCTTTAAGGTCAATAAGTGTCATGAACCAATCTTTGTTAATCAATTCATTGTAAAGACGTTCAAGACGTTCTGCATTACCATGTTTCACCAATTCATCACTAACGATGAAGTCAACTGCTTCTTTGATAACTGGGTCATTTTCATAGTAATCAGTTGATACATAACCTTCTGTCGCATAAAGGTCAATGATAGTATCAGAATCTTTACCAAATGTATAAATATTATCCATTCCTGCCAATTCAGCAATTTCGACGTTGGCACCGTCCATTGTCCCAAGAGTCAATGCACCATTAAGCATGAATTTCATGTTACCAGTACCTGAAGCTTCTTTTGAAGCAAGAGAGATTTGTTCAGAAATATCTGTTGCAGGGATTAAGTGTTCAGCAACGGTAACGTTATAGTTTTCAACTAAATGAACGTTGAGGTATTGATTCACTTCTGGGTCGTTGTTAATCACTTCTGACAAGCAAAGAATCAAATGAATAATATCTTGGGCAATGATGTAAGCAGGTGCTGCTTTACCACCAAAAATAACAGTAATCTTACGTTCTGGCAAGTTACCACGTTTGATTTCAAGGTATTTATGAATAACATAAAGAGCATTCATTTGTTGACGTTTGTATTCGTGGAAACGTTTAATTTGTGTATCAATAATTGAGTTTTCGTCAAGTTCAATACCTTTATTTTCTTTGAGGTAACGTTTAAGAGCAAGTTTGTTATTGTGTTTAATTTCAGCCAATTTCGCATGAACTGCTTCATCATCAGCAAAAGCAAGTAATTTTTCAAGCTTAGTCGCATCAGTCAAGTAGTCATCGCCGATAAGTTCTTTGATGTAATCAGCCAAATCTTGGTTAGCAAATTCAAGCCAACGACGGAATGTGATACCGTTTGTTTTGTTGTTGAATTTTTCAGGATAAATATCATAGAATGGTTTCAACTCACTGTTTTTAAGGATTTCAGTGTGAAGCGCAGCTACCCCATTGACAGATGTTGAGAAATGAATATCCATGTGTGCCATGTGAACACGACCTGATTCGTCAATGATTTGAACTGCTGGGTCACTGTATTCACTAGCAACTAATTTATCCAATTTTTCAATGATAGTTACCAAGTGTGGAACAACTTCATTGAGGTAATCAAGAGGCCATTTTTCAAGTGCTTCTGCCAAGATAGTGTGGTTTGTGTAACCAAACATATTTTTCACGATTGATACTGCTTCGTCAAAAGAAATACCATGTTTTTCAGTCAAAAGACGGATAAGTTCAGGGATAACCATTGATGGGTGAGTATCGTTGATTTGCACATAAGCGTAATCAGCCAAGTCATGCAAGTTTGACCCACGTTCGATAGCTTCATCAATCAATAATTGCGCTGCATTTGAAACCATAAAGTATTGTTGGTAAATACGGAGCAATTCACCATTTTTATCTGAATCATCTGGATAAAGGAAGAGTGTCAAGTTTTTCTTGATTTCAGTCTTATCAAATGAAATACCGTCATGAATCAAACCATAATCAAGACCATCAATATCAAACAAGTTCAAATAGTTTTTAGTGTCACGTTTGTAACCCAAAACATCAATGCGGTCAAGACGAGATTTTAATGTAAAATCTTTAAATGGCACATCATAGCTGATATCAGTTGGCACAAGCCATGAATCTTTTTCAATCCAGTAGTTAGCTTCTGCTTCTTGTTGATTATCAACGAAAACTTGTTTGAAAAGTCCGCAGTGATAGTTAAGACCAACACCTTCACCGTTAATACCAAGTGATGACATTGAATCGATGAAACATGATGCCAAACGACCAAGTCCACCGTTACCAAGTGATGGTTCAAGTTCAACATCTTCTACTTCAGCAATTGATTTACCTGCCGCTGCTAATTCAGCTTTAACATCTTTGTAAATACCAAGGTTGATAAGGTTATTTGACAAAAGTTTTCCGATAAGGAATTCAGCAGAAATGTAGTAAACTTTACGTTTTGCAGTATTTTTAGGCTTTTCAGCTGCTAATTCTTTAACATAGTGCAAAAGCGCAACATAGATTTCTTCGTTAGTCAATTCAGCAAGTGACTGACCTTTTGTTTGGAGATAGTTTGTAAAATTAGTTGTCATTTTTAGTTTCCTTTTCTTCTTTAATAGTTGTTTTAAATGTATTTTTACGGCAATAAAGTGCTGTGATGTCTTTCAAGAAAGCTTTACGTTCATCTGTCAAATCTTCCTTAAGCATACGCCATTGCCAGTTGCCACCAACAGTATTTGGAATGTTCATGCGGCTTTCAGCTGATTTATCCAACAAATCTTGCATAGTTGCAATTGCCACATCACTAACCGTTGCAAATAATGTCCGAAGCATAGCTTGTGTGATTGGTTCACCCTCATGACGATGAGTATAAGCATTCACAAATGCCTTTTGGTCATCAGTCAAATTGTCATACCAACCGTTAACCACTTCGTTATCGTGCGTTCCGTTGTAAGCCACACTATTTTTATTGCAGTTATGAGGTGCATCAATACTCTTTCCTTCAGTGTCATAGAAGCCAAATTCAAGGATTTTCATTCCTGGGAAAGCTGTATCTGTCAACAATTTTTCAGCTTTAGCATCGATGTATCCAAGGTTTTCAGCGATAATCGGAAGCTCACCAAGTTCTTTTTTCACAACATCAAACAAATCACGTCCTGGTCCTGGTTGCCAGCTACCGTCATTTGCTGATTCGTAATCACCACGAATTTCCCAATAATCTGAGAAACCTTTGAAGTGGTCAATACGAAGTAAATCATATAATTTGATTCCTTCTTTAATACGGTGAATCCACCAAGCGTAGTTGGTTTTCGCATGATTTTTCCAATCATAGATTGGATTTCCCCAAAGTTGACCGTCATCACTGAAATCATCTGCAGGGACACCAGCAATACAAAGTGGTTGTTTATCAGCATCTACTTTGAAAAGTTCAGGCATTGTCCAAACTTCAACACTGTCAGCTGAAACATAAATTGGCATATCACCAATAATTTCAATACCATTTTGATTAGCATAAGCTTTTAAATTAGCCCATTGTTGGTAGAAGAAATATTGTGTCACTTTATGGTAGAGAATGGCATCTTTTAGTTTAGCTCGGTAAGTTTCAAGAGCTTTTTCTTCTCTTCTAACCACCGCTTTATCATCCCATTCTTGCAAAGCTTTGTTATCAAAAAATTCTTTGATTGCCATAAAATCAGCAAAGTCTTGTAGCCAAGTTGTTTCTTTTTCAAAGGCAGCCAATTTTTCGACATTTTCTTCTTGGCTCAAAAAGCCTTTGACAGCTTTTTCTAAAATCGGACGACGAGCTTCAAAGATACGAGCATAGTCAACAGACTCCAAATCATCACCAAAATCAACGGTTTCAAAATCTTTTTTATCAAGGTAACCTTGTTCGCTAAGCAGTTCAAGGTCAATCAAATGTGTGTTTCCCGCAGTAGCTGAGAATGATTGATAAGGGGAGTCACCATAACTTGTCGTTGTTAGTGGTAGAATTTGCCAGTATGTTTGGTCAGTTTCAACTAAGAAATCAACAAAGTCATAGGCTTCTTGTCCAAATGTTCCCACCCCTTGTTTTCCGGGTAGTGATGTGATATGCATCAATACACCACTTGCACGTTTTTTCATACGTATTCTCCTTTATCAACTATCTTTACACTGCAAATTATAACGCAACCGTTTGCGTAAGTCAATCTTTTTCTCAAAAATATTTATAAAAAAATCGCCCTACCAACTAAAAATGATTAGCTGATAAGGCGAAATAACTATTAAAAACAAGGCTTTTGAAGCCTTAAAAATTTTTGCTTAATCCTTAACATGTAACTGACGAACACTCTCACGTTCTTTCAACGTGAATGGAACAATAATTTTTTCCGTAATCGCAGTCTTTGGTGACTTGATTAATTCGATAAGTCTTCTAAAGCTTGTTCGTCCGAGATTTGAAACATTAATATCAAACGTTGTCAAATAAGGGTGTACCAATGTTGAGTAAGCTGAATTATTGAAAGTAATAATCGAAATATCATCAGGCACACTCAATTGATAATAAGATAAGAACTGCGTGATTCGAACAGAAATTGTATCTGCAATCACAATCAAAGCGGTTGCTTTACTTTCTTCAATTTTCTTAATCAGTTCTTCTAGCACCATCGGGTCTCTACGGTCAAATAGCAGAGCTTTACTACTATTAAGCCCTAGTCTTTCCATACCACGTAGGTAACCAAAGTAACGTTCAGAAGATACTTCAGATTTTAAATCGTCTGTCACAAAGAGGATTTCACGATGTCCTTTTTGATAAAGGTACTCTACTGCTTTTTTCCCCATTAATTGGTTGTCATTATCAATATAAGTAATATCATTTTCAAATCCTTCTGGTGCCCCAACGATAACAAATGGCACGTCATTATCCATTAAGTACTTACGAACGGGGTCTTCTGGATCAGAATATAAGATAATAAAACCATCTACACGCTTCTGACGGTACATCAATTTAACTTGTTCTTCAAGTTCTTCAACTGTCATCCCTGTGGCGATAGATACCGTAAAATCGTTAAGTTTAGCTTCACTTGTAATAGTTGACAAAATTTGCATGAAGAAAGGCTCATTCAAACGGTCTGGTGTAACTAATGGCGGAAAAATCAATCCGACATTATAAGTCAAACCGCTTGCTAACATTTGCGCAGCAACATTGGGCACATAACCAAGTTCTGCCATCGCTTTCCGAACTTTGTCTTTTGTTTTCTGAGAAATGGATTTATTGTCTTTTAAAACACGGCTAACTGTCGAAGGATTGACACCAGCTTTAGCCGCTACATCTTTAATTGTAACCATCTAAGTCTCCTTTTACCCTTTCATTTTATAATAGTTTTTCAGTACTGACAAGGCTTTACTTTAAATCTCTTGTTTTATTCCCTATTATACAGAAAAGTAGGAAATCTGCAATTGTTTGCCTTGTTATTTCACAAATTTCTGTCAAAATTTATTTTTAAAATTTTATATTAGCAAGAAACCGCTTTATTTCTAGCTTTTTTGACATTTTTTTGGTTTGAAAGCTCAAATTTTTTAAACTTTTTCGAAAAAAACGCTTGACAATATCTGCAAACGGTTGCATAATATAACTGTAAAAAATAATATTACTAAACTTTCTCTAGGAGGGGAAATCATGAAGAAGAACACATGGAAAAAAATGGTCCTTGCTGGTGCAGGTCTAACACTTGCAGGTAGCGTATTAGTCGCTTGCTCAAATTCCTCATCAAATAGCTCAAGCTCTTCAAGCAAGACTATTAAATTATGGGTTCCAACAGGTGCTAAAGAATCTTACTCAGAAGTCGTTAAACAATTTGAAGACGAATCTGGTTACACTGTAAAAGTGGTTGAATCAAACGATTCAAAAGCACAAGAAAATGTTAAGAAAGACCCAGAAAAAGCAGCTGATGTCTTTTCACTCCCACACGATCAGCTCGGTCAATTAGTTGAATCTGGTGTCATTCAAGAAGTCCCAGACGAATACGCTACTGAAATTGCTGAAAACGATACTGACCAAGCCGTTGCTGGTGCTCAATACAATGGTAAAACATACGCTTTCCCATTCGGTATCGAATCACAAGTTCTCTTCTATAACAAATCTAAACTTTCTGAAGAAGATGTTACTAACTACGAAACAATTACAAGCAAAGCAACATTTGGTGCTACTTTCAAAGCAATGAATGCTTATGCTACTGCCCCACTTTTCATGTCAGTTGGTGATACATTATTCGGAGAAGACGGTGAAACAGTTGATGGTACAAACTGGGGTAACGAAGCTGGTGTATCTGTTCTCCAATGGATTTCAGACCAAAATTCAAACAGCGGATTTGTTAACCTAACAGCTGAAAATGCTATGTCTAAATTTGGTGATGGTAGTGTTGCTGCTATCGAATCTGGACCATGGGATTTGTCAGCCGCTCAAGAAGCTATCGGTGAAGAAAATCTCGGTATTGCTGTTTACCCAACTGTAACAATCGGTGGTAACACTGTTCAACAAAAAGCTTTCCTTGGTGTTAAACTTTTCGCTGTAAACCAAGCCCCTGCAGGTTCTGATACAGACCGTATCGCTGCTTCTTACAAACTCGCTTCAATGTTGACTAGTGCAGAAAGTCAAGAAAACCAATTCACTTACGAAGGACGTAACATCATTCCAGCGAACAAAGAAGTTCAAGAATCTGATACTGTTCAATCAAATGAATTGGCACAAGCAGTCATCAAGATGGCATCATCATCTGACTACACTGTAGTTACTCCAAAACTTAGCCAAATGACTACATTCTGGACTGAAAGTGCTGCTCTTCTCAGCGATGTCTATAATGGTAAAATTCAAAGTAGTGACTACCTCACTAAATTACAAGAATTTGATGCAGATTTAGCTGCTGCTGAGTAAGACGTATTAAAGTGGGGAGTCACTTCCCCACTTTATTTTTAGGTTAATCATTATCGAAGTTATTGCTAAGATATTTAAGCTTAAAACTTTTAGCAGTGATTTCTAATAATGATGTAAAAGGAGTTTTGTATGATTAATTCACAATATTTTGACAGTGTATCTGTTAAAGAAGCTTTCAAAAAAGGTGGCTTTGATACTAAACTGTCATTTCTGATTATGGGATTTTCGAATTTCTATCACAAACAGATTATTAAGGGATGTTTGTTCTTACTCTCTGAAATCCTATTTTTGATTGCTTTTGTTACTGAGGTGATTCCAAGTTTGCAAGGCTTAATCACTTTGGGTACGCAAGAACAAGGACTTGTTGAGAAAACAGTTGGTGGCATTAAGATGAAAGTCGCCGTTGAAGGGGACAATTCAATGTTAATGCTAATCTTCGGTTTGGCAGCATTGATTTTCTGCTTTGTCTTTGCTTATATTTACTGGTGTAATCTAAAAAGCGCTCGTAATCTTTATGTTCTAGATAAAGAAAATAAAAAGATTCCAACATTTAAGGAAGATTTTGAAACACTTGCTAATGGGCGTTTCCACATGACTTTGATGGCAATTCCGATGATTGGAGTACTTCTCTTCACTATCTTGCCATTGATTTACATGATTTGTTTGGCATTTACAAGTTATGACCACAACCACTTACCACCAAAGAGTCTCTTTGATTGGGTTGGTTTTACTAACTTTGGTAATATCTTCAATGGTCGTATGGCAGGAACATTCTTCCCAGTTCTTTCTTGGACTTTGATTTGGGCAGTATTTGCCACAGTAACAAATTTCTTCTTTGGTATTGTTTTAGCACTTATCATTAATACTAAAGGTTTGAAATTGAAAAAAATGTGGCGAACAATCTTTGTTATTACTATTGCGGTGCCACAATTCATTTCACTTCTTATCATGAGAAACTTGCTTAGTGATGCTGGTCCAGTTAATGCCATTCTTGAAAAAATCGGACTTGTTTCAGCTGCAAATCCATTACCGTTCTTATCAGACCCAGTTTGGGCTAAGTTCTCAATTATTATCGTCAATATGTGGGTTGGTATTCCAGTAACAATGCTGGTTGCTACTGGTATCATCATGAACTTGCCGCAAGAACAAATCGAAGCTGCTGAAATTGACGGCGCAAGCAAGTTCCAAATCTTCAAATCAATCACATTCCCACAAATTTTACTCGTTATGATGCCGAACTTGATTCAACAATTTATCGGTAACATCAATAACTTCAACGTTATCTACCTCCTTACTGGTGGTGGTCCTACTAACTCTAATTTCTATCAAGCTGGTAGCACTGACTTGCTCGTTACATGGCTCTACAATTTGACCGTTACTGCAGCAGACTATAACCTTGCTTCTGTTATCGGTATCATCATCTTTGTTCTTTCAGCCGTATTCAGTCTTCTAGCTTACACAAGAACAAGTTCTTATAAGGAAGGGGTTGCGAAATAATGAAAAACAAAAAACGATTACGACTAACGTTTGTCTATATTTTACTGATTGTTTTATCAATCATCTGGCTCTTTCCAATTGTTTGGGTTGTCCTTACAAGTTTCCGTGGCGAAGGAACAGCTTATGTTAACTACTTCATTCCAAAAACTTGGACACTGGACAATTACATCAAGCTCTTCACTTCAGATGCTTTTCCTTTTGGACAATGGTTCTTAAATACATTACTTGTTGCAACAGCATCTTGTATCATTTCAACCTTTATCACGGTTGCTATGGCTTACTCACTCAGTCGTATCAAATTTAAACACCGCAATGGTTTCCTAAAACTTGCGCTTGTACTTAATATGTTCCCTGGCTTTATGAGTATGATTGCCGTTTACTATATCTTAAAAGCCTTTAACCTTGACCAAACACTTCTTGCTCTTGTCTTGGTTTACTCGGCTGGTGCGGCACTTGGTTTCTACATTGCCAAAGGATTCTTTGACACTATTCCTTATTCACTTGATGAATCAGCTATGATTGATGGAGCAACACGCGCTGACATTTTCTTTAAAATCACACTTCCTCTTTCAAAACCAATTATCGTTTATACAGCGCTTATGGCATTCATCGGTCCTTGGATTGACTTCATCTTTGCTAAGGTTATCTTGGGAGACGCAACAAGTAAATACACTGTTGCCATTGGACTCTTCTCAATGTTGCAACAAGATACCATCAATGATTGGTTCATGTCATTTACCGCAGGTTCTGTTATCATTGCCATCCCAATCACATTGCTCTTCATGTTTATGCAAAAATACTACGTTGAAGGCATTACAGGTGGTTCTGTTAAATAATCTAAAATCTAACATCTCCCCTTCTAAATTATTTATCAAAAACAGCTTGGAACGATTGTTCCAAGCTGTTTTGTTTTTACTATTAATAGTAGAAAACTTTTTATTTCTTACCAGAATTCGCGTAAGAAATCATCTTTCAAACGTTCACGGTAAAAGAGTTCATTAAGGTCATCTTCCTCAAAAACACGAAGTAAATTAAGCATATCATAAGCAAGATTAAGCTTAGGTACTTCACTACGTTCAATCCATTTGATTTCTCCCTCATCTGAAGAACGAATAGTCCCTTCAAATTCAGAAGCACGATAGAGAAAGACAAGATAACGTTCATCTTCCTTGGTATACCAATGCTTCATCCCGACGAGTTGAGGATTTTTAATCGTTAGACCTGTTTCTTCTTTAACTTCACGAATCACCGACTCAACCAAGCCTTCGTGCGGCTCAATATGACCTCCTGGCAAAGCAGCTCCTGACCAACTGTAACGTTTTGGGTCACGAATCTGCATCACCAGACGCCCTTGATTATCTTCAATTAAACACATATTCGTTAAAATAACGCTTTGTGCACGTGACATGATGTCCTCCTATAATTAATTATCCAAACTATTCACTAATAAATTATGTATAAGAAATTAAATTTTAAGACCACTGTTTAATCTAAGTTCATCTACAATTTTATTATTCGCTCTTTTATATTTCTCCATATTAGAAGAATAATCAGTTATTCTCATTTCAAACCATGAGTTAGGACTAACTATAATCCCCGTTACGTCATATTTTATTTGTGTAGCAAGTAGTACATACATTGAAGATATTCTATAAATATCATCTAGATTTCCACCTTGACTAAATCTATCATAATTCTCTTTTTGCATTAAAGCAAAAATTTTTATAGCATTAATAGAACCATAAGAGTAAATAGTATTCATAAGTTTTTTAAAAGTTTTCTGATTTTCTTTTGCTTTTTGTGAATCTTTTTTAAAGCGACTTGATTCCATTAAATCATCAAAAAGTTCTAAAATATCATATGGAACAGTTGACATTTTTTCAAGAGCAAGACTATCTCTACTTTTTCTTAACTCATTTTTAAAACTCTTCATTAAAGACCTATAAGTAACAATAAATCCTATAACTGATACTAGGCTGGTTATTAGCGTTGTTATAATTTCTTTAACCATAGAACTCCTCCCCTAATCCATGGCTTTCAATTCTAATACCATATCACGCAACTGGGCAGCCAATTCAAAATCGAGCATTTCTGCGGCTTCTTGCATTTGTTTTTGAAGTTTCTTAATTGTCTCTTGACGTTCTGCTTTCGTCATAGCGTTATAATCTGGCATATCTTCTGCAACATCTGTTTCAGAAGTTTTAGAAATGGCAATCAAATCACGAATATCTTTCTTGATTGTTTGTGGAACGATACCATGTTCTTCGTTGTAACGCATTTGGATTTCACGACGACGAGCAGTTTCATCCATGGCTTTTTGCATGGATTCTGTAATCTTATCCGCATACATGATAACATGCCCTTCGCTATTTCGCGCTGCACGTCCAATCGTTTGAATAAGACCACGTTCATTTCTAAGGAATCCTTCCTTATCTGCGTCCAAAATCGCAACCAAACTTACTTCTGGAACATCAATCCCTTCACGAAGCAAATTAATTCCAATCAAGACATCAAAAACACCTAAACGTAAATCACGAATAATCTCCGTACGTTCCAACGTTTTAATGTCTGAGTGCATGTATTTGACTTTGACACCCATTTCTTTGAGGTAATCGGTCAAGTCTTCTGCCATTTTCTTAGTTAACGTTGTAATGAAGGTGCGTTCACCTTTTTCAGCACGGATATTGATTTCACCGAGTAAATCATCCATTTGTCCCATGGTTGGACGAACTTCCACTTCAGGGTCAAGCAAACCAGTTGGACGAATGATTTGTTCAACAACAGTATCAGTTTGTTCGAGTTCGTAATCCCCTGGAGTCGCTGATACGTAAACAATTTGATGAACGTGGCTTTCAAATTCTTCACGACGAAGTGGACGATTATCAAGCGCACTTGGTAAACGGAAACCATAATTGACTAGCATTTCCTTACGTGAACGGTCACCATTGTACATTCCCTTGATTTGTCCCATAGTCATGTGACTTTCATCAACCATAATAAGGAAGTCTTCTGGGAAGAAGTCTAGCAATGTATACGGTGGTTCACCCTCAGAACGCCCATCCATATGACGAGAATAGTTTTCGACACCACTTGTATAGCCCATTTCACGAAGCATTTCCACATCATATTCGGTTCTTTGACGAATACGCTGCGCTTCAATCAATTTTCCTTCTGCTTCAAACTGTTTAACTTGCTCTTCCATCTCTTCCAAGATGTTTTTAATAGCATGTTCCATATGTTCTTCATTGGTCATGAAGTGAGTTGCTGGGAAGATTGCTAAATGTTCTACTTCACCAAGAACCTTACCTGTCAAGCTTTCAATCTCACGGATACGGTCAATTTCATCCCCGAAAAATTCCACACGAAAAGCATGCTCGTCACGGCTAGCTGGGAAAATTTCAACCACATCACCACGTACACGAAAACGACCACGTTGAAAATCAATGTCGTTACGTTCAAATTGAATATCAACTAAATCATTTAACAATTGGTCACGTGAAATTTCTTGTCCTGGTCGCAAGCTAACCACACTATCAGCGTATTCTTTAGGTGACCCCAAACCGTAGATACATGATACCGATGCCACTACGATAACGTCATTGCGTTCTAATAGAGCTGAGGTTGCCGAGTGACGTAATTTATCGATTTCATCATTTACCGAGCTATCTTTTTCGATGTAAGTGTCACTTGAAGGTACATAGGCTTCTGGTTGATAGTAATCATAGTAAGATACAAAATATTCAACAGCATTATCTGGGAAAAATTCTTTAAATTCCCCATAAAGTTGTCCTGCTAAAGTTTTATTGTGGGCAATGACCAAAGTTGGCTTATTAACCTTTGCGATTACTTGACTCATCGTGTAAGTCTTACCAGTACCTGTTGCCCCAAGAAGAATTTGAGCTTTTTCGCCACCTTCGATATTATCCACTAAAGCTTCGATTGCCTGTGGTTGATCTCCAGATGGTTCATATTTTGATACTAATTTAAATTGATTATTTTCTATTCTATCTATCATCATAATCCTCAAAAAACGAAATATATTACCCTTATTGTAACACAAGTCACGTAAAAAGGGGCTTTTTAGCTACTATTATAAATAGGAAGAATTTTATTTCATGTTAGGTTTTCTAACATGAGCTGTTCCTTAAATTTGCCTTAAAGTCTGAATTTTGGTATAATAATGGTATTCTAACCAAAAGGAGACTAACATGAAGCACAAATTGAAAGCTCTTATGCTAGCAATATTCTCTGTATTCTTTGTGTTTGGTGTAAAAGTTCAAGCAGAAACAATTAGTATTGTCTCTGATACTGCTTATGCCCCATTCGAATTTAAAGATTCAGATCAAACTTATAAAGGTATTGACGTTGATATTATCAAAGAAGTCGCTGAACGAGAGGGATGGGACTACGAACAAACTTACCCTGGCTTCGATGCCGCAGTAAATGCTGTTCAATCTGGTCAAGCGGATGCCCTCATGGCAGGAACAACAGTTACCGATGCTCGTAAGAAAGTCTTTACTTTCTCTGACACTTACTACGACACTTCAATTGTTGTCTATACAAAAACAGGTAACACAGCCATTTCAAAATACAGCCAATTAAAAGGTAAAACTGTTGGTGTTAAAAATGGTACTGCTGCTCAAACTTGGCTTGATGAGCATGCTGATAAATATGGCTATACTGTCAAAACATTTGATACTAGCGATTTAATGAACAACAGCCTTGACTCAGGTTCTATTGATGCCGCTATGGATGATACGCCAGTTGTTCAATACGCTATCAGCCAAGGTAAATCTTACGAAATCAATATCGATGCAGAATCAATCGGAAGCTTTGCTTTTGCCGTTAAAAAAGGAAGCAGCTATGAATATTTGATTGATGAATTTAACGAAGCTCTTGCTGCTATGAAAGAAGACGGTACTTATGACCAAATCATGCAAAAATGGTTAGGTGATTCATACACATCTTCATCTTCTTCAACTAGCTCAAGCTCATCAGATTCATCTACACCATCAAGTACTCTAACATTGACTGGAGACGCTTCTGCGAAAGCCACACCTGTTAAAAGTACTTATAAAATCGTCATGGACTCTTCTTTTGCACCATTTGAATATCAAAATGATTCTGGTGAATATGAAGGTATTGACGTTGAATTGATTAAAGCAATCGCTGAACAACAAGGTTTCAACGTTGAAATTTCCAACCCTGGTTTTGATGCTGCGCTTAATGCCGTTCAAGCTGGTCAAGCAGATGCGGTTATGGCAGGAATGTCAATCACTGATGCTCGTAAAGAAATTTTTGACTTCTCTGATGCTTACTATACTTCAAATATTTTGCTTGCTGTCAAATCTGGAAGCAGCGTTAAAAGTTATAGTGATTTGAAAGGGTTAACTGTCGGAGCTAAAAACGGAACATCATCTTACAAATGGTTGTCTGAACACGCTGACGAATATGGTTACACTCTCAAAGCATTTGACGAAGCTTCAACAATGTACGATAGTTTGAACTCTGGTTCTATTGATGCTTTAATGGATGATGAAGCTGTTCTACTCTATGCCATCCAACAAGGACGTGATTTTGAAACACCTATTGCTGGTGAAAAATCTGGTGAATACGGATTTGCCGTTAGCAAAGGTTCTAACCCAGAATTGATTGAAATGTTTAACAATGGGCTTGCTGCTTTGGTTGAATCTGGAAAATACGACGAAATTGTTAATAAATATCTAGGAACAAATAGCAGTTCAAGTTCAAGCTCAAGTTCTTCATCAAGTGTTGATGAAACAACTATCTGGGGACTCCTCAAAAATAATTACTCACAATTGCTTTCAGGTTTAGGAAAAACACTTAGTCTAACTCTTATCTCATTTGCAATTGCGATGGTTATTGGTATTATCTTTGGTATGATGGCTGTTGCGCCAAATAAAGTACTTCGTACAATCTCAGCTATCTTCGTTGACATTGTCCGTGGTATCCCATTGATGATTGTGGCTGCCTTCATCTTCTGGGGAATTCCAAACCTTATCGAATCTGTTACTGGCAAACAAAGTCCAATTAATGACTTCGTTGCCGCTACTATCGCACTTTCACTTAATGCTGGTGCTTATATCGCCGAAATCGTTCGTGGTGGTATTGAAGCAGTTCCTCAAGGACAAATGGAAGCCAGCCGTAGTTTAGGTATTTCTTACGGTAAAACAATGAAGAAAGTTATTTTACCACAAGCCGTTCGCGTGATGTTGCCAAACTTCATCAACCAATTCGTTATTTCACTGAAAGATACAACTATCGTATCAGCAATCGGTCTTGTCGAACTCTTCCAAACTGGTAAAATCATCATTGCTCGTAACTACCAATCTTTCCGTATGTATGCTATCCTAGCAGTTATCTACCTTGTAATGATTACCCTTTTGACACGTTTAGCAAAACGTTTAGAAAAGAGGCTTAAATAATGGCAGAATTAAAAATTGATGTACAAGATTTGCATAAATCTTATGGAGACAATGAAGTTTTAAAAGGAATCACAACTCAGTTCCACGAAGGTGATGTTGTTTGTATCATCGGTCCTTCAGGTTCAGGGAAATCAACATTCCTACGCACACTCAACTTGCTTGAATCAATCACAAGCGGAAAAGTTATCGTTGATGGTTACGAACTTTCTGACCCTAAAACAGATGTCGATAAAGTTCGTGAAAATATCGGTATGGTATTCCAACACTTCAACCTTTTCCCACACATGACTGTGCTTGAAAATATCACTTTCGCTCCTATCGAATTAGGAAAAGAAACTAAAGAAGAAGCTGAAAAACATGCCATGGAACTTCTTGAGCAAGTCGGTTTAGCTGATAAACGTGATGCTAAGCCAGACAGCTTATCAGGTGGTCAAAAACAACGTGTCGCAATTGCACGCAGTTTAGCCATGAATCCTGACGTTATGCTCTTTGACGAACCTACTTCTGCGCTTGACCCTGAAATGGTTGGAGACGTTCTTAACGTTATGAAACACCTCGCAGAACAAGGCATGACAATGTTAATCGTAACACACGAAATGGGATTTGCTCGCAAGGTTGCTAACCGAGTTATCTTCACTGATGGCGGAGAATTCCTCGAAGACGGTACACCAGAAGAAATCTTTGATAATCCACAACACCCACGTCTCAAGGACTTCCTTGACAAAGTGTTGAATGTGTAATAAATCAAAAAGGTCGGATGCTAAAGCATCCCGACCTTTTACGTTACCTACCATTGGTAGGTAACTAGATTTCTCACTAGGTTAATTTAAAAGTATTATCGACTTTTAAATTAACCGTCGTAACCTCAGCTAAACTTAATCCTAACAAGCAAAAAACGTTAGCTTTTTCACGTCACGTGCTATAACACTTGGCTAACTCACTATTAGTAAAAAGAGCAGGTTAGTAGTGAACCTGCTCTTTTTAGAGCCAAAGGCTTATTGTATCCACGCTTTTTAGGCAGGAAAATTGTTTTATTTTTGACTTTTGAAACTGCTTTTGATAAACTGTTAGCAACATTATAATTCAGGAGGAATTGGAGCAATGAACAACTAAGAACAGAATTTTTGATACTACCATATCAAGTTTTGTTTTTAGTGTGCTCTTAATTTATTATCAATTCCAATTACTGGTCGTTTGTTGCCATATTGGGTTGTTTTTTGATTTGATAAAACTGAGCCTCACTCTCTACTTGATTTGGTAGAGAGTTTTTTTATTGAAAGTGAGGTTCTTATGCTACAGATTAATCATTTAACACTAACCCATCTCAAAGACTTAAATCAGCTGGTTTCTGATTTAAACTTAGTCGTTAACACAGGAGATAAATTAGCAATTATCGGTGAGGAAGGGACTGGAAAATCAACCTTATTGAAAGTCATTCTAAACCCTGAATCCGTTGAAAACTATTGCACCATTGAAGGAAAAATTAGTAATCATTTCAAAACGATAGGCTATTTGCCACAAGCCTTGTCACAAAAGCAAGAAAAAATGACCGTTTCAGAATTTCTATATGATGATTTAGACTATACAAACTTTGATTTTAACGCTTTTTATCAAATGGCTGCGCAACTGCATTTGGATATACAAGCTTTAGAAGCGAAAAATCAAGTACTGGTTAGTCTGTCTGGTGGCGAAAAACTAAAATTACAATTCGCTAAATTGGCTGGTGAGGCAGCTGATTTACTCTTATTAGATGAGCCATCTAGTGACCTTGATGCGCAAGCAATAGCTATTCTTCAAAAATTCATTCAATCATCAGATAAAACCATTATTTTTATCTCTCATGATGAAACACTATTGGAAAATACCGCTACTGCTATCTTACATCTTGAGCTTATTCAACGACGCAAAGTTGCTCGCGCAAGCTATTTTTCAGGAAAATATACAGATTACATAACTCATCGCCAGCAAGTTTACGATAAACAGTTGGAACAAGCCAAAAATGACCGCCGTACGAAAGCGAAAAGAGATGCTAAAATGCAACGGCTTCATCAGGCTGCCGAGTATAATGTGCGCCACACGCACGATAGTACCATGGGGAGATTAGCTGCTAAAAAGATGAAAAATGTCTTATCTCTTGAAAAACGCTATGCCAAAGAAGAAGAAAAAATGACTGATTTTCCCGAAGAAATGGATAGTATTAAACTCTTTTTTGATGACATTGTCCCTCTTGATAAAAAGAAAAGGCTCCTATCTTGGGAAAATCATGAGTTATCGACTGGACAAAATGTTAATTTAACCATTTTCGGGCAAGATAAGCTTGTGATTACTGGAAAGAATGGCATTGGAAAAACTTGTCTCCTCAAGCAAATTTACCAAGAACTTCGGTCAAATGACCAACTTTCCATCGGATACATGCCACAACACTATGAGACTATTTTTCAAAAAGATATGACCGCATTGTCCTTTTTAACACAAGTATCAGATGTCGAAAAAGCTAGAACACTCCTAGCTAGTCTTCAATTTACAAGACAAGAAATTAAACACTCCGTTCTTGAACTTTCTGGTGGTCAGAAAGCAAAATTATTCTTAGCACACATAGTTTTATCCCAAAATAATATCTTGCTACTTGATGAACCTACTCGACATTTTTCACCAACTAGCCAGCCACTAGTCCGCAACCTTTTAAAGAAATTCAAAGGTTGTATAATCAGTGTTTCTCACGATAGAAAGTTTATCGATGAAGTCGCTAATATACATTATCAATTGACCGACAAACACCTTCAAAAATATTAAAAAAACTGTCCAATGGACAGTTTTCTCATAAGCCTAGAAACTAAAAAGCGAATTAAGTTCTCTAGACAATTCATTCAGGTAAGTAAGGCAAGGCTTATGAATCTTGTTCCTCAGTTTCACCCGCTTTTTCTTTAGCTAATTTTTCACGTTCCAAACGCAAACGTCGGTTTGGATTAAGTGTATTGAAAAGTTCTTCTAGCTTTTCAGCATTCCAAACGTCGGCTGCTGACACAAAATTACCATCTTTATCTCTAAAAGATATCGGTTTATCTCCCATAAGAACCTCCAGTTAAATACAATTCACGTCTGATTTAAACGCCTAAAATCTTTTTTTGACATACCTTACACAATCGAACACGCCCTAAAAGTTGAGTAAATCCATTAAAATTATCAGTTACGACGCAAGAAAATGAATTCGATACCAAACCATTCTCAATGATTAGACAATACTTATCAGAATATATGTTACGACACGGAGTTAAGACAGTCGATATTCACTGTCTTAACGTAGTTAGTAAGGTTGGTAGCTAGTCCACTACAATAGTGGCTAGCGTAGCACATCAAGTATATTTTATACTTTGATGTGCTTCCAACGTTAATCCACAAATTCGAATTCGAAGTTTCCGATACGGACAATGTCTCCGTCTTTGGCACCGCGTTCACGGAGTGCTTCATCAACACCCATACCACGTAATTGACGTGCAAATTTCATGACAGATTCATCACGTTCCATATTTGTCATGACAAAGAGTTTTTCAAGTTTTTCACCTGACAATACCCAAGCAGCATCGTCATCACGTGAAATTTCAAATGGACGTTCATCTGGATCAAAGCCATAATAAACTTCTTCATCAATCATATCATCATCGCTATAAAGCAAGAATTCATCCGTATTAGCAAGCAATTCTGCCGTTGCTTCCATTAGATTTTCTAAACCTTGATGCGCTAAGCTTGAGATTGGGAAAATCATTGGCATTTCTTCAAAATCGTCATAGTTAGCAGCTAATTTTTCTTTGAAAACTTTCAAGTTTTCTTCTGCTTCAGGCATGTCCATTTTATTGGCTACGATGATTTGTGGACGTTCCATCAAACGAAGATTGTATGTTTCAAGTTCGTTATTGATAGAAACATAATCTTCATAAGGGTCACGTCCTTCGCTTGCTGACATGTCAATGACGTGCAAGATAACGCGTGTGCGTTCAATGTGACGAAGGAATTGTGTTCCAAGACCAACACCTTGTGAAGCCCCTTCAATCAATCCAGGAAGGTCTGCCATTGCAAAGCTATCACCTGATTTTGTACGAACCATACCAAGATTTGGCACGATAGTTGTGAAGTGATAGGCACCAATTTTAGGTTTTGCGGCTGTCACCACACTCAACAACGTTGATTTTCCGACAGAAGGGAAACCAACAAGCCCAACATCAGCCAAAATTTTCAATTCCAATTGAAGCTCACGTTCTTCACCTGGTTCGCCATTTTCAGCAATTTCAGGCGCTGGATTACGTGGCGTTGCAAAACGAATATTACCACGTCCTCCACGTCCTCCACGTGCAACAACGAATTCTTGACCATTCTCAACAAGGTCAGTAATGACTTTATTTGTTTCGGCATCACGGACAGTTGTTCCTTGTGGGACACGTACAATTAAATCTTCTGCCCCACGTCCGTGCATTCCTTTAGTCATTCCTTTTTCACCAGATTTGGCTTTGAAGATACGGTTGTAGCGGAAATCCATCAAGGTACGAAGCCCTTCATCAACTTTAAAGATGACTGAGCCACCTTTACCGCCATCACCGCCCCATGGTCCACCATTAGGGACATATTTTTCACGACGGAAAGCAACCATTCCATCCCCACCACGACCAGCTTTTACGCTGATTTTGGCAGTATCTAAAAACATACTCATTATTAATTCCTATTCTTTCGTTATTGTAAAAATTGTTTTAAAGTTTGATTTGTAAAAGCATAAAAAAACGCCTTTTCAGCGTTCTTTAAATAATTGAACCAATAGCAGTCGCAATAAGACCACCTACAGTCACTAGAACCATCAAGATAACAACTACTAAAGTCAGTTTTTCAAACGCTGTTTTTTTACGTGGTCCGTTTTCACCAAATGCCACCTTAATACACCTCGCTCATTGATTTTAATTATTATTATCTTAACATGATTGCCCCAAATAATCAAATAACTACTGCAGAAAATTACAATTCTACTTCAAATTCTTCTAAGCTAGCAAGTTCTTCTTCTGTTAAGCGTCTCCATTCACCCAATTCTAAGGATTCATCTAATGTTAATGGTCCCATTGTCAAGCGTTCTAAGTCCGTAACTTCTTTCCCACAAGCTTGTACCATACGTTTGACTTGGTGAAATTTTCCTTCCCTAATAGTAATTTCAACCAGACTAGTCTTATCAGCTTCATTTGTTTCAAGAATAGTCAAAGTAGCGGGCTGACAAGTGAAATCTTTTAATTCAATTCCCTTCGCAAAGCTTTCCACGTCTTCTGGTGTCATCAAGCCTGCCACTTTAGCACGATAAGTTTTATCAACGTGCTTTTTAGGTGACAACATAGCATGCGCTAGCTTACCATTATTAGTTAAAAGTAAAAGACCATGCGTATCAATATCTAAACGCCCGACTGGAAAAACTTCCTTATCCCAAGCAGTCTTATCTAGCAAATCTAAAACAGTTTTATGATGATTATCTTCTGTTGCTGAAATAACTCCCTGTGGTTTATTTAAGAGATAATAAACAAATTTTTCATATGATAAGCGTTGTCCTTGGCAAACCACTTTATCAACTTTTTCATTGATTTGACACTTTGCTGACGTTTCTATCACATCGTTTACCGTGACTTGTTTTTTCTTGAGCAACTGTTTAACCTCAGTCCGTGAACCAATACCAGCTTCTACTAAAAATTTATCTAACCGCATAGCGCTCCTTTTATTCTGTTACTTCTCAAATATTGTACCATTTTCAAGACACAAATAAAACAAGGTTGAGAAAACTCAAACCTTGTTCTATAACTTATATAAGACTTAGTCTTTGTATGCGTAAGTGAAGTCTACTGACAAACCAGTTGAACTGCGGACAAGTCCTTTAAGATCTGGATTTTGAAGACCTTTACCACTACGGAAGTAGATTGGGTTATAAAGCGCATTGTCATAAAGAGCTTTTTCAGCGGCTTTGTAATCATCTGCTGCTGCAGCTGGGTCTAAAGCATCTGTTGTGATAGCTTTTTGGTAAGCTGCATCGTAATCAGCATTTGAGAATTTACCGTAGTTGTAAGATGAGTTAGTTGTGAAGAGACCATAGAAAGTAGAACCTTCTGGATAGTCACCACCCCAAAGAACAAGAGCTACATCAAAGTTTTGATTTTTAGTATCTTCAAGACGTTGTTTGAACGTAACGAATTTTTCTTCAACTGTCAATCCTGGAAGGGCTGATTCCCATGTTTCCTTGATATAGTCAACTGCTGCTTTTGCAACTGGAGCATCTGAATCCGCTGTTACTGTCAATGTAAATGAATCTTTTCCAAGTTCTGCCAAACCTTCTTTAAAGAGTTTAGCTGCTTTATCTTCATCATAGCTGTATCCTGGTGAGACATATTCAGCCAAGTCAGTACCATCAGGCAATGTTTCAAGTCCTGTTGGTGCAAGAGCTGTTGCAGCTGTTGAACCAGTATCGATAGCAGCCTTCACAATACCTTCACGGTCAGTTGCTAAGTTAAGCGCTTGACGAATTTTTGTATTTGACAAAGCTTCTACACTACCTGTTTGGTTGTAAACGATGTAAGCTGTTGTTGCTTCTGGAACATCAACAACATCGTCACGGTTTTTATTAGCTTTGTATGTTGCTTCTGTATTTGAGATATTTGCATAATCAAGTTCACCATCTTTGTACATTTGTACAGCAGTATCTGGTTTTTTGATTGTTTGAACGTTAACTTTTTTAGTTTTAACGTCCTTAGCATCCCAATAGTATTTGTTTTTCACAAGTGTGAATGAACCGCTTGTACCATTCCAATCTTCAACGGTATATGGTCCTGAGTACAATGAACTATCTGAGTT
>CAVAFU010000034.1:0-18646 GCA_963588325.1 Oribacterium sp.
TAGCTGTACTGATTAGCTACTTCATCTGGTTCACCTTGTGCTTTGATATAGCCATCTTCAATTAAAATCGCTTTGTTACAATATTTCTTAACTGCTCCCATATCATGAGTAACCAGAATAGTAGTCTTACCACTTGTTTTTCTCTCTAAGAAATAATCGTTACATTTACGTTGGAAAGCTTCATCACCAACTGCAAGTACTTCATCAAGAATTAAAACATCACCTTGTGCTTTAATAGCCACTGAGAAAGCTAAACGGACTTGCATACCACTTGAATAATTTTTTAGTTTTTGGTTCATAAATTCTTCAAGTTCCGCAAATTCAACGATATCATCATACATGGCATCTACTTCTTCTGTTGTAAATCCAAGCATAGCACCGTTCATATAGACATTTTCACGTCCTGTTAATTCTGGATTAAAACCAACACCAAGTTCAATGAAAGAAACCATTTTACCATTAACGGTAACTTTCCCTTTTTCTGGAACGTAAATTTGTGAAATAATTTTTAAAAGTGTTGACTTACCAGAACCATTGCGTCCAACAATCCCAAAGAAGTCTCCTTCTTCTACTTCAAAATCGATATCTTTTAAAACATGTTGCTCACGATATCCTTTTATACCTTTAAAATAATTAACTAAGTTTGTACGTAAACTTTGAGTTGCTTCTGTCGGTAATTTAAAGTATTTACTAACATGATCAACTTTTACTGCAATTTTTTTATCTGACATTATAGAATCTCCGCGAATTTTTTAGCATTTTTATGGAAAATATAGTAACCAATTCCAAACACAAAGAATGGAAGAATATAAGGAATGATTGTGATAGCCTTATGACCAACTAAATCCCAACCACGCATATTTCCTGAAAAGACAATAAAGTGACGCATATCTTGAATAATTTGTGCTAATGGATTTAACATCATTAATTTTGCAATTGTAACTTGACCACGTTGCAAAATAAATGTAAGTGAATAAATAATCGGTGTCGCATACATACCAGCTTGCATCACCACTTCCCAAATAGGACCAATATCTCTATATTTTACAAACAGAGTAGCAAGTACAAAGGCGATACCCGCTGAGAATAGGAATAACTCTATAAAAAGAGGGAAAATAGTTAACCAACCGAAAGAAACTGTCACTCCGTTAACTAGTGCGAAAACAAACACAACAATTAGATTAATACCATAATTAATTGCTGCACCAACAACTGATGAAATAACGATAATTTCTTTTGAAAAATTCAACTTACGTAGTAAATCACCGCGCGACACAATAGACATCATTCCCATATTAGTCGCTTCAGAAAAGAAATTCCACGTTACCATACCAATTAACAAACCAATAGCATAGTGCGGTGTACCATCATCAAAACGCAAGAAACGAACAAATACCAAGTACATAATTGTGAAAAGCATCAATGGTTTTAAAATTGACCATAAATGCCCAATCAAACTTCCTTGATAACGAAGTTTGAAATCTGTTTTTACCATCTCTTTTAACAAGATTTTATTTTCTTTACTAAAGAACTTCATTTATTTTCTCCTATAACCAAATTTGGTAATAATTAGTGTTTTAAAGACCAGTGTATGAAAGGCTCTATTTTTACGCAATCCATATTTTTTCAACGTTTGAATGCGTTGGAAAAATGGCTTTTCCATAATAGTTGTAAAGTTTTCAACTAGGTCTCTGTTTTCTGGTGTCAGATTTAAATCTAGTAAAAAACGTGCTTGTGTCTGACTGGCGTCAATTAGCCACCAATATTTTTCAACAAGCTTATGCGGTTTTAACCAATTTTTCATCCGTTTAGACCAGGTTCTCGCTCCAAGAACATTGGCATCATGCTGACGATATAGCTCAGTTGGATAATCAAGATAGACTAGATTTCCCAAAGCGCTAGCAATCAATGCTAAATACCAGTCATGCATGAGCAGTTGATCTGTCGTTGTCCAAAGTTCAGCAAGCGCATGATTAATCATCGCTGTCCCACCGGTCACCGTATTTTCAGTTAATTCTTGAACTAACTGAGTATTAGCATGGTCAGACTGCGTTTTAATCATACTGTTGTGTAAAACATTCAAATCACGATCAACAATTTTCAAGTCTGTATAAACAAGTAACGGCTTTTCATCACTGTATTTTTCAGCTTCTGCTAATGTTACTGCCAATTTATCTTCTAACCAAATATCATCTTGGTCACTAAAGAAATAATAATCAGCTTTGCTATGTTTCAAAAGCGTATAAAAGTTTTTAATCACACCAAAATTTTCACGGTTATCCGCGTTTATAAAGACAATTCGCGAATCTGATTGAGCATATTGCTCAATAATTTCTGGTGTCCGGTCACTAGAACCATCATCTCGAATATATAATGTCCATTCTTTGACTGTCTGCTTTTGAATACTTTCGATTTGCTCAGCCAAAAATTGTTCACCATTGTAGGTGGACATGAGAATATTAATTTTCATTTAAAAACAAGTCCTCATACTCTCCTACTATTTTTTCCCATGTGTAATTTTGTTTTACAATTGCACGGGCACGGTTGCCATATTCTGTAAAATCATAATGCCCATCAGCATCATTAATTAAACATGAAAGATTACCAGATGTTTTATTCCAATAAAAAGCGCTGGCATCAGCTACAGATTTGTTAAAGGCGACATCAAGAACAAGATTCAATTTAGTATGTCCTAGAGCCTCAAGCAAACCAGGGTTGGTTCCACCAACTTCATGCCCATGAATATAGGCAAATGCATTTTCGCGAATATAATTTAACAAATCACGGTCATAGACTGTCCCGACAAACTTCACGCGTTTATCTCTTTCAAAATTCGTTAAACGTTTCAATTTGTCAAAATAAGGGTTATTCTTATGATTACATATGATAATCAAATCACGTTTCGTGTCTGATTTCATAAATTCCCGAATCGCTGTTTCATAATTGTTTTCTGGCACAAAACGTCCAACAATCAAATAATAACCATTTTCTTTAGTTTGCCAGTTTTCAAAACATTTTCTAACTTTGTAATCATCAGCTGTTAAGGTAGACCTTTTTAAATCAGTCCCGTAAGCGATAAAACGTGTTTTAGCACCTGGATATGACTCTTTAATATACGTTTCAATACCAACATTATCTGAAATAACCAAATCGGCTGTTTTTGCCATTGATTTTTCGGCATATTTCAAATAAGCTTGAACAGGTTTTGACCACTTAGAGCGTTTCCACTCTAATCCATCAGGATTGACAAATACCTTGCCTCCAACAGCGTGAATTTTTTTAGCAAAAGGCACGATAAAAGCACCAATCGTATTTCCCAAAATATAAAAAATAGGATGTTCAATACGTTCTTTTTTTACCATTTGAAGCCCATAATTAATAGCCATCATATCATAAGCGATGACTCGAGCTGGACCAATCTTAGGTGCCTTGATGGTAAAACAATCCGCGCCTTCATAGCTAAAGTGCGTTTGGTGTTTATCATCACTTAAACAAGCTACATGATAAACAATATCTGCGCTCTGCTTATTTTTTACCAACTCTTCAACAAAAGTCTCGAAACCGCCATATTTTGCTGGCAGTCCACGACTTCCGATGATGAATACATGTTGCATGGCACACTTCTCCATTCTAAATACAATCATTTTTATTATATCATATTTTAGGTAAGCTGGCGAAAGAAAAAAGGAAAGTCCAATAATCAATAACACTTGATGAAATCGCCTTTTTGGTTCATCAAACACTACTATGTCAATGACATTAAAAAGAGGTTAGGATTTCATTCCTAACCTCCAATTTGTGCAATTTGAGAACTCTATCAAATAGACTTCTCTTATTCCTTCAACGTTAAAGGTCTAAAACCATTATTAAATGTTGTTTTTAGATTATTTTTTAACGTCTTGTTTGTAGAATTCTTGCAAAGCTTCTTGCCATGTTGGAATAACAAAGCCTGTTGCTTTAGCTTTAATAAGACTCATTGTTGAGTTAAGTGGACGTTTAGCTTTTGCTGGGAATTGACTTGAATCAACTGGTTTTACAACAACATCAGTATCTTTCAAGATTTCTACTGCGAAATCATACCAAGTTGTGTCTTCAGTTGCATCATTTGATAAATGATAGTAACCAAATTCTTTTTGATTTTCTGTCAAGTAAGTCATGAATTCAGCCAAAGTACGTGTCCATGTTGGACGACCGTGTTGGTCATTAACAACTGTCAATGTGTCATGTGTTTTGGCAAGATTTTGCATTGTAAATACAAAGTTTTTACCGTAATTACCAAATACCCAAGCTGTACGGATGATGTAGAATTTTTCAGCGTATTTTTCAACAGCTTCTTCACCTAAACGTTTTGTACGACCGTATTCTGTTTGAGGATCTGGAGTATCATCAACTTCCCATTCTTGACCAACTGGTTTTTTACCATCAAAAACGTAGTCAGTTGAAATGTAAACAAGAGTTGCACCATATTTAGCAGCTGCTTTGGCAACAATTTCTGTACCAGTTACGTTGATAGCGTAGTCAAGTTCTTTACCTTCGTCTTCAGCAGCATCAACGGCTGTGTAAGCTGCGCAGTGATAAACAAGAGTTGGTTTAACTTGTGCAAATACTTCATCAACTTTTTCAGCATTTGTGATGTCCATTTCCGCAACGTCAACCGCTACGTACTCTTCACCACGTTCGTCTAATAAATAGCGTAATTCTGTTCCTAATTGCCCATTGGCACCTGTAACTAAAATCATGTTAGAACTCCTTTAAATTCATTCCTTACTATTTTACACTATTTTTTCAGAAAAATCACTAGAAAAAGAGAAGAGGTCTCTCTTCTCCTTAGTTATATTTTTCTTTTTCAGAATGATGTTTTCCACGCGAAATAGCCGTCTGCTCACTCATTTTAACAACATTGTTAAAGTTTGTATTGCTAGGCATATTTTCAATACGGTACCAATAAACATCCGAATTTCCACCGCTAGCAACATATACCATTCCATCAGCGTTAGGACCAACTAAACTTTTTCCCGAATTTCCACCGTTACCATCAGAAAAACTACTTGCATCTGCATAAGCAGCTCCATCATTGATAGCATACCAAGATACACCTTCATAACGCCAACCTATACTAGCAAGCGAATTTCTCTCCCCACCAGATAATGTGTAGTGATGCGTACCAGTTCGAGCATTAGGATTATACAAACGATAAACAGGGACACTTCCACCAGATTGCCATGCTATTCCTTCATAACGCCAGCCAATTCTAGTTAATGAATCGCGCTCACCACCTGATTGCGTATAATGGTGATCCCCACTATTAGGATTATACAAACGATAAACAGGATTACCAGTATCAGGTGCTAACCACCCTACCCCTTCCTTTCTCCAACCTATGCTTCCAAGTGAATCGCGCTCATAGGTTGAGCTTGTATAAAAATGTTCACCTGAGTTAGGATTATAAAGCCTGTACATTGGTGTATCTGCATAAACAGTTACTCCTATAAAAAGAGAAACTCCTGTTACAAATCCAATCAAACTAATTAATAACTTTTTCATTTTTTCTCCTTTACTAACTTCAGTTGGAATTATATCATATAAAAACAGCGTTTACAACGATTATTCCACACTTTCACTTTTTCAATAAAAAAGAGAGAAATATCAAATTCTCTCTTTTTATCACCTCAAATTTCTTCCCTATATTTTCTAGCCTCTGCTTGGTTAGCCCAAACAAAATGATTTGGTTTGATTTCAATCATTTGTGGTTTGTCAGTTGTATAATCGTGTTGATTCGGGTCATACACGATTAATTCTTTCTGACGTTCCAAAATAGGATCTGGAATTGGAATAGCAGATAAGAGCGATTGTGTATAAGGATGAATAGGATTGCGGAAAAGTTCCTCTGTCTCTGCCACTTCCACAATGACTCCTTGGTGAATAACGGCAATGCGATCTGAAATAAATCGCACGACTGATAAATCATGAGCAATAAATAGATATGTCAGCCCATTTTCTTTTTGAATTTGTTTTAACAGATTAAGAACCTGTGCCCTGACTGATACATCAAGCGCCGAAATAGGTTCATCTGCAATGATAAATTCAGGATTCATCACCAACGTTCTAGCAATTCCTATCCGTTGACGTTGACCTCCTGAAAATTCATGCGGATAGCGTGTCAAATGTTCTGGTAATAACCCAACTTTTTCAATAATCTCTTTAACTTTTTCTTTGCGATCTTCCTCATCCTTGAACAATTTAAAATTGTACAAACCTTCCGAAATGATATAATCAACGGTCGCTCGTTCATTCAAACTTGCAGCAGGATCTTGAAAAATCATTTGTATTTTTCGAATAAGTTCTTCTTTTTCACGTTTTGTTTTTCTGCCATTTATTCGTTTTCCGTCGTAGATAATGTCACCTGAGCTAGTTTCGTTTAAACCAACAATTGCACGACCAATGGTTGTTTTTCCGCTACCCGATTCACCTACCAACGAAAAAGTCTCTCCTCTATTAATGAAGAAATTAGCATTTTTAACAGCTACAAAACGTTTATCTCCTTCACCGAAGGAAATTTCTAAATCATGAATTTCAACTAATTTTTCAGACATTTCCTTGCTCCTAACTTAACATTTTTCGTGAAATTTTTTGATGCAAATCTTGAATAACTTCAGGTTTATCAATTTTAGGAGCATCTGGATGAAGCAACCATGTTTTTGCCCAATGCGTCTCAGTAACTTTGAAAATAGGTGGCTCTTCGGTGAAATCAATCTTCATTGCAAAGTGTGAGCGTGGTGCAAAGGCATCACCTTCAATATCAGCATAAAGTGATGGCGGTGCTCCTGGAATCGAAAAAAGTAGACCACTTGTCTCATCAGCTAACTGCGGCAAACTTGATAACAAACTCCATGTATAAGGATGCTTAGGATTGTAAAATAATTCTTCAACCGTAGCATATTCAATAATTTGCCCAGCATACATCACAGCTACCTTGTCTGCAATACTTGCCACAACTCCTAAATCGTGCGTAATAAAAATCGTTGTAAATTGATATTCTTTTTGCAAGTTTTTCAACAAGGCAATGATTTGAGCTTGAATCGTAACGTCTAAAGCTGTTGTTGGTTCATCGCAAATTAAGACATCAGGCTTACAAGCAAGTGCAATTGCAATCACAATCCGCTGACGCATACCACCCGAATATTGAAATGGATATTCGTTAAATCGACGTTCAACATCTGAAATACCAACTTTCTTCATATAATCAAGCGCTAAAGTTTTAGCTTCAGCTTTTGAAACCTTTTGATGCTTAACGATGGCATCAACAATCTGACTACCAATTGTTTTAATCGGATCTAAAGACGTCATCGGGTCTTGGAAAATCGTCGCAATCTTACCACCACGGATTTTCTCCCAGTCTTTATTAGTTTTCAAGTCCGTCAATTCTTGTCCGCGATACAATACAGAACCATTTGATACATAGCCGTTACTTTCTAGCATTCCTGTAAAGGTCTTGGTTAAAACAGATTTCCCACTACCTGATTCACCTACCACAGCCAGAACTTCTCCTTCATAAAGATCAAGAGAAATATTTCTAATCGCTGTCAACTGGCGATTACGCACTTTGAATTTAACAACCAAATCACGAATACTTATAATCACATTTTTATTTGTCATAATCTCTCCTATCTATGTGTCCTTGGATCACTAGCATCCGCAAGGTTTTGACCAACAATATACAATGGTAATGATACCAACACCAATACTGTCAATGGAATCCAGAAAAGGTAAGCATTCGATGTCAAATTTGAAGAATAATTTGAAATCAAGCGCCCTAAACTTGGATCTGTAATTGGTAGCCCAATACCAAAGTAAGAAAGGAAAGCTTCATAAGAAATATAAGATGGCAATAATTGTGAAACCATTGTCACAATAACTGAAATCAGTTGAGGCAAGAGATTTTTAACGAGTATTTTAACTTTTGAAGTTCCCAAAATCTGACTGGCGAGATTATACTCCAAATCACGGTAACGCAAAATTTGGACACGAATTGAATAGGCAATGCCAATCCAACCAGTAATACAGAAAGCTAAAATCATATTCCAAAAACCAGCACCCAAAGAGTAAGTCAACACCATGACAATCAGCAATTGAGGGATATTTGAGATGACATTATAAACTTCAATCATAATAGCATCAACTGTTTTTGACGTTCCCCAAATACCACCAATAACAATTCCAAGAATCATATTCAATACTGTACCAATAACAGAAATCAAAATGGAATTTCTAGCACCATACCATACACAGTCAAACAATGAACGACCATCTTTATCCGTTCCAAACCAATACTGGCTATTTGGCCAAACATAACGTTTTGAAAAATCATTGATATCACTAACATCCGTAAAGTCACAATGAACAAACAGCGGGTAAACAAAACTCATCAAGATGACAGCAATCAAAATAGCCAACATGAAAAATGTGGATTTTTTTGAAAAGAATTGTTTAAAAACAGATTTCCAATAAGAATACGTCGGAGCATCAATGGTTTCAGAAGCCGCACTATCTAACGTTACAAACTCAAACTGTTCTTTATCAATACTTGTCATTATTTTCCTCCTTTCGAGGCTAACTTGATACGTGGGTCTAACACAACCATTAAAAGGTCACCCAACAAAAGTGAAATAACAGATAAGCTTGTAAACAAGAAGACAAGACCGACAACCATCGAATTATTCGTCGCTTTAATCGAGTCAATCAACATTTTACCCATACCAGGGAAAGCAAAGATTGTTTCTGTCAACGTTGCTCCAACAATTGTCCCTAAAATCGCTTCAGGGATACCATTCACAATAGGAACCATGGCTTGTTTAAACAAATGTTTCCGTGAAATATCATTTTCAGATAATCCTTTGGCACGCGCAAATCGAACAAAATCACTATTTTGCAAATCTACAACATAACGTCTAAACCACACAACCGTTCCAGGAATACTGAGAAATCCCAAAATAAAAGCTGGAAGAGCGTAAGAACGCCAATCGTGTGCCCCTAATGCTGGAAACGAATCAGGCAAACCAAGACCTGAGCCAATAAAACGAATCGCATAAATAATCGCAATACTTGGCAATGCCAACAAGAACGTTGTCACACCAGTTGAAAAGCGGTCAAAAAAGCCATTTTTAAAACGTGCCATCAAAAGACCAATCGGTAAACCAAAAACGTAAGAGATAATAACACCAATGATTCCGATTCTCACCGAATTAGACACCATAGACGGATCAGAATAATGATTTCGTGTTGCTGTGTAAGCATCCCCTTTGCCAAAATTATCGATTGCCATCGCATCAGCCTTCTTAGGAGATTTATATGTTCGTGAGTAAATATCAATCGAACTCATTTTAGTTTTTCCAGTTGGGAAAGTCACTTCTCTTGCTTCTGTTTTTCCTTGCCCTTGACCAATCACTTGTAAAATAGGTAAGTTAGCGTAGGTTGGATAAGACACTCCAAGATTCATCGTTACAATATTTTGATGAATAAATGGGAAACTACCATTAAAGTAAATTAAATATTTGTGCTCTGTTCCTGAACCAACTAAAGCTGGTCCCACAGCAGGGTCGTTTTCAAAACGGACATAACGTTTTAAATCAGGATTCGAAGCATCCTTGATTTTCCACGGATGGTCAATCACAATCAAATGAGAATAGAAGCGCAAAACACGTTCATACAACGGAATTTCACGAATAGCATAGAATTTTTTGCTTTCTGGAAATTGATATAATTCCCAATGTTTTCCAATTTGCTTAATATATTTTTGATAGATTTTTTTATTTTCAGTAGTAACCGCTGTGGTAACGGTCGAATCTATCTTCGAAGCTTTTTTCTGCAAGTCTTTACTATCCATATAGTCGATATAGCCCGTTTTGCTATAAATAAGACTTTCATAATTAATACGCTTATCAGGTGTTGTTACCATTTTGTTGTAATTAGGATCCTGCTTAAAAATAAGATGCCTTGGTACTAAAGAATAAATAATACCGTAAGTCACCGTTGTTACCAAAAAAATCGATACAAACGACCGTAAGACACGCATTCCAATATATTTTTTCATAACTCCTCCAACCATTATCAAATTAAGAGTTTTCTCAACTAGTGAGAAAACTCTTCTGTTATAAAATGCTAGTCTTCAATATGTTCTGAAAGTTTTTCTTGGTATTCAGCATTTGATTTTTCTTTTGCTTTTTTCCATTTTTTCAATGCTTTTTCATATTGTTTAGTAGTCACAGGTTTATCTTGAAGTTTGTAATATTTATATGAACCACTATCATAAACAGAACCACCTTTAGTTCCTGAAGTTGCATATGATGGTGAAAATGGCACGATTTTTGAAAGAGTTGGAGATGCCCCTAAAGAAACAATAGGAATCATAATCGCTTCATCTGTCAAATAAGCTTGCGCTTTCGCATAGGCTTTGTAACGTGCATCTAAATCATCTGTAATTGCCGCTGCTTCTGTTACTAATTCAGTATATTTATCAAGTCCTACAGCCTCTTCGACATCCTCATCACTTTCTCCATCAATTCCAATCTTATCTGATTGTTCACCATCAGTTTTAAAGACATCTAAGTAAGTTGAAGGATCATCATAGTCAGGGCTCCAACCAGATGCTTCAGAAAGGTCATAATCTTTTTGGTCAGCTGATTCAGCATAATAACCTGTTCGTTCATAGTCATCAGAGCTTTCTGTCTGAATATCAATCACAATATTATCTGTTCCAAGTGAAGCTTCAACAGATTGTTTCAAAGAGCTTACTCTCTGGCTACTAATCTCATCAGTCTGTTCAGCAGCAATATCTAGATGAATTGGGAATTGGACTCCTTCTGCTGCAAGTGTTGTTTTAGCTTTTTCGAATGATGCTTTTGCTTTATCAACGTTATAAAGCCCATCTTGAGCATCTGAAAAATCAACATCACTCCAAGTTGAGTTACTTGCCAATTCTTCTGTAACAAGATCTCCGAACTCCGTTCCGTTAGTAGAAACAAATTCTGGTGGTACAAAGAGATTACGAAGGGCTTTAGTTGAAGCCTCCTCACCAACAGCCTGTGAATTCCACGCTGCTCTATCAAACGCAAACGTAACTGCTTGGCGGAAATCTTTATTTAAAATCGCTTTATGAGTATCTGTTTTCTGAGTATCATTTTCTTTTGAGGTAAATTCATAAGCTTTACGGTTTAAGTTAAAGGATACATAGTAAGTTGATTGATCTTGTGGTGTGTAGAAAATCTCATCTTTATATTTTTTCTCAATAGCTTTGTAACTTGATTTTGTTGGGTAAAGACGAGCTCTCGTGTAATTTCCCTTATCAAAGTTTTTATAAAGAGATTCTGGATCAGAGCCATCACTATATGTCAATTTGATGTTATCAATTGACACCTTATCAGCATCCCAATAACTTTCATTCTTTTCAAATTCGATAGAAGATTTAGAAGTAACAGATTTTAAGATAAAAGCACCGTTATAAAGAATGCTTGATGGATCAACCGAACCAAAATCATCACCTTGCGATTTTAAGAAATCAGCATTAACTGGTTGCAAAATACCATAGGTCGTTTTAGAGTTCCAGTAGCTTTCTGGTTGATTTAAAGTATACTGAACAGTGTATTTATCAACGGCTTTGATACCGACTTCTGAAAAGTCCTTCGTTGTTCCTTCGACATAATCATTTAAGCCTTTAATTGAATCTTGCACAATATATAGCGCACTCGATTTTTTATCGGCTGCGTGTTTTAGACCTGTCACAAAGTCATCCGCTGTTACTTCAGCATACTCTTCACCGTCAGAAGTGTACCACTTAACGCCTTTACGTAGTGTGTAAGTGTATGTCAAACCATCTGAAGAAACTTTCCAATCCTTAGCAAGGGATGGAATCAAATTTCCATATTGGTCATTTTCTAACAAACCATCCACACCTTGTGTTGTGATTTGTGATGTTCCATGGCGCCCTGACACCGTGTAATCAAGCGTTGTCGGATCTTCAACATACACGTAAGAATAAGTTGTCCCTTCTTTTTTAGAGGAACTTGTGTTTGAGCACCCTTGCAAAGCTGTCAGTGACAGAAGAGTGACTCCCGCTGCTACTAAATAACTCTTTTTCATAAACGACCTCTTTTCTCAAAATATTCACAATCTCATGTGATTAAATTCCAAAATAACCCTATAATAAAAACAGCACCATTTTCATGAATAACCGCATCACGTTAGAAATTATTTTATAAAAAGTATATATTTAATGACATTCTTTGTAAAATAACTATTTTCTATCAAGCGATAAATAAAAACTATCGGTTATTCAGTTATGCTGTTAATCTATTAAACTAATATTTTGGTTGAAAAAAGAAATCCATAAACACCTTTAGTCATATTTAAAACCTCCATTTCCCTTAATTTTTCTGATACTCAGAACCTCAAAATAAGACATCTCATTAGCTAGAAATCATATTTTATGAAAGATAATATAACACTATACTTTTATCTTGTAAAGTATTTTTGATTAATTTTTTCAGAATTTTCTGCTTTTGTAACATTTTATGTTAACTCAAAAAGAAATATGACAACGTTTTATAAGCTTAAATAGCTGCCTGAAGGCATTCTCAAGTCAATCTTCCCCGTTATGTCATTTTCTTAATCACTACAAAAAACACCAATAGCCTTCAAAGCTACTGGTGTTTTATGTTTAGTACTAATTAGCGAATTCCTAAAGCAATACGAGCATAACGACTCATCTTGTCTACTGTCCAAGCTGGATACCAAACCAACTTAACTTCAGTATTAGTTACTTCTGGAATTTCACGCATAACATCATGAATTTGATCTGTGAGAAGATCAGCAAGCGGACACCCCATAGTTGTCAGCGTCATGTCAATCTCAGTATGTCCATTTTGTTCAAAACGAATCTCATAGACAAGACCTAGGTTAACGATATCGATTCCCAATTCTGGGTCAATAACCATTTCTAAAGCTTCAAGAATACGGTCTTTGATTTTTGCGACTTCTTCTTCAGTGTATTTTTGTTCTGACATAAGCGAACCTCACATTACATTACTTAATCTTCAATGAAATCACGGAGTTGTTTACTACGGCTTGGGTGGCGAAGTTTACGAAGCGCTTTAGCTTCAATTTGACGGATACGTTCACGTGTAACGTTAAAGACTTTACCAACATCTTCCAAAGTACGCATTTTACCATCATCAAGTCCAAAACGTAGACGCAAGACATTTTCTTCACGGTCTGTCAACGTATCCAAGACTTCATCCAATTGTTCACGAAGAACCACACGTGTTGTGTAGTCTACAGGATTTTCGATAACTTCATCTTCGATGAAATCACCAAGATGGCTATCATCTTCTTCACCGATTGGTGTTTCCAATGAAACTGGTTCTTGTGCGATTTTCAAAATTTCACGAACTTTATCTGGTGTCATATCCATGCGTTCAGCGATTTGTTCTGGTGTTGGATCTTGTCCAAGTTCTTGAAGAAGATTACGTTGTTCACGAACAAGTTTATTGATTGTTTCAACCATGTGAACTGGGATACGAATTGTACGAGCTTGGTCGGCAATCGCACGTGTAATAGCTTGACGAATCCACCATGTTGCATAAGTTGAGAATTTGAATCCTTTTGAGTAATCAAATTTGTCAACAGCTTTCATCAAGCCCATATTTCCTTCTTGGATAAGGTCAAGGAATTGCATACCACGTCCAACGTAACGTTTCGCAATAGAAACAACCAAACGCAAGTTAGCTTCTGCTAAACGTTGTTTTGCTTGAAGGTCACCCGCAGCAACGGCAACTGCCAATTCTTTTTCTTCCTCGCTAGTAAGCAATGGCACAACACCAATTTCTTTGAGGTACATGCGAACTGGGTCATTAACCTTAGCAGAGTTACTACCTAGCAATTCTTCATCAGTTAATTCTTCAGGTTTTGGTTCTTCAACAACGTATTTTGTAGATGGATTTCCTTCTTTATCTGTGATTGAAATACCACCATCTGTCAAACGTTCTAAAAGATCATCTATTTGATCGGCATCCAATGAAAATGGAATAACCAGTTTTTCAGTTACTTCATCATCAACGGCAGTCCCGTTCTTTTTATGATTACGAATAAATTCTGCAACTTGAACATTAAAGGTTGTAATTTCTTTTTCTTTTGCCATATTTTCCTCTATTCCATATTTCTTTTTTGGGCAATGAGATTTTCCAAAGCCGCTAAAGCTGCATCCACATCCCCAAGGTTACTAGATTCACGAATTAATTTACTTTGTTTTTGCAAATCGCGTTCTTGGAGAAGACGATCACGCTTATCAATAATTTCTTCTATCTCATTATTCGCAATTTCATCTGGTAAATTTTCCTCTAAAACACGATAATACATCTGTCGCGTTCGGTCATCCAGCTGCGCTAAATCATAAGAATCCACTTCACCTTGTTGCACTAATAAATCATACAATTGCTGCAACTCCTGCGTATCAAACGTGAATTCTCCACGATTTCTAAATTCATTGAGCAGATAATCGTGCGTCAAAAGTCGGTGCATTAACTGACTTTCTGCTTTGATAATTGCAGATATATTCTTGGAAATAGGTAACTCCACAACGGTCACTCGTTGCTTAGCTACATCAGCCTGCATGCTTGAACGATTTTTCAGACGTTCACTATTTACCGATTGCTCAACTTGATAATAATCAAAGTCAGGCAATAAATCAGCCACCATATTAATATACGAATTTTGTGCCGTAATTGATGGTGATTGCGCAATAATCTTTGAAATTTGTTCAACATAAGCAATTTCAGCTTGAAGATTATCACTATTTTCAGGTTTTAAGTAGTGAATAAAGAACTCTATACTACTTATCCTGCTGTTTTCAAGCAGATTAGCCAAAGCTTGTGGTGAATTTTTCTGGATAAATTCATCAGGGTCCATCTGCTCAGGAACACGTACAATTTCAACATTGAAATCTTTCAAAAGCTCTAAAGACTTAGCAATGGCATTTTGACCAGCATTGTCACCATCATAAGTCAAAATTACTTTTTTAGTGTAACGTTTCAAATGTCTAACGTGTTCTGGGGTCAAAGCTGTCCCCATAGAGGCAACCGCATTTTCAATACCAGCGCGGTAAGCCGCTATCACATCCATAAAACCTTCCATCAAATAGACTTCATGTTTTTTTGACATTACTGGACGTGCTTTATCTAAATGATAAAGTTCATAAGACTTATTGAAAAGTGCCGTCGAACGCGTATTTTTGTATTTTGCTTGTTTATTTTCAAGGTCTTCCGCAGTCCAAATTCGACCAGAAAAGGCAACAACCTGACCACTATCATCTGTCAATGGGAACATGATACGATTTTGGAAAGCATCATAAACGCGGTTAGTACGCTCAGACAAATTAAAAAGACCTGAAGCCATTAAAGCATTCTCATCATAGCGTTTCGCAAGAGATTGATAAAGAAAATCTGGCTCATTTGGCGACAATCCAATATTGAAATAATCAATCAGCTCATCTGTCAGACCACGTTGTGCTAGATAAGCTTTCGCTTCTTGTCCTTCCTTGGTTGTTTTCAAAACAGCATTGTAAAACTTAGCCGCATCTTTATGAATATCAATCAATACTTGATTAGGATTTTGCGGTCTTGTTTGTGTCTGTTGAACATCAACTTGTAGAGGAATACCAGCACGCTCTGCTACCAGATGAACACTTTCTAAAAAGCTAATCTGACGATACTCTTCCAAAAACTTATAAACATCACCAGATTTGCCGCAACCAAAACAATGGAAAAATTGCTTGTCTTCAATAACATTAAAAGACGGTGTTTTCTCCTTATGAAATGGACACAGTCCAATATAGTTGCGACCAGCACGTGTAAGACTGACAAATTCACCAATAACATCAACAATATTAACGCTATTTTTTATCTCGGAAATCAACTCTTTGTCAATTGCCAAAAGATCACCTCCACGCACTAAGCCCATTTTAGTTTTGTATTTCATTATAACATTTTGAGTGAGATTTGTAAATTCAAAAAACTGAATACCTACAATGTAAACTTGCTACTCTATCCATCGCTACAAACGTTAAATCGCTATTTCATTATTTGAGAGAATTTAGCAGTATTTTTTAGTTAAAGTTCTAATTTTTTACCAAAAATACGTTAATTTAGGCATATATCTGCCTTTTGTATCCTTTTTTTGGTATAATAGTACTAATAAAGTTTATAGGAGGTTTTTCTATGATTAAAGAACTCAAAGAGTTTTTGTTCAAGGCCAATGTCCTTGACCTTGCTGTCGCTGTTGTTATTGGTGCAGCTTTCAATGCTATCGTAACATCTCTTGTTGAAGATGTTATCACTCCACTTTTCCTTAACCCTGCTTTAAAAGCTGCTGGTGTGGAAAAAATCGCAGAACTTTCTTGGCACGGTGTTGCCTATGGTAGTTTCTTGAGCGCTGTCATTAACTTTTTAATCGTCGGCACAACACTCTTCTTCATCGTAAAAGCTGCTAATGCCGCTGCTGCTTTTGGTAAAAAACAAACTGAGGAAGCTGAAGAAGAAGCTGCACCTACACAAGAAGAACTTCTTACAGAAATTCGTGATTTATTGAAAGAAAAATAACATTTTATTTTTCAAATCTTTAGAGCATAAAAAGAGACGCTTAGCGTCTCTTTCTTTTGTATCTAATGTTTAATTAGAATTTTTTACGTTTGCGAGCTGCTTCTGATTTGCGTTTACGTTTTACAGAAGGTTTTTCGTAGAATTCACGTTTACGTGATTCTTGAAGAGTCCCAGCTTTAGTCACAGAACGTTTGAAACGACGAAGTGCATCGTCAAGTGATTCGTTTTTACGTACTACTGTTTTTGACATGTGTTTCACCTCCTCAAGACATTGTAACATTTACACGTTCCTTACTAGGATACCTAATTTATCAAAAAAAGTCAATCCTTACGGGTAGTAAGTATGTGTCTTTTTTTCTGGGAATTTTCAAATAAGCTAGAAAAAACGTTGAAAACAGAGAATTCTTATCATCGAAAAAAGACTGAAACAACTTTTCCCCTTGCTTCAGTCTTGACGATATTAGCTTTTCTATGCTACAATATTGTTTGACTGATTAAGCAAAGGTTGAGTTTGTCTTAATCGGTGGAGTAGAAGTTTGCCGCTTCTGCTCTTTTTTCGTTTTCTGCTAAGCGTATTATACCATAAATAAAGCTTAAATGTAAAGGAAAACAGCACAAAAAAGCCTTAAAAATCTGATTTTTTTGGCTGTTAATATTTATATTGTTGACGGTCATAACCGATATATTTTCCTGATTTTTTTAAAATTTTCTGGGTTGGAAACGGATCATGATTAACATGATCCCCTAAAAATCCCACACCCAAACGTTTAGTATGATAATACTGATAGTCTTTACGCCAAGTTCCGAAAAAAAGCTCCTCCAATTGATCAATTCTCTCTACAAGAATAAGCTTTGCCATTGCACAAGCACCTTTGATTGACCAGTACATCCCACGATGTTTCATCCGATAAGTGACTTGTCGATGTTGACTTTCCATACTGCCAATTCCATTCAGTGATAGACCTCTTAATTGAGCAGGTTTGGTATCCTTAAAATTATCAAGTAATTTCTGACGAAAATTTTGAAAATCATAATACTCTTCTTCATCAAGGATTAAAGCCTCGGTGGTATCTAAAACTGTTTTTAATAATTTTCGATCGTGCGTCTGAACTGCTTTAAAAGCCAAATCTTGGAGGACCCTTGGATAGGGTTTAAAAAATTGTTTAAGTTTTTCTTTCACATGGTAGGCATCCCAAAAGTGTTCGTGACGTTTAATTTTGAGCGCCTTTTGGATATTTTGAAAGACACGTCTGGTATAGCCCTTACCATTATCTGAGTTAGTCACTAAAATGGTTTGATCGGTGATTTCAAAATGATTATAAAGGTAATCTAACAACTCTTCTCTAGCTATATCATAATCAGTATGAATAATTTCATGTTTATTAAGTAATGCTGATCGGCCGTGTACTTTTTGGATTCCTGTATGAATCAGGAAGTGTGCTAGATCTGTATGATATTTCTCATTATCTCCAGAAGTTGTTTTTACCAGAACACCATCACCCTCAACGTAAATAATCGGTGCTTTGATTTTTTCTGGGACATGCTCTTCTACGAAATAACGATAATGGCTCTTTTCAGAGAATAACTGTCCTGTTAATTTAACAGCCTTTAGAACAGTGTCTTTCGTAATATCTAAGCGATAAGATAGTTTAATCATACGACAAACTTGTCGATAAGACATTTCTGAAGCATATCGAGCAAGATGATACATTAATTCAAGAGAACAACGCTGATATTTCTTTACACCTAACCATTCATCAACAGGATAACGTGTTTTATCTCCTCTTCTCCATCGATTTCTTGAAAATGTCATTTCACCAAAAGTAAATAATACAGTTTTTTCACTACTGTCTACTCTTTTATAGCCGTTAGCCCGCATGGTGGGAGCTATTTGCTCATCATAATCTGCTACTTGTTTTAAGAACTCATTCTTACGTTGCTTATCTAGCTCTTCAGAAAATCCTCTTTCATCAAATCTCATTACTACCATAGTCTTATTT
>CAVAFU010000035.1:0-72062 GCA_963588325.1 Oribacterium sp.
ATACAGGACTAAATCCTTTCAATAATTAATTGTCCAACTTTTTGGGGTCAGTACACCTATAATAGATTTTAAGACTTTTAACTCTATTCCTCATCCATCAGCCAGTCGTAAATTTCTTGTGGGGTTCCAAGTGCCATTAGTTCTTGGAATTTGACTTGTTGTTTAAGATTTTGGTAAATTTGGCTATCTGAAATTTGACGTTTTTGGGCGTCTTTGTTGACCACCATCACACCATCAGTAATGGTAACAAAGTCTAATTCATCAAAAATTTGAATCATTTTAACCAATAAAATATCAGGGATATTGAGATATTGACTCAACTCTTTCAATTTATATCGAACATCAAATTCTGGGAATTGATAGATAGTTTTATAAAGCTTAGCAAATTGTTCACGCGTGCCATAGCCTGTCAAATAATAAGCACGTTTAATATGATTTTTAAAATAAACAGCTTCAAAATGACGTCCAACAAAGAGTGATTTTAATTCAGCAGCATCTTCAGGAACGTCTAATACGACGACTTCGCTTGCTGTGCTATCCTCACTTAATACTGGCACTCGTTCAGGAAGGCTAGCATTTTTAGAACGAATATCAATCAGTTGCACACCCTCAACACGCGCATCTTCCAACATTAACTGAACAGTCGTTTGTCCGTTCCATTTATTGATTGATAACGTTACTGCTAGACAAAGATTTTGGGCTTGTTGAAATTCTTGAACCAAATGTCCTTGATTAAAAGCAACAAGGTCAATCGCTGTGCTTCCTTGAGCAATTTTTAATTTCAAATGTGCGCCATTTTGCCCCATGGTACGTGCCTGTTTCACCACAAAATCTTTAATTTCAAAGACTGGTTTTGGATTATCCATGCCAAATGGGGCTAATTTTTCAAGACTTCGCACGGTATCAAGGTCGATTTCGGATAACTCTAAAGTTTCATCAATAGCCAGCTCTTTTTTATGCGATAAATCAATATCATTATCAGCGATGTAATCACACAAAACTTGTGATAATTTATCAAGATTTTCAGTTACCAAAGTCATCCCAGCTGCGCCAGCATGTCCACCAAAAGCCTCAAACAAATCACGATGTTCATCAAGAGCATGGAAAATATTGATAGCTTCAATACTTCTGGCAGACCCTTTTGCAAGCCCGTCTTCGATATTCAACACAATCACAGGCTGTGCAATTTGTTCTAAAATACGCCCTGCAACAATTCCCAAGACACCAGGATGCCAACCTTCTTTGGCTAAAACTTGAACTGGCTTATCTAAATCAACCATGCTCATGGCTTCATCAAAGATACGTTGAACGATTTCTTTGCGCTCTTCATTTTTGGCATTAATCATCTTGGCAATGTTATGCGCTTCTTCGTCATCAAAGCCAGTCAATAATTCAACAGCAGGATTTGGGTCATCTAGGCGACCAAGTGCATTTAACTGCGGAGCAATTTTGAAACCAACTGTTTCTTCATTGACATCTGCCATATCCACGTCTGAAACTTTCATCAGTTCAATTAGACCAATACGTTCGGTTTGTTTGAGCATTTCAAGCCCAACCTTAACCATAATACGGTTTTCATCAGTCAAACTCACCATATCAGCAATTGTTCCAATTGCTACCAAATCAAGCATTTCTGTTGGAATAGATTCTAACAAAGCGCAAGCGACTTTGAAAGCAACGCCACAACCAGCTAGATATTTGAAAGGATAATCAGCTTCTGGATGTTCGGGATGCACAATCGCAAATGCTTCTGGCAGCTCTGCTGGCAAACCGTGGTGGTCTGTCACGATGACATCAACACCTTGACTTTGTGCATAAGCAATCGCTTCGTGCCCTGCTACGCCATTATCCACCGTGATAATCAAAGAAACGTTTTGTTGCTCAATGAAATATTTATAAACTGATTCATTCGGACCATAACCATCTGTGAAACGATTTGGCAAATAAACTTGCGCTTCCGCCCCCAACATTTCAAGAGCTTCTTTCATAATGCTAGCGCTGGTCATTCCATCCGCATCGTAGTCACCATAAACCAAGATTTGTTCATAGTTTTCAATAGCTTGACGAATACGTGCCACAGCTTTATCCATGTCATGCAAAAGGTAAGGATCATGCAATTGTGACAAATCTGTTGACAAAAATTGCGCTAACTTTTCTGCCGTATCTATCCCACGACTATAAAGCATTTTGCTGGCTAATTCCGTGATTTTTTCTTTTTTCGTCAGCTCAAAAAAGCCATTATCTGGCTCTTTTTCAATATTTTTCCAATTGTATTTACTTGTTATCATTCACTTCTCACTTCTTATGTAAAGTTGAAACGACGCTTGTTTTATTTGTAATTAAAGACTTTTCTTGCTAGGAAATCAGCGATTCTTGGGAAAAGTGTATAAGCTTTGTGAGCAGCTGCAAGGGACCAAGGCATATTTAACTCACGTTTATTTTTTCCAAAAATAGCTACCGTACGTTTTGCAACGTATTCTGGTTGCAAGACAAAACGTCCAACACTTTTCAGATAGTCACCTGATGGGTCAGCTTTATCAAAGAATTTTGTTGCAATTGGTCCAGGGTTGATGGTTGTCACGTAGACATTACTATCAGCCAACTCTAAACGTAGTGCATTTGAAAAGCCAATCACGGCAAATTTTGTCGCTGAATAAACTGATGATTTTGCTGAAGCAATCAAGCCTGCAATACTAGCAATATTGATAATATGCCCTTGCCCTGCTGCTTTCATTTTCTGACCGACCAAACGCGAGAAAGTCATCGTCGCAAACGTATTGACATCAAACATATCACGAATTTGGGCAGTTGTGTAAGCATCAAACTCACTAAAATCACCATAACCAGCGTTATTAATGAAAATATCAACTCGACCGTGAATCGCATAGATTTTTTCAACAACTTCAGCAATTGCTGCATCATTTGACATATCAAGTGCAAAACAAGCTGTATTTTGGCGATTACCGTAATGAGTCTTTAATTTTTTTAAATCACGTCCAAAGCAATCACGTAATCATCAGCTGGGAGACGTTTAATGATTTCTTGAGCAATGCCTCCTGTTGCTCCTGTAATGGCGATAATTCTCATAAGCTAATTTCTTCTAAATCTTTAACAAGGTGCGTATTTTCAAAAACAGTTTGAGCATCAATTTCAACTTGTTTACATTCACGTCCTAAAAAGCGTGCGCTAATGTGATTTAACAACAACATTTTAGCTGAGGCTTCTTTGGCAATCTGTGCTGCTTGCATATTCGTTGAGTGCCCATGTTTGCGAGCGATTTTTTCATCGCCCTTGCCGTAAGTTGATTCGTGAACTAAAATATCAGCTCCCAAACCAAGACGAACACTGGCATCTGTTTTACGCGTATCACCCAAAATAGTAATGATTTTTCCTTTTTTCGGTGCTGAAATGTAATCTTTGGCAATGATTTTTGTTCCGTCTTCTAAAACAACGTCTTGCCCACTCTTGATTTTACCAAATAATGGCCCAAAAGGAACTCCTGCCGCTTTTAGACTTTCTGCATCAAGTGTACCTTCCAAATCTTTTTGCATCACACGATAACCGATACAGAAAATCGTATGGTCAAGTTTTTCCGCATAAACCACAAATTTATCCGTTTCCATAACCTTACCAAGATTATTTTCATCAAACTCATGAAAATGAATGCGGTATGGCAAACGTGCCCCTGACAAGCGCAAGCTATTTAAAATATAGGAACGAATGCCAACAGGACCATAAACATCAAGGTCAGTCTGTTCTTCATTAGCTTGAAACGCACGACTAGCTAAAAAGCCAGGCAAACCAAAAATATGGTCACCGTGCAAATGTGTGATAAAAATACGTTTCACCTTACGTGGCTTAATCGTTGTTTCTAAAATTTGGCGTTGCGTTCCTTCGCCACAGTCGAACATCCATACTTCGTTAATTTCATCAAGCAACTTCAAAACTAAACTTGACACATTACGTAACTTTGAAGGCTGGCCTGCTCCTGTTCCCAAAAATTGTAATTCCATGATATCGTGATAAAAACCGAAGTTTTTAAATCCTTTCCTCTACTGTACTTTTACATAAGCGATAAATTCACGTTGGTCAAACGTATAATAACTTTGACCATTATAACGAGATAATAATTCTACTAATTCATCGCGGTTAAAACTTTGTAGCTTGACCATATTTCCTTTTAATTTTGAAACATGGCTGAGCAAACTTTCTTGCGGCGTTAGGTCTTCAAGGACTTCCTCATCAAAATCAATTTTTGACATTTTAATGTGCCCTTCTTCCACGTAAATTTTATATTGTGGGAAAACCTGTGCCAATTCAAATAAAACTTCTGTAGACAGTGCTTCATTCTTTTCAGAAAAAACACGCGCTACTTCTTTGTCATTTTCATAGGTAAAACCATATGATTTTCCTGATAAATTCAAACGAATAAACGGTTTGAATTCATCGAAAGAAGGATTGGCATTTAATAAATGCAATTCCTTTGATAATTCAAAATAATAATCCGTTGCAGCTTCTGGAGATTGTTTTTGATACATTTCAGCAAAATAAGCATTAATCACACTTGGTGGTGGTGTGATAAAACTAAGTTTTTGCTCATCAGTCAACGACTCCAAAGTATTTTGCAAATAACCCTTGTCTAATGACGTAAAACCACCATATTTCAATGCTAAACTTATATAATCAGTCATAGAATTCTTCTAGTCTCCATTTATTTTTCGGATTAATATAGCCTGTAATGGTTTCGTATTCTTGCGCAAATTCGTAATGGTCTAGTAAGGCAATTTTGTTTAATTCATAGAGTTTATAAGCCTGACTTTGATGAACACGAATGCTAAATGGTTCAAAAATCTCACGAATTTCATTGATAATCAATCGACGCAAGAGTGAACGTGCTTCCTTATCACGCGCTGAAATACGCACATTTGGAAATACAGTCGCCACCAAATGGTCTGCTACGTCCATTTTATTGTAAACAGCTAAACGTGGAATATCCAGCATATCTAGCTCTTTCAGCAATTCTAAAACAACCTTTTCATGTTCTGCATGATTCGGGTCACTAGCATCAATCACGTGCAACAATAAGTCAACATTGCGACTTTCCTCTAACGTTGATTTAAAGGCAGCAACCAGCTCCGTTGGCAAATTTTGAATGAAACCAACGGTATCTGTCAACGTCACCTGAAATTGATTTTGCAAGTAAATCTGCTTAGTTGTCGCATCTAAGGTCGCAAATAATTCATCAGCTTCATACTGTTTATCATTTGTTAAAACGTTCATAATCGTTGATTTACCGGCATTTGTGTAACCAATCAAGCCAATTTTAAAAACTTGAGAAGCTGTGCGTTTTTCACGTCCTGTTTCGCGATTTTTTTCAACGGTTTTGAGTTGACGTTCAATATCTGAAATTTGATTACGAATCGAGCGGCGATTAAGTTCTAATTGACTTTCACCAGGACCACGGCTACCGATACCACCCGCTTGTCGGCTCAGCATAACCCCTTGTCCAACAAGACGTGGTAACATGTATTTGAGCTGAGCAAGATGAACCTGTAATTTCCCTTCATGGCTACGTGCGCGCATCGCAAAAATATCCAAAATCAATTGCATGCGGTCAATCACTTTTATGCCAAGCTCGTTTTCCAAATTTACATTTTGACGTGGTGTCAAACGGTCATTTACAATGACTGTATCAATCTCATCAGCCTTAACAATCGCCTTGATTTCAGCTAATTTTCCTGAGCCAATCAAAGACTTGCTATCGTATTTTTCACGTTTTTGGCGATAAGAAGAGACAACTTCTGCTCCTGCAGTCTTAGCCAGCGAAGCTAATTCTTCCATAGACATGTCAAAATTTTCAGTATCTGGTAACTCGACGCCGAGCAAGATAACACGCTCTTGACGCTTACTGGTATCAATCATCTGCTCACCCCTTTCTCTTTTAATCCGTAACTACCATTATAACATAAATCTTTATAAAAAGTGGTAGGTAGCTTGTTACCTTCTACTGATATTTCATTACATTTTAATGATAAATTATTTTTTAACTCAAAGTTCAGTTTGCTTCTAAAAACTCTTCCACAGCTTCTGCGACTTTTGCTTTGAAATCAGCTTCTGACACATTGTAAAATGTGACTGCCATACGATTTCTAAACCAAGTCAATTGACGTTTGGCAAAGCGGCGAGTATTTTGTTTGAGTTTTTCAATACAGTCGTCTAACGAAGCTTCTCCTGCAAAGTATGGGAAAAGTTCTTTGTAACCAATAGCTCGCGCTGCCTGAGCATCACGGTAATTATCATAGAGCCATTTGGCTTCATCTAAAAGGCCATTTTCCATCATGACATCAACACGATGATTGATGCGCTCATAAAGGACTTGACGGTCATCATTTAGACCGATTAGAAGTGCTTCATAATTTGTTTCTTTGTTTTCGAGATTTTCACCAAATTTATCTAACTCCAAGGCACGAATGGCACGACGACGGTTTAACTGAGGAATCTCTTTTCCTAACTCTGCTATTTTTTCAAATAAAACGTCATCTGATAATTGGTCGAGCTCTTTGCGGTAAGCCAAGACTTTTTCTTGGTCAACTTGCCCACCTAAATGATAGCCTTCAAGCAGACTTTGTAAGTACAAGCCTGTACCACCAACAATGATGGGAAGTTTACCTCGGTTGGTAATGTCAGTGATAGCTTGACTAGCTTCCACCACAAAATCGTAAACGGAATACGTCTCATCTACGTCACGCACATCAATCAAATGATGCGGTGCTGCTGCCTGCTCTTTTGGTGTTGCCTTGGCTGTTCCGATATCTAACTGACGATAAACTTGCTGACTATCACCACTGATAATTTCTCCGTTAAATTGCTGCGCCAATTCAATTCCTAAAGCTGTTTTTCCAACAGCTGTCGGACCAACTACTGCAATTAATTTTATTTTTTCTGACATTCGTCTTTCTATCCGTCCTAAGCCTTATTTTTTTAATAAAATAACGTTTTCACTTGAATTTTTAGTCATTTTTCGTTACCATTATTATAACATAAAACGTGACAGGACAAGAAACACTCGTCCAGTTGCTAATAATGAGTATAATGTCTTATGCTCGCTGTTCTTATCGGTAAGGAGGAGAATTATTATGGCTAAAAAATTTGCATTTGCTAAAGGACTTGCTACTGGAGTTGTAGCTACTGCCGCTACCGTTGCTGGCGCTGTTTTTGCGATTAAGAAAAATATTATTGATCCTGAAGAAGAAAAAGCTGCTTTCATTCAAGAAAACCGTAAAAAAGCAGCCCGCAAACGTGTTTCTCACTAATTGCTGAATTGTTATATCATTAAAACCACAAGTCTTATGAACTTGTGGTTTTCTTTTACAAAAAAACAGGTTGGAATATTTCCAAGCTGTTTTAGAGTGTCTATTCTATTATTCCCTCTACAAAATCTCCCATTCTTTGATATCAAATTCATCTAAAAGGTTTTGGATTTTATCAAAGGCTAAGCGGAAATGCTCCAACTTATGCCCATCTGACCCAATAGAAAATTTATGTCCCCCTAATTCTTTGACCAAGCCCAAGGCATAACGATAAAGGTCTTCATGATGATATAGGTACATTGATTTGCTATTTAATTCAAATGCCAAATCAAAATCAATCATTTTTTGGAAAATGCGACGGAGCTGCTCTTCATATGCTTGTAATTCTGTGACAGAAACCTCAAACAGTCTAAAACCATAATCAAAATGTGCCAAAACATCTGCTTCCACACGACCGATAGCATGCTCTAGTTTATCTAGATACTCTTGGATAATGACATGTTTATCCATGTCAGCCACTTCATCGTCCAAATAATCATTGATACCGTTGTGATGAACAGATAAGAGCTTCAAATCATAATCTTTATTTGCCAGAAAAGCTGTGATATCAGCTTCGCGTGGCTCATAATAACCAATCTCAATCCCACGCTTGATGCGGTTGCCATATTTGGCATTAAGCTCTGCTATTTCCTTAGAATAAGCTTCGTAATCTGGAATGTCATCTTGTTTCGTATAAGGATTTGATAAATCATAATGCTCTGTTGTCACAATATCACCATCATAATGGCTTAAATAATCTTCAAATCGAGCGTCTGAGTCATAAGAAAAATGAGTATGTAAGTGATTATCACGCATTATATTACCTCGCTGTGTTATTAATCTTCTAAGTCTTCAATACCTGCTGCCATGCGCTCTGTCCCCCACCATAAAGGCATCAATTCACCTAAGGTAATGGTTTCACGTTTCTCATAATCAAGCATAAATTCCAAATCTTTATTTTTCGGTGACAATTGCATCAAGAATTCGCGACAGGCTCCGCAAGGCATTCCCGAACCTTCTCCGTAAGGTGGTTTATCTCGAAACGCAATGATGCGTTTGATAGTGGTTTGACCAGATTGTTGGAACATGTTAAAAGCTGCTGCTCGTTCTGCACAAAGATGAAAAACACCAGAAGTCGCTTCAAAACAATAGCCTGTATAAATCTGACCATCTTCTGCTTCAATTGCCGCAACCACATGATTTGAATAGATAAATGGTGTCACATAATGAGGATTATAATCCTTTTTTGCTGTTTGATATAACTTTTCCCAAATATCCATTCTAAATCTCCTTGCAATTATCTGTATTTTCTTAGTATACCAAATTTTCAGACAAATGACATTACAATTGTATGTTTTACGGTATAGTTTGTAACTATAGATAACCCCATAAAAATAACTATTTTTCAAAATAGCAAAGCTTTTATACAATGAAACCACAAAAGAAAAAGAGGTATTTGAAATGGCTAAATCAAAATTCCAACTTGTTGGTTCGCTCTTGCGACCAGCTGACTTACGTCAATACAAGACTGCAATCGAACATCGTGACGATATTGTTTATCCTTTCTACGATGCTTTTGATGGTTATCATGAAACAGAAACAGCTGACATCAAAAAAGTCATTGCTGAAGAAAAAGCAAATGGTATCGACATCGTTACTGACGGTGAATATTCAAAATCAATGTGGCACCTTGATTTTATTTGGGGGCTAAAAGGGATTGAGCGCTATATCGCTGACCATGGTTACACTTTCCAAGACCATGATGGTGGACAATTTGAAACACGTAAAGATATCGGCATTCGTATCACTGAACCCCTATCTGGTAAAAATCACCATTTTCTTGATATTTTCAAACTCGTTAAACAAGAAGCTGGCGATACAGATACCAAGTTGACAATCTGGGGACCTGCTCATGCTTATACAGAACTAGCGATTTTTGATGGACTAGCTGGTGAAAATCAAGTTTATAAAACCAATGAAGAATTAAAAGCTGGTCTTATCAATGCTTATAAAGAATTTTTGACAGAGTATAAAGAAGCTGGTGGCGAAATCATTCAATTTGACGATTGCCTTTGGGAACTTTTTGACGAATCAAATCCTGCTAGTTTCTTTGCTGAAGGAAATGGCGGCTTGGCTGATTTAGCAGACGAATTTATCGCTATTAACAATGAAGTTGCTGACTACGGTCATGAACTCGGTCTCAAAGTTTGGACACATAATTGTCGTGGTAACTACGAAAGCCGTTCTGCCGCTGGTGGTACGTATGAAGCTATCGCAACAAAATTCTTACAAAACCAACACTACGACCGTTTCTTCCTTGAATGGGATAGCGAAGTATCTGGTGATTTGAAGGCTCTTGAAAGTTTGAAAGACAAAGATGCTGAGGTCGTTCTTGGACTCCTTTCAAGTAAAACAACCGACCTTGACGACGAAGAACGCGTCCTCAAACTCTTGGAAGAAGCTAGTCATATCCTGCCAAAAGAACGTCTCTTCCTTTCTCACCAATGTGGCTTTGCCTCATGTGATTCAGGAAATGAACTTGCCATCCCACAACAATGGGCAAAAATCAAACAAGGACAAGACATTGCTGCCAAATTCTGGAACTAATATGTCCTGAAGTCAAAAATATTTTCATTTACAAAGCAATAAATCCTCTGAGGTAACATATCTCAGAGGATTATTTGATATCTAAAACTAATGTTTATAATGCAACAACTTCTAACTGCTCGCCACCAAGTAAAATCAAGTATTTATCAACTGTGTCTACGTGATAAGATTTGCTGAGGGCTTCTGCATAAAGTGCCATTTGCCCACGATAACGGTCTTTGATTTCCTCGACGTTGGTATATTTGTCAGTCTTGTAATCAAAAAGAACAATACGGTCGTCTAAAATCAAGTAACCATCGACAATCCCACGGACAACAAATTTTTCTTGACTCTCAGGATCTTCTTTTAACATAGCAAATGGTGCTTCGCGGTAAACTCTATCAATATTTTGTTGAATCAACTGACCAAGTTCTGATTTCTCAAAGAATGCCAAGATATTTTCTAAGCGAATCTTTGTTTTAACATCATCTTCAACAGCAACTCCCGCTAAAGCTTTAGTAATATCTGCTAGAGTCACTTGCTCTGATAATGGTATGCGTTGCATGAGTTCATGTAAAGCTGAACCAATCGCTGTCGCTTCAACCTTCGCTTTTTTAGAAAAATCAGGCAAAGCAAAGTTTGGCTTGGCTTGATAAGATTTTGTCATAATATCAACACCATCAGTATCCATAACAGGCTCATAGAGTTTTTTGACCTGACTTGGTGTTCTCAAACTTGGCAACTGAATTGCAGCATGATATTTCTCATTTAACGCTTCTACAGCTTCTAGTCTATTCAAAGCTTCTGTAATATTTTCAGATTGACGATTGTCGGTCAAATCATCTGGCGTGATAGCAGACGTCACCTCGATATGACCAATGCTAGCTTCAGTTAAATCTTCATCTGTAACAAAGTTAACTTTGAAAGGTAAGTTTTCCTTACGATAAGCCTCATAAATGGCTAAAATCCAATCTTGGAAGGTCATGAAATTTTCACGTTCAGCCACAGGCAAATGATTATTTTCAGACTTACCGCTGTATTTATCAATTAATTTCTCAGAATCAGCTTTTCCCACAAGATACAATTTCTTTTCAGCACGTGTCATGGCAACGTAGAAAAGACGCATTTGCTCTGAAAGTGTGGCTAGGCGCAACTCACGTTTATTAAGTTGATAAGGCAAGGTATCCATGCTAACCTTGACGGTTGGGAAAACATCTGTCTCTAGTGCTTCTTTCATATCAGCTAAATATTTGATACCAGCACCATTTTGACGTGATAAAATCAACGGTGACATCAAATCTTGAATACTAAATTTCTTATCAATATTCAAAATGAAAACATACTTGAACTCAAGCCCTTTACTTTTATGAATGGTCATCAAGTTCACTGCATTTTTAGGCAGAGCCACTTCAACATCTGCAAGGTCATTTTCACTCTCTAAAACCTTATCAATCATGCGAATAAAGCGTGATAAGCCTTTAAAGCCAGTTTTTTCAAAATTATTAGCACGGAGAGCTAAGGCATATAAATTGGCTTGACGTTGTTCGGCACGTGGCAAATTACCCACGTAATCATAGTAAAATCTATCGTTATAAATTTTCCAAATCAAATCATAAAGCGCATGCCATTTAGCAAATTCTCGCCAATCAGCAAAACAAGTCATGAAATCACTTAATTTTTCACGCAAAGCTGGTGTTATTAGCTCCGCATGTTTTCCTTGACCAGCTAAAGCATGTTCCAATTTTTGGTATAAATTAGCCCTGTGGTCTTGTTCAGTCGTCTGCAAAGCAAGGCGAGCTAAATCATCTTCGTTAAATGAAAACATTGGTGAGCGCATGAGGGCAACTAAAGCATAGTCATTAAGCGGATTATCAAGCGTACGAAGCGTATCAAGCATAACCATCACTTCTACTGATTTAAGATAATTTTGCTCACCGCCATCAGTCACCAAAGGAATACCATAATGTTCAAAAGTCTGTAAGATACCGTCATTACGCGTCCGTGATGACACTAACAAAGTAATGTCTTCAAAAGCAACCTTTTCTTCATTGTGCAAACGAACGATTTCCTTAGCCACCAACTTGACTTCATTAGGATTAATTTGTCCTTCTTCAGCATTATTTGGCAAGTCATCAGCATTGTTATTATTAAGGTCATAAATAAGAACTTCTGTCTCATTTTCTGGATGCTTTTCTTTTTGTGCAGGGCTTCCAGCAACTAATTGGTGCGTGTCATCGTATAAAATTTCTCCAACTGATTCATCCATCAAATGTGTAAAGACGCTGTTTGTTGCATCCAAAACTTCTGACTGACTACGGAAATTCTCTTTAAGCAAGATTAATTTACCATGCTCAGGATGTTCTTGAAAATCCTTGAATTTTTGATTAAAAATCTGCGGGTCAGCTTGGCGGAAACGATAAATGGATTGCTTGATATCTCCCACCATAAAACGATTATGCCCATTTGACAACAACTCCAACATTCGCTCTTGGGTGTGGTTATTATCTTGGTACTCATCGACCATGACCTCATGGTATTTTTTTTGGTAGAGTTCACGAATATCAGGATTTTCTTCTAAAATCTGAATAGCAAAATGTGCAATATCTGAAAACTCAAAAGCATTTTCTTGAATTTTGGCTTGTAAATATTGCTCTGAGAAATCTTGCATGAAAGCCTGCAAAAGTTCTAGTAATGGCAAGCTTTCTGCTTGATATGTAAAAATCGTTTCTAAATGTTTGAGCCCTGTCAAACGACCTTGCAAGGTTTTAAAGACAGGGTATTTTGTCCCTGCAACCGTCACAGCAGGGCTAGCTGGAATCAAATCAGCCACTTCACTTGCCAAACGACCAAGCCCATCACGACCATATAAGGTTTCAAAATGTTGAGCCCATTCGTGCAAATGTTCAATCATGTTTAAATGTTTCTTATAATTTGCTGTTGGTGTTCCTTTGGCTGTTTTTTGCTTGTAATCTTCCAAATCCGTCACATCTTGCAACTGGTCAGCCGTATCATGTAAACATGTCAAAAAATCAGAAACTTCTTGGTCAGGAATGGCTGAAAAATCGGTATAAGTTTTGGCACCTCTTAAGAATACCTCGGCTAACCATTTCTGCGGATTATCCGTTGCTTGGCTAAAGTCATAGATTTTGTAAACAATTCCCTTAAACGCTGCGCTATCTTTACGATTGCCAGAAAAATTACGGACTAATTTACGAAAAAGCTCAGCATCCTTTCCTGTCATGTAATCAGAAAAAAGGTCAAAGAAAACATCATTTTTTAAAATGTCTTGTTCGCTTTTATCTGTCATAATGCGAAAAGTTGGCGAAATTCCCAGAGTATAGCCATATTGATTGACCAATTTCTGCGTGAAGGCATCCATTGTCCCAATATCTGCCGTTTGTAATCCCAACAACTGCTCATTCAGATAAATTTTCAAATCATTATCAGTTGTTTCTTGCAAAGCTTGGCTAATTTTCTTCTCAATACGCTCTTTTAATTCTCCTGCTGCTTTAACGGTAAAGGTTGAAATGAATAATTGGTCAACTGTTACCCCGCGTAAAATTTTATCAATGATACGTTCAACCATGACAAAAGTTTTCCCAGAACCAGCTGACGCCGAAACCAGAATATTATTGCCATAACTGTAAATCGCCTCAATCTGTTCAGGTGTTCGTTTTTGTTTTTTAGTAGACTGTGCCTCTTGTACCTGTAGAGAAGAAATTTCTTCTGACGTTAAAAATGGTTTAAAGGTCATCTTTTTCCTCCTCTTCCTCTTGCATCAGGTTCAAAAAGCCCTGACGTCTATCTTTTCTTGGTAATTTATACCACTGGCGAGCATACGGCATATGGCGGTCAGCCTCAAAGCGCGTGATTGCCTTTAGTTGGTCGCCTTGAACTGATTTCCCATCCTCGCTGTATGGATTAATAAGAAAATGTCCTTTTTTAATTTGTTCCGCTGCTTTGGTATATAATTTTTGGTTATAAGACAGCAAAATATCAATCTCTTCTTGACTATAAACAGAATCATTAAGGTGATAATGACCATTTGCCAAATACCCTTTTTCATCTTCCAAGAATAGACCACGATATCTTAATTCTTTTGCCAGATTTTCTAAAATTTTATCCGTTGTCGCCACCGTTGACAAATCAACCTTTGGCTCTTGCATATGCAAATACATTGCACCAAAAATCTTATCTGACGCTGTCAAAGCCTTTTTATCACGTAGCGCTTGCATATAAGTTACCAATTGCGGACTAAGACCATTGTAGAATTTCTGAATATCAAAGGTATTATGACTTGATTTATAATCGACAATACCAAGACTACCATCTGCCAAGCGGTCAACACGGTCAATAATCCCCTTGATACGTACACTATTAGCAATCATTAATTCAAAGGTTTCTTCTTCGCTTTCAACTTGAATCTGCGCATCATCACGTAAAATAGTCGCCGTACTGCGTGCAATATCTTCCAAGACAGTCAAAGAATAACGACTTTCTTTATCTTCTTCGTAGACAAATTTAAATTCGTCTTCCAAATTTGTCGTTTGAATAGCCTTGTCAAGCTTGCTATCAAAAGAATTGCTTGAGTCATCTTTCATGACTAATTCAAAAACACGATGAAGGTAGGTTCCGTGATTTCTTGCATCAGGATGAATGGTTTCAACCTCTTGCAATCCAAGAACATATTGTAAGAAATATTTGTACTGATTGTTGTAAAATGTTGTAACTGCAGATGATGACAAGGAAATCGGCTCATCGCTTGGGAAACGTGCTTCTATCACATCAGCTGAAACTGTTTTAGTTTGCATATTATCAGAAATCAATGGTAACTCAATGCCTTCTTTTTCCAATTTATGACGCAAATAACGCACAGCAACAGACCAAAATGTTTGTTCTTCCTTGCTTAACTCACGCTCTTCTTCAATGGCTAAGCGATTGACTTCAATAACTCGTGATAACAATGCCTTGTAATTGCCGATATCTTCAGCATCAGTTGATAATCGATTTCGTCCTTTTGAAACTACTGGCACGCCAAAACTTGCTAACTCCGCAAGGTAAGAAGATTCCGTGTCCTCAGCCTCATTAACAATCTGTGGCAAGCTAAGAACAAGCTCTTCTGTCGCTGAGTTAAACAAAGACAAAGCCGCAAAATGATTCTTTTTAATATTTTCACGACTAACAATATCAAAACGCTGATTTTCATCAGTCATCTCATTTACCTTGGCACGTTCCTCATCTGAAATCAAACTACGGTTCTGTGCAATTTTTGGAAAATGCGATTGTGTCATCCCCAAAGCAAAGACAAATTTATTACTGTGCGGTTCAACCAAATCGTAAGATTTCACAGAAACAACATCAACCGTTGCAGGCACCACGCGGTATTGTGCAGCTAACATTCCACTGCGAATCAAGGCTAAAAATTCATCCAGAGATAATTTTTCTTGCCCAAAAATCGTTTGAAATTGCATTAAAATACCTGTAAATGTTCGCCAAACCTGCTCATGTTTTTCTTGTTCATTCTCTGAAAAATTAGCTGTCAACCTTTCCAAATTATCTGGCAAGGAAATCGCACGCAAGAAAGTCATTAATTTTTCAAGCAAACTCGAGCCAAGCTGTTTTTGTGCCTTAAACAAGGTCAACAACGGCGCCATGATTTGTTCACGAATGCGATTGACAAAAGCTAAATGTTCCTTTCCTTTATAAACAATCGTAAATTCATTAGCAAACTTATGCTGTCCTTTGATATCAGCATAAATCAAATACTGTTCAAAAAGGTCTAAATCATCCTGTTTAAATTGCCCATAAAGCCCCGTTTTCAAAAGATTGATGACATCTTCTGTTCGAAAACGATAGCGCTTCACGCGCTCCAAAGAATCAATAAAATGCACTAGCGGATGGTCACTCATTGACTCAGCTTTACCGAAATAATAGGGAATATCGTATTTATCAAAAATCTTTCCGATTTGTAGGCGATAACTATCCACATCACCTAAAAGCACCAAAATATCCTTATAACGATATCCTTGATAAAGCTTGTGACGAATAGCTTTCGCTACATGTTCAACTTCTTCTTTCTGATTGATGACATCCCAAATGGCATAATGTTTTTTATCATCATCGGTCAACACCAAATCTGAACTCGTAAAGTCATGCTTGGCTTCGAATAATTTTGATAATTTTGAAAAAGCCTCGTGAGATTTCTGAGAACTTTCAACATACTGCGGTTGCGCATGGAATTTAGCTGCTAGTCCACGCAAGAAATCTAAACTTGCTTGGTAAACATTGCCTGCTGAAAATGTTGCCTTATACGCTTTTTGACTACTATAAGTTCCAATAATGACCTGATGACATTTGCCCTCAAGAAGCGAAACCAGTTGTTCTTCTTCAGCTGAAAAGCGTGTGAAACCATCAATAACAAGTACCATATTTTTAAGCGCAGCATCAAGCTGACCAGATGCCACTTGCTTTGCAAAATAAGCAATCTTACTTTGATTATCGTATTGATTGGCTAGCAAAATATCATTCACCGCCAAAAAGATTTTAACCAAATCCTCCTGTTTTTCTGCAGAATGCAACTCTGTCAAATCAAGAATAGACAAATTCGCTGTCTTTAATTCTTTGTATAAATCCACCAGTTGCTTGATAAAATTGGTATCCTGCTTCAAACGTCCAAAAACTTTTAAATCCGTATCCGAAAAATGAGAAAGTGCACGATAAAAAATCATGGCTAAGCCATTATCATCAATCGTTTCCTTAACCTGTGGTTCATTTAACACAAAATAACGAGCCATCTGAGCAAAACGCGTTACCGTAATGGCAAAAGACGCCTCATCAGGCAATAATTCTAAAACGGACCTTTCTTTTTCAAAAGACAAAGAGTTGGGAGCAATGTAAAAGACACGCTTATTAGCGTTCGCTTGCTCAACAGCCTCTCCAACCAAAATTTCAGTCATATCATACTGAATATCTGTATAAAGTAATTTCATAACATACCTTCATTAAAATCGTTACCCCTATTATACCAGATTTCAAAGTGTTTATAAGCTCCTAACAATCATCAAAAAACCACCACTACCCACGTAGTGATGGTTTATCTATATTAACCCAAATAGCCTAAGTTTAATAATCTATTAACGAACTTCTGCACCGAGTTGGTCAACAAGGACTTTTGTGATTTTAGTCATGTATTTAGCAACTTCTTCGTCAGTCAAGTTGTCATTTGGATTTTGGAATGTCAAGCTGTACGCCATTGATTTCATGCCTTCAGCAATATTTGCGCCAGCGTATACGTCAAAGAGTTTGATATCAGTCAAACGTTTCACGTTAGCTGATGCAATAGCTGATACGATATCTTTGTGAGTTGTTGCTGCTGGCAATAGCAAAGCAATATCACGAGAAACAGCTGGGAATTTTGTAATTTCAACAAATGCTTTATCAGCGTGAAGTGCTGCTTCAATGATATCCAAGTTCAATTCAGCTACATAAGTTTCTGGAACATTATAGTTTTTAGCTGTTTGTGGGTGAACTTGACCAACAAAACCAACTAATTGACCGTCCAAGTAAATACTTGCTGTACGACCTGGGTGCATGCTAGCAAGACCTTTTTCAGCCACGTAATCAACAGTTAAATCAAGTTTAGCAAAGATAGCTTCAACGATACCTTTTGCATAGAAGAAATCAACTGGTGTTGCTTTTGTTTGGAAATCTTTTTCAGCTACTAAACCAGAGATTGCAAAAGCAAATGTGCTAACTTCATTTGGCAATTCTTCTTTTGGATTAGCTTTTTGTTCAAAGACTTTACCGATTTCATAGATTGCCAAGTTGCTATTTTTACGAGCTACGTTGTAAGCCACAGTATCAAGCATACCAGAAACAACGTTTTGACGAAGTACTGAGCGTTCTACTGACATTGGCCACATCAATTCTGTCAAGTTGCTTGGTTGTAATGTGAATTCTGTTGCTTTTTCAGGTGTTGTCAAGGCATATGACACGATTTCAGTCAAACCAGCACCCTCAGCAATTGAACGCATTTTACGACGTAATTTTTGTGTTGCTGTCAATTCACCTGCTGTACCTGCAGCTTCTGGAAGTGTTGTTGGAAGGTTGTCGTAGCCATAGATACGAGCAATTTCTTCAACCAAATCAGCTTGGATAGCAATATCCCAACGACGACGTGGCACAGAAACTGTAAATTTATCAGCATTTCCTGACAAACCAAAGCCAAGTTTAGCAAAGACGTCTTCGATATCAGCGTAAGTTAATTCTGTTCCCAAACGAACGTTAACATAATCAAGGGTTGTTGATACCTCAACGTCATCAGTTGGAACTGAACCAGCTTCTACACGACCACTAAGCACTTCACCTGCTGCCAATTCAGTAAGCATTGCTGCAGCAAAATCAAGAGCTTCATCAACAGTCGCATAGTTGATACCTTTTTCAAAACGTGATGAACTTTCAGAACGAAGGTTCAAACGACCACTTGTTTTACGAATTGATGTTCCATCAAAGACTGCAGCTTCAAGCACAACGTTTTTAGAATTGTCATCAATTTCAGTGGCTTCTCCACCCATAACACCAGCAAAGGCAACAGGTTTATCAGCAACTGTGATAACAAGGTCTTCAGCAATCAATTCACGTTCTTCGCCATCAAGAGTGACTAATTTTTCACCAGCACGCGCATTGCGAGCAACGATTTTATTGTCTTCAAATTTATTCAAATCGAAAGCGTGCATTGGTTGACCAAAGTACAACAAGACATAGTTTGTCACGTCAACAACGTTATTGATTGGACGAATACCAGCGTTCATCAAAAGATTTTGCAACCATTGTGGACTTGGTTTAACAGTCACATTTTCAACAACACGTGCTTTATAAGTCAAGACTTTATCTGACTCAATAGCAACGTCGATAACATCAGCTGCTGCTTTAGAAACTTCTTTAAGTTCTTTTTCTGGGAAATGAACTTCTTTACCGTAAATGGCAGCTACTTCGTGAGCAACACCACGCATAGAAAGCGCATCTGCACGGTTTGGCGTGATTGACAATTCAACGATTTCATCGTCTAAATCAAGATATGGGAAAATGCTATCACCTGGTTTAGCATCTTCTGGCAAAATTTGAATACCATCTGAAAATTCTTTTGGAATGATAGAATCTGGCAATCCAAGTTCTTGAAGTGAACAAATCATCCCAAGAGATTCCATACCACGGATTTTACCTTTTTTGATTTTATAGTTATCTGCAATACGTGCACCTGGAACAGCCACGATTACATTGATACCTGCAGTCACATTTGGAGCTCCGCAGACAATTTGACGCAATTCGTCATCACCAGTATCCACTTGGCAAAGGTGCAAATGTGTTTCAGGAACATCTTCACAAGAAACAACATGACCAACAACTAATTTTGTTAATCCTTCTGATGGTGTTGATACTCCTTCAACTTCGATACCTGTTGTTGACATTTTTTCAGAAAGCTCATGTGTTGTAACATCAACATCAACAAGCTCTTTTAACCATTTATAACTTACTAACATATTAATGCGTTAAAAGCTTTTCAATTTCAAAACACGTTTGAAAATAAGCTTCTTTATTCCTTTCTACTGTTTATTCTTTTAATGCCTTTCTCAAAAGCCAATCGGTGTCTACTTTATCGCCAACTTTAAAAGAATGCTCTGAAAATTTTTCAAATCCATATTTTTGATAGAACCTTTGTGCCTTAACATTATGTTCCCAGACACCTAACCAAGCCCAATCAAAGTCGCCTTCTTTTGCCATATCAAGCGCCAGCTCAAATAATTTCTTACCTAAGCCTAATCCTTGACAGTCATTAAGGATATAAATGCGCTGAATTTCAAAGGCATTTTCTAGTTCGTGTTCGGTCTGTGCTGCGCCCCAGTTGACTTTCATAAAACCAACCTCACGCCCATCTACCAAGACAAAACGACTATCAGATTCAGGATTTTTCAGTTCTTTTTCAAGTTGTTCTAAAGTATAATTCTCATTGAAAAACTGTTGGAGTTCTTCTTCAGTATTATCAAAAGCAAAGGTTTCACGAAAAGTTTGAATGCTAAGTTCTTGCAAGATACTTAGTTTATCCAAAGTCACTTTTTCAACTTTTATTTCTGACATATCTTCCCTCCCATCGTTTTTCACTTATCACTAATTATTTAAATTGATCTGAGAAGCGTACATCACCTTGGTAGAATCCACGAATATCGTTGATACCATAGCGAAGCATTGCAATACGTTCTTGACCAAGACCAAAAGCAAAGCCAGAATATTTTTCAGAATCAACACCAGACATTTCCAAGACGCGAGGGTGTACCATACCAGCACCGAGGATTTCAATCCAACCAGTTTTCTTACATACGTTACATCCTTTACCACCACATTTGAAGCAAGAAACGTCAACTTCTACTGATGGTTCAGTGAATGGGAAATATGATGGACGAAGACGGATTTTACGATCTTCACCGAACATTTTCTTGATAATCATTTCAAGAGTTCCTTTAAGGTCACCCATAGAAATATTTTCACCAACAACAAGACCTTCGATTTGGTGGAATTGGTGACTGTGAGTTGCATCGTCTGTATCACGACGGAATACACGTCCTGGTGAAATCATCTTCAAAGGACCTTTAGAAAAATCATGTTTATCAAGTGTACGAGCTTGAACAGGACTTGTGTGTGTACGAAGCAAGATTTCTTCAGTAATGTAGAACGTATCTTGCATATCACGCGCTGGGTGATCTTTTGGCAAGTTCATGCGTTCAAAGTTGTAATAGTCAGATTCTACTTCATAACCATCAACAACTTGGAATCCCATCCCAAGGAAAATATCTTCAATTTCTTCACTTGTTTGTGTCAACACATGACGATTTCCAAGATTTACTTGACGTCCTGGGAGTGTGACATCCAAACTTTCTGATTCTAATTGTGCTTTGATTTTAGCTGCTTCAACAATTTTAGCTTGTTCTTCAAAGGCTTTTGTCAAAACATCACGCACTTCATTGACTTGTTTTCCGACAACTGGGCGCATTTCTTGTGAAAGATCTTTCAACCCTTTCAATAATTCTGTCAATGAGCCTTTTTTACCAAGAACTTGCACACGTAATTCTTGAAGTTCTTTTGCATTGTTTCCACGCATTTCAGCCAATTTAGCTTGCGTAGATGATTTTAATTCCTCTAACTGCGCTTGTAAATCCATTAAAATTCCTTCCTTGGGCGAAAACCCTGTTTTGTTTTTCAACGAAAAAAGCGTGCCACACTCCAATAGCGGAGCGTTGACACGCGGTACCATCCGTTTTTATCTGACTAGCAGACCTTAATTTATCGTCTTTAAAATGAGTGAATTCGCCAAATTTTCATCTAGGAAGCTTCCAGTCACGACTTCCATTCCCTGCTAAACTGCCATAAGGTTACTAGTCTCATAAGACACTATTCAATTTATAACCCATTCTAGCAAATTTTTAGCTATTTGACAAGGTGAAAAACAAACACTTTCCTTGACTTCATTTGTTCCCCCATAATAACTCTACTTATTTTTTCGAGGATAGGCAAATATCCCACCTTCAAAATAGATAGCATTTCCATTAACATCATTATAAAACGAAACCATTTCTTCACCAATTTTTTCAAAACCAATAGCAGCTAAAAGGTTAACTGACGGAAGATTTTTCAAAGCTGTTCTCGCAATACAAGTCTCGCTACCCTCATGCAAAAGTTTTGATAATAAGGCTAACAAGCTTTCTCTAGCGTATCCTTTCCCATGAAAATCACTATGAAAACAATAGCCACATTCATAACCAACAGCATTTTTATGAAAGTCAATATAGCCAATCATCTTGTCTTGGCTGCAAACGGCATAGAATAAGTGCTCCCCTTTTGGTGAAACTTCTGCCCATTTTTTAACTTTAGCCTTCACCACTGCTTCATCAATCACATGTGGTACGTCATATTGTGCATATGGCGACCGACTAAAATCTTTCCAAATGTCTATCACTGCTTTCCAATCATCTTCAGCAACAAAACGAATGGATAAGCGCTCTGTCTTAATCATCCTAATTCCTTTCAATAATCACAAAATAATATTGTCATTATAGCATGGAAATTGCTTTTCAATAACACTCAATTCACACTAACTTGCCCTGAATAGTAATCAAAGGTCAGTCCACTTTGCACATTTGGAATAAAAACATTAAATTCTAGACTGCCATCAGATGATTTTGCTTCCAAATGAGTCCCACTTGCCAAAAGATTATCTCCGTCGTAAATTAAAGTCACACGATAACGAACACGTTTATTTTGGTCAAGTGCTTTGCGAACAAGAGATTCGTAGTAATTTTGTCCAGTTGAACTTTCAGAATTTGCTTCATTTGCCCAAGCTGTCTGTGTCGCCACATTTTCAGGATTGCTCGTTGACGCATCAAAGCCTTTTAAACCACCAACCAGAGCATAACCAAGCAAATGTCCACGGTCTACCGCATGACTACACGTTCCCGACAAATTCTGTACCTGATGCCAACCCGCTGGTGTCCACGAAGTTGAGCCATTTCCTGTCTCTTCGCGACTTTTGTATTGGCGTGTTGACTTACTTAGCAGCGCATTAGCAACCGTTGGAACGGTCTGACCTTGCACTGTTTTCGTCTTATTATTGGCATAAGGCTTGCTTGAAACCTTAGCATTTAAAGACGTTTGGTTATTGTTAACAATATAAGCTCCCGAGCCATTCCACTCCAATGTTGACCCTAGTTGTGACTTAACACTGTCAGTCAATACTGTTTCTGCCAAAGCTTGAGTGGGTGTCGATGCATCTGAACTAGAATTATTCGACGTTATTTCAGCAGAAGAATCTCCAGTAATTACAGAAATAAGTTGGCTGATTGGTTCATTGGTATCTGATGTTGTCACCCAACCAGCAGCTATACTAATCAATAAAACTAATAAAGATACTAACGACTTTGTCTTTTTAGAGAGTTTTGTTTTCTTTGCCATAATTTCCTTTCACTAAAAAAGTGGAAAAATCCGCACTTTATCATAAACCATAAAGCCGATTATCCACTTCAAAATGATTAACTGTTCTTCAGATGTTTTCCTAAAACAATCACTAGAACAAGTTTTGTTAATTAATTTCCAGTAAATTTTCCAATAATTGATTGCCACTTATCGAGTGATAAAATAGCCAAGGGATTTTTTCCCTCACCAATAACACCATAGCCAATCATTAATCCAATCGCCAAAAATAGACAACATAAAAGAGCAACTACCAGAATTAATCCAAATTGTTTTACTACGTATTTCCAGCCACTTGTCATTTTTAAGCCTCACTTACGCGTTTAATATTTGCTCCGAGCTTAGCCAATTTTTCATGGAATTTATAGTAACCACGGTCAAGGTGAACCAATTTGCCAACAGTCGTTGTCCCTTTGGCAACCATTCCTGTCAAAATCAAAGCAGCACTTGCTCGAAGGTCTGTTGACATCACAGGTGCTCCTTGGAGTTCGTTACCACCATGAATCATTGCTGTATCTCGCAAGATTTCTGATTGCAAGCCCATACGACGCATTTCTTCCAAATGTTGGAAACGATTTTCAAAAACAGTTTCAATCATAGTTGATTCGCCATTGACGACTGACATTAATGCCGTAAACTGTGCTTGCATATCTGTTGGAAAACCAGGGTGGGGAAGAGTTTTAACTGTCACAGGTTTCAATTTAGACGTATCAGCAATAACACGGATACCATCCTCTTCATCAATAACAGTAACTCCCATTTCAATCAATTTTGAAATCAATGGACGATTGTGTTCCCAGATAGCATCTTTGATAAGAACATTTCCTGATGTCATCGCTGCTGCTACCATGAAGGTACCAGCCTCAATACGGTCTTGAACCACATCGTGTTCAGCACCATGAAGACTTTCAACACCAGTAATCGTCAATGTTTCTGTACCAGCACCTTTAACATTAGCTCCCATTTTGTTAAGCAACATTGCCAAATCAACAATTTCTGGTTCACGTGCCACATTTTCGATAATAGTGACACCATCAGCCAAAGTAGCTGCCATCATTAGATTTTGTGTTGCACCAACAGAAGGGAAATCCATGTAAATGGTTGTTCCTTTAAGTTTACCATCAACAGTTGCTGTGATATCACCACCAGATTGTGTGATTTTAGCCCCCATTGCCTCTAACCCTTTAAGGTGAAGGTCAATAGGACGACTACCAATCGTACAACCACCAGGCATTGAAACTTTGGCATGTCCATTACGCGCTAAAATTGGTCCTAAAACAACGATTGAAGCACGCATTTTGCTAACATACTCGTAAGGGGCAATATCCAAGATATCTCCAGAAGCATCAACTTCGATTCTATTGTTAGCTTCATCAAAATCAACTTGAATATCTAACCCACGAACAACATTATTCATCGTAAATACATCTGAAAGGATTGGAACATTGGTTAAAATTGTCTTTCCTTCCTCAGGTAAAATCGTCGCTGCTAAAAGTGGGAGAACAGCATTTTTAGCTCCTTCAATCACCACTTCTCCTTGCAAACGTGTATTACCACCTTCAATAATAATTTTATCCAAAATGAACTCCATTCTTATATTCTAATACCTAAAATTATATCATAGTTTGTAAATTATTGCTTTTATTGAAAACCAAAGAAAAGAGTCTGACTCATTGTTACAACTTCCAGAATAAAATGACTAACAAGGTAACCAATTGCAATACTAAAGAATAATAAAAATATTTTTAAACGTCCCAGGTTGACAGAGGGAGTTTTGATGATTTTTGACCAATCAAATAAATCCCTTACCACTACATAAGTCATCCCAATAAACATCATGTGACTCAACAAAGTCACTGCACTATTTAAAATTTCCATAGCTACATTATATCAAAAATCGTTTGTTCAAACAAAAAAGCCAGCCGTAGCTGACTTTTTATGATTATTTGTTACCAACACTGATACGGTTCAAAGCACGACGAAGCGCAACTTGTGCACGACGTACTTCGTCAATATCATGGGCACTTTGAGCTTGTTCCAATTTACGTTCTGCGCGAATTTTAGCACGTTCGGCACGGCTAACATCGATATCACGTTCACGTTCTGCAGAATCTGCAACAATTGTCACAAGATTATCTTTTACTTCAATAATACCACCGTTAATAGCTACCCAATCCACGTGATTATCATCATCTGTACGACGAATTTTCATCTCATGGACTGTTAAAGGAGCAATGAGGTTAATGTGTTCTGGCAAAATCCCCATTTCACCATCTGGTGTTTTTACTGAAATAAAATTAGCATGGTGATCATAGCGGATACCATCTGGTGTTACTACCTGAACAGTCATATATGTCATGGTATCACCTCATTAGTAATTCATTTTCTTAGCTTTTTCAACTACATCCTCGATTGGACCTACGTTACGGAAAGCATCTTCTGGAAGATCATCGTATTTACCTTCCAAGATTTCTTTGAAGCCACGAACAGTTTCAGCAACTGGTACGTATGAACCAGGCATACCTGTAAATTGTTCAGCAACGTTGAAGTTTTGTGACAAGAAGAATTGGATACGACGTGCACGTCCAACCAATGTTTTTTCTTCGTCAGACAATTCATCCATACCAAGGATAGCAATGATATCTTGCAATTCACGGTAACGTTGAAGAACACGTTGTACTTCTGTTGCCACTTCATAGTGTTCTTGACCAACAATTTCTGGGGCAAGGGCACGTGAGCTTGAAGCAAGAGGGTCAACGGCTGGGTAAATACCCATTTGAGTCAACTTACGTTCAAGGTTAGTTGTTGAATCCAAGTGAGCGAATGCTGTTGCTGGCGCTGGGTCAGTGTAGTCATCGGCTGGCACGTAGATGGCTTGGATTGATGTAACAGAACCTTTTTTAGTTGATGTGATACGTTCTTGCAATTGACCCATTTCAGTAGCCAATGTTGGTTGGTAACCAACGGCTGATGGCATACGACCAAGAAGTGCTGATACTTCAGAACCTGCTTGAGTGAAACGGAAGATGTTATCAATGAAAAGAAGAACGTCTTGACCTTCTACATCACGGAAGTATTCCGCAATAGTCAAACCAGTAAGGGCAACACGCATACGTGCTCCAGGTGGTTCATTCATTTGACCGAAGACCATGGCTGTTTTTTCGATAACGCCAGACTCTTTCATTTCCCAATAAAGGTCATTACCTTCACGAGTACGTTCCCCAACACCGGTAAATACTGAGATACCACCGTGTTCTTGGGCAATGTTGTGAATCAATTCTTGGATAAGAACGGTTTTACCAACACCGGCACCACCGAAAAGTCCGACTTTACCACCTTTAAGGTAAGGGGCAAGAAGGTCAATAACTTTGATACCTGTTTCAAGGATTTCTGATGATGTTGAAAGTTCATCAAAAGCTGGTGCTTTTTTGTGGATTGGTTCACGTGGTGCGTCTTCAGCAAATGGTTCATCAAGGTCAATTGTATCCCCGAGAACATTGAACACACGACCCAAAGTTTCTTTACCAACTGGCACGCTAATCGCACGACCAGTATCAAAGACTTCTAATCCACGTGTAAGCCCATCAGTTGATTCCATAGCGATAGTACGTACAAGACCATCTCCAAGTTCAAGAGCAACTTCGAGAACGATTTTTTGTGATTTATCGCCATCTTTATAAACAATCAATGCATTATTAATCTCAGGTAATTTGTCACCAGCAGCGAACGCAACGTCGACAACTGGACCAACAACCTGAGCAATTTTGCCTGAGCTCATGTTTTTCTCCTTTTAGATTTTTTAGGAATTACATTCCTTATTAGCGAGCATAAATCACTCACTTTTTATTCTAGTGCATTAGCACCTGCTACAATTTCGATAATTTCGTTTGTGATAGTTGCTTGACGAGCACGGTTATATTGTGTCGTTAAGTCAGCGATAATATTTTTAGCATTATCAGTCGCTGTTTGCATAGCTGTCATACCAGCAGCGTGTTCTGCTGTTTTCGCATCAACAATTGCGCCGTAAATAAGGCTTTCAGTGTACTGTGGCAAGAGTTGTTCCAAAATCAATTCACGACTTGGTTCCAATTCAAAGCCTGTTGTACCTTCTTCTGCCGCTTCATCAGCGTCTAATTCTGCGATAGGAAGCATTTGTTGAACACGCACTTGACTTGTCAAGCTGTTCACGTGGTGATTGTAACATACATATAATTCATCGAACAATTCGTTTTTGTACATTTCAACAGATTTTGAAATGATGTTTCCAACTTGTTCAAATGATGGCTGATCTTCCAAACCACGCAATTCAAATACAACATTCATTCCACGTGCTTTAAAGAAATCTGCTCCGATACCACCAATGGCGATAATAGCATAACTATCATCTTCGCCATGATATTCTTCAATAAGATCCATCATAGCTTTAAGAATTTTTGAGTTATAACCACCAACAAGTCCTTTATCAGATGTGATAACAATGTATCCAGTCTTTTTAACAGGACGTGAGGCTAACATCGGATTTTTTGAACCATTAATAAGTTCTGATTTCAATAAATCGGTAGTGATTTGACGAATTTTTGAAGCGTAAATTTGGAAATCTTGTGCTGCTTGCTCAGACTTAGTCAATTTTGCAGCTGATACCATTTGCATGGCACCAGTAATGTGACTTGTTTTCTGAGTTGAAATAATTTTCCCTTTGATTTCACTAAGAGAGCCTGCCATATGCTACCTCCCTCTTATTTGAATTCTGACTGATCTTTAAAGGCTTTAATAGCTGCATCTAAGACAGATTCTTCTGGTAAATCTTTTGTTGTACGGATAGTTTCAAAGATTGATTCGTAATGTGCATCAAAGTAATCATACAAAGCTTCTTCAAATGCTAAAATGTCATTAACTGGCACATCATCCAAGAAACCATGAGTAAGTGCGTACAAGATAACAACTTGTTTTTCAACAGGAAGTGGTTTGTGAACAGGTTGTTTAAGCACTTCAACTGTACGACGTCCACGATTAAGTTTAGCTTGTGTTGCGGCATCCAAATCAGAACCGAATTGTGTGAAGGCTTCAAGTTCACGGTAAGAAGCCAAGTCAAGACGAAGGGTACCAGCAACTTTCTTCATTGCTTTGATTTGTGCTGAACCACCAACACGTGATACTGAAGAACCAGCATCGATCGCAGGACGAATACCAGAGTTGAAGAGATTTTCTTGCAAGAAGATTTGTCCGTCAGTGATTGAAATCACGTTTGTTGCGATGTAAGCTGAGATATCACCAGCTTGTGTTTCGATGAATGGAAGAGCTGTGATAGAACCTCCACCAAGTGCATCAGAAACTTTAGCTGAGCGTTCAAGTAAGCGGCTGTGAAGATAGAAAACATCACCTGGGTATGCTTCACGTCCTGGTGGACGACGAAGAAGAAGTGAAAGTTCACGATAAGCTACCGCTTGTTTTGATAAATCATCATAAACAATCAAAACGTGTTTTCCGTTATACATAAATTCTTCTGCCATTGCAACACCAGCATAAGGAGCGATGTAAAGTAATGGAGAAGGTTGTGAAGCTGAGGCTGTCACAACAATTGTATAATCAAGGGCACCGTATTTACGAAGTGTTTCAACTTGTGTACGTACAGTTGATTCTTTTTGACCAATAGCGACATAGATACAAATCATATCTTGTCCTTTTTGGTTCAAAATTGCATCAATCGCAACAGATGTTTTACCTGTTTGACGGTCACCGATAATTAATTCACGTTGACCACGTCCAATTGGAACCAAAGCGTCAATCGCTTTAATACCTGTTTGGAGTGGTTCAGAAACTGATTTACGTTGCATAACGCCTGGTGCAGGTGTTTCAACTGGACGAGTTGCTGTTGTCTTGATGTCTCCAAGACCGTCCACTGGTTGACCAAGTGGGTTTACGACACGACCAATAAGAGCTTCACCTACTGGCACTTCCATGATTTTACCAGTACGTTTAACTTCATCACCTTCACGGATTGTAGAGAAATCTCCAAGGATGATGATACCAACGTCATTAGACTCAAGGTTTTGAGCCATACCGAAAGCACCATTTGAAAATTCGAGAAGTTCTCCACTCATGGCGTTATCAAGACCACGCGCACGAGCGATACCATCACCGATATAAGTAACTACACCAGTTTCTGTGACGTCAAAATTTGGCTGGAAGTTTTCAATTTGCTTTTTGATTAAAGCGCTAATTTCTTGTGCATTAATTGCCAAAAGTCACACCACTTTCTATTTCAAATTCATTTTAAATTCTTGTAATTGATGACGAATACTTGTATCAATTACTTTATTATTCACGTTGATAATAAATCCACCGAGGATTGATTCGTCAATGTTTTCAACGAGTTTTCCAGCTTTAACACCGAATTTATCAGCTACTAAAGCTAGAACGCGTTCTTTTTGTTCTTCTGTCAAAGCTACTGCTGTTGTCACCACGATGTCGTGTTGATTAGTGGCAATAGCAAATCCTTCTAGAACTGCTTTAAGAATTGCTTCTAAGAATGCTTCTCGTTCGTTTTGTAAAATTACCTCAAGAAAATTGTTCATATAAACTGAACTAGACTCTTGAAGCAACCTAACAAGTTTTGTTTTTTCATCACGTGAAACGACTAAACTTGACAAAAATTTAGCTAAGTTTGTTTCTTCAAAAACAGACAACAAAGCTTCTGTTTCAGATTGGAGTTCAGCTAAACTGTCTTTTTCAATAGCAATTTCTACGAGACTTTTCGCATATTGCTCAACAAGAGCTTGTGTCTTTTTATCCATTAGGCATCTCCTAGCTTGTCAAGATAGCTATCAATGAGATTGCTTTGAGCTTCTTTATCAAGATTTGCTGTCATGATTTTTTCTGCTAAAAGAACAGTTAAATCAGCAACATCACCTTTAACACTTGAAAGAGCTTCTGCTTTACTTTGTTCAATATCTTGATTAGCTTTAGCTTTCAAGCGGCTAGCTTCTTCGCGTGCTTCTGCAACGATTTTAGCCTCTTGACTTTTACCTGTTTCTTTGGCATCATCAATAATTTGTGTTGCCTCTGTACGAGCGCCAGCTAACTCTTCTTGGCGTTTTGCAGCAAGAGCTTCTGCTTTTTCACGAGCAGCTTCTGCGCCATCAATATCGTTAGCGATTTTTTCTTCACGAGCTTTGAAAACCCCTGTTAATTGTTCCCAAGCAAAAATTTTAATGAGAACAAGCAAGAGAAGAAAAGAGCCAGTTACGATAATAATGTTACCAAGACTTGTACTATTGATAAGAGTTGACATAAAATACTTTCTCCTTTCTTATTATTCTTCTTCGTGATTTACTTTTTTACCAACATAAGTTGATGACAACATTACAAATACGTAAGCTTGGATTGCTGAGATGAAAATTGAGAATGCAGTCCAGAGCATATTCAAAATGAATGCAACTGGCAAAGCTACAATGTTGTAGTGTGCAAATTGCACAAGCAAGCTCAAAACAATTTCACCGGCAAAAATATTACCATACAAACGTAATGTTAATGAGATAACATTGGTAAATTCTTCAAGAATGTTCATCGGCAACATTACTGGTGTTGGAGATAAATATTCTTTTAGATATTCTTTAATACCATTCTTACGGATACCTTCAAAGTGGACAACAACAGCAATAAGCAATGCTAGTCCAAAGTTGTAGGCAGCGTTTGAAGTTGGTGATGACCAAAGGTTATATTCACCGACTTCAAGTTTTGTAAGTAACCCTATGTTATTGGCAATCAATAAGAAAAAGAACAATCCAAAGAAGAGGAGACTGTAATTGCTAGTATAACGTCCAAGATTAGGTCTAATGATTCCTTGTACGAACTCATATACCCACTCTAAAACGTTTTGTTTACCTTTTGGTTTCATTTGCATATTGCGGCTAAACCAAAAAATAAGAACAAAAGCTACTAACACCGTCAAGAGAGACATCGCGAGAATGGTCAAGTCGAACTCAATACCAAAGAATTGCGCTGTTGGATTTACAGATGTTTCCAACTCTACCCCTCCTTCTTTTTATAGATTCTTAGTTAGGTTTAACCAACGAAGAATGTTGATGCAAGAAGAACGAAGAAAGTACCTTCAATAAAGGCTACCCCCATGATCATAAGGGTTTGCAATTTGCTGTACATTTCTGGTTGACGTGCAGCAGATTTAGCGATGTTGGCAACGAGGATACCTTCACCAAGACTAACCCCTAGTACGGCGATACCAAGTGCTAAGATTTTTAAATTCAACATGATATGAATCTCCTTTTAAAATTTTTTACCTCGTTATTTTAGTCTTATTTTAGGAAATTGTCAACGAAATCGCGATTTTTGGAAACGTTTTTCCGTTTCATTCTTAACCTTTGTTTAGTTTTCTAAAATAAAAATAAAGAAACGACCGAAATCGCTTCTTTATTAGGGTTTTCTACCTATATATACTAACATTTTATGGAAGTTTTTTCTATACAAACGATGTCCTAATTGCCCTCTGCTCTTGAAAAAGCTTGCAAATCGTTTCAATTCCTTTCACTAAAATAGGTTTTGAATTGAGCCCAATTTACTTTTCCAAATGCCAGATGTCTTTGGCATATTGTGTGATGGTATCATCAGAAGTAAATTTATCTGAATTGGCAATATTAATTAAACTCATTTGCATCCATTGTTCTTTATCACGATAGAGTTGGTCAATTTTTTCTTGAGCTTCTACATAAGCTGTAAAATCTTCCAGTAAGAAATATTCATCATTATGGGTAATCAGAGATTCGTAAATTTCTGTTCCCTCACTTTGAATATTTGGAATGGTACCATTCACAAAGCTATCGACTACACGGCGAATGGTTGGATTGTTTTCGTAAATGCCACGTGAATAATAATCATGACGGTCATAATGGCGATAAACATCATCTTTATCCATACCAAAAATCACAATATTGTCATCACCCACTTCATCTTTGATTTCAATGTTGGCACCATCAAGGGTCGCTAAAGTAATCGCTCCTGTCATCATAAATTTCATATTAGATGTTCCCGATGCTTCTTTGGAAGCTAATGAGATTTGTTCAGAAACGTTAGCGGCTGGGATAATCAATTCTGCAAGGCTAACATTATAATTTTCAAGGAAAACAACTTTTAGCTTGCCGTTCAAACTGCTATCATTATTAATCAAGTTAGCTAATTCATTAATGACTTTGATAACTGATTTAGCAAAATGATAACCTGGTGCTGCTTTTGCGCCAAAAATGTAAACGTGTGGGACAATATCTTTGTCAGGATTATCCTTTAAATCCCAATATTGTTTGATAATATTAAGAACATTTAAAAGTTGACGTTTATAGGCGTGCAGGCGTTTGACTTGAACATCAAAGATAGCATCTGTTGAAACTTCTACACCTGTTGTCTCCTTGATATAGGCAGCAAGGCGTGCTTTAGCTTCTTGCTTGACTTGATAAAAATCATTTAAAGCTTCTACATTATCGACAAGGTCATTAAGTTTACGTAACTCATGAATGTCGCTTCGCCAACCATCACCAATCCATTTATCAATAGTTTTAGACAACGGCTGGTCTGCAATTTGTGTCCAACGTCGTTGAACGATACCATTGGTTTTATTATTGAATTTTTCAGGATAGAGATTGTAAAAATCATGCAAAGTATCTTCTTTTAAAAGCTCAGTGTGAAGTTTTGCAACCCCATTAACCGAATAGCCACCAATAATAGCCAAATTAGCCATGTGAATCAAGCCGTCTTTTACAATACGCGTGTTTTCAATGATTTGTGGTGCTACGCCTTCTGCTGCTAAATTTGAAACGAATCGGTTATCAATTTCAAGGATAATTTGATAAACACGTGGGAGAACTTTCTTGAACAGCTCTGCATCCCATTTTTCAAGCGCTTCAGCAAGAATGGTATGATTGGTATAACTCATCGTCTTGGTCGTTACCTCCCAAGCAACGTTCCATTCCATTCTGTATTCATCAACTAACAATCGCATAAATTCAGCTGGAGCCACAGCAGGGTGCGTATCATTGATATGAACAGAAACTTTTTCATGAATATTTTCAAGTGGCAAACCTTGTTTCAGATAAGATTTTATAATGGTCTGCAATCCTGCGCTCGTCATAAAATACTCTTGCATCAAGCGGAGCTGTTTGCCTTCATAGTTAGAATCATCTGGGTAGAGAATTGCTGTGATGTCTTGAACTCTACGACGGTCAGCAATAGTTGGGTAATCGAGCTCGTATTCTTCTGGAATCTCAACATCCCACAGGCGAAGATTATTTACAACATCATTTTGATAGCCAAGCTGTGGAACATCATATGGGACTGCTCGTAAAATCTGTGCATGGTTATAAATAGGACTTAATTTTCCGTCTTCATCAGCTTGCAGGTAAACATCTCCAAATAACTTAATTTCAACAACATCATGGTCTTTACGCGTTTCCCAAACATTTCCAATAGAGCCAAACCAAGAATCTGGCAATTCAACTTGGTAACCATCGACAATGCGTTGTTTGAAAAGTCCATATTTATAGCGTAAGCCATTACCAAATCCTGGATAGCCTGTCGTTGCTAGTGAATCCATAAAAGCAGCTGCCAAGCGTCCTAAACCACCATTTCCCAATGCCATGTCATGCTCAGCATTTTTGACAGCTTCAAAATCAACGTTCAATTCCTCAAAAGCTTCTTTGACAATATCTAGAATTCCAAGATTCAGCAAATTTGTCTCAAGCATACGCCCTGGAAGAAATTCAATTGAAAAATAGTAGGCAACTTTTTCATGATTCTCAGAAATTTTTCGATTGCGTTCTAGCCAAAGCGGTGTGTAGTATTTGCGTATCGTCTGAGCTAGTGATGTAAAAAGTTCTGCTGGTGTTGCTTCAGGTACTTTAATCAACTGTTCTTCGTGGAGTGTGTCTTTAAAATCGCGAATAAATTCTTCTTTTGTTAACTTCATATTAATCCTTTTCTTGATTAATCTAATTGCTTATACAAATCTTCATATGCTTTGCTTGCAGTATCCCACGAAAAGTCACTTGTCATCGCATTCTTTTGCAACATTGACCAATCTTCTTTATTGTTATAGTAAAGGTCAACAGCTTTTTCTACTGTTCTGGTTAACCAGTAACCTGAAAAGTCTTGGAAACCAAAGCCTGTTCCTGTCTTTTCATATTGGTTGTATGGGCTAACCGTATCACGTAAACCGCCGACTTCATGCACTAATGGAAGTGTACCATAACGCATTGCCATCATTTGTGACAAGCCACAAGGTTCAAAGGCACTTGGCATAAGGAAAATATCGCTAGCTGCATAAATTTGTTGAGCGAGTTCGATGTCAAAAGTGATATTAGCTGACATTTTATCTGGAAAGGCGCTGCCAAACCAAGCAAAGCTATTTTCAAATTCTGTATAACCTGTTCCCAAAAGCACAACTTGAACGTCAAAATGCAAAATATTATTCAACTCATTAACAACCAAGTCAAAACCTTTTTGGTCTGTTAGGCGCGAAACAATCCCAATCAACGGAACATCATCACGGACTGGCAAGCCAACACGTTCTTGAAGAGCTTTTTTATCTTTTGCTTTTCCAGACAAATCATTGACAGAAAAATGTTCAGGAATGTGTGGGTCTGTTTCTGGATTATACAAATCAGTATCGATACCATTAGTAATTCCCAGTAATTTTCCGCTTTCCATTCGCAAAATTTGGTCCATTCCTTTACCAAAGGCAGGTGTCATGATTTCTTGGGCATAAGATGGCGAAACGGTTGTTACACGGTCAGCGTATAAAATTCCCGCTTTCAGCCAGTTAAGGCAATCATTCCAACGTAGTGTGCCATCAACATAGCGTTCATCACCTACACCAAACAAATCACCAAGCATTCCTGGGTCATATTGCCCTTGGAATTCCAAATTATGGATGGTCAAAACTGTCTTAATATCTTTGTAAGCGTTAATCCAGTGGTATTTTTCTTTAAGCAAAAATGGAATCATGGCAGTATGGTAATCATGCACATGAACAACATCAGGGATAAAATCAACTTTTTCCATCAATTCAATTGCAGCTAATTGGAGAAAGGCGAAGCGTTCACCATCATCCCAATCACCATAAATATGACCACGATAGAAATAATATTGATTATCCAAAAAATAGAAAGTGACATTTTCTTTGATAAGACGTTTAACACCAACGTATTGATGACGCCAGCCGACATCTGTGTAATAATACAAAACATCTTCAACTTGGTCACCAAATTTGGCATCAATCATATCATAATAAGGGAGTACAACAGCAACTTCATTGCCGTTTTTCACAAGGGATTTAGGTAATGCCCCAATGACATCACCTAATCCTCCTGTTTTAGCAAATGGAGCTCCCTCCGCTGCTACAAACAAAATTTTCATTGAACAAGATCCTCAGTTACTTCTAAGCCTTTTTTAATGACAATAGGATTTTCCTTGCTACCACGGATAACCACACCTGGTGCAATAACAACATTTTTATCGACAATAGCATTCTCAATAACTGCCCCTTCACCGATGGTTACTTTTGGAAACAGGATGCTGCCAATAACACGTGAATTGGTTTCAACATGACAATTTCTTGAAACAATGGAATACTCTACGTCACCTTTAATAATACTACCAGATGCGAATTGCGAATTCTTGATATTAGATTCTTCGGCAAAATATGTTGCTTCTTCATTCTTAACCTTTGTGTAAACTTTTTGATTAGAATAAAGAAGAGAATAGAATTTTTGGGTGTTAAGCATATCCATATTAGCATCGTAGTAAGACTTAACTGAGCAAATATTAGAGAGGTAACCCGTATATTCAAACGCTAGTGCATTATTTGAGACAATCAGTTCACGCAATAGGTAACGAAGCTTGCGTGGTTGGTCTTTTTGAGCTTCTTCTTCCATGCGTGCAATGAGCCATGGCGTATCAACAACATAAATATCTGCTGACATTTTTTGTGTCTCAACACTATCACTTAGCCCTGCTCTTCCGACAACATGGTCTGTTTCATCAATTTCTAAAATTTCATTTGCTTCTGAAATGCTTTCTTTTGGCATTTTTTTGTAAACAACGGTAATTGGTCCATCGTTGTTAACGTCATGTAAATGAATGACTTGTTCCAAGTCGATATTACATAGAATGTCACAGTTCATGTAAACTGTTTGGTCACTACCTGAACGTTTTAGGTAGGTCAAAATTTGTTCATAATAGTCTTTATCAGCAAATTCACTATCATTAGTATTATTGTAAAAACCTAAGAAATAGTGACTGAGCAAAGTATTAAGCCCCCATTCGCGACCACTTCTGATATGGTCAAAAACTGACCGAATATTCTGACCACGAAAGATAGCATAAATACTACGAATGCCCGCATTGGCAAGATTTGACAACTGGAAGTCAATTAAACGATATTTTCCATCAAATGGCAAATTCGCCAAAGGTCGATTTTTTGTTAACGTTGACATATCGTGATAGCCAACTGCATTTCCCAAGATGGCAGTATATTTATCAATCTTCATTTGGCACCCCCACTACTTCATTATAACCAACAACTTGTACTTCTTGACCTGTACCATCAATTTCAACGCCATCACCGATAACGGCATTTTCACCAACAATAGCACGTTTAATCTTGGCACCTTCACCAATAATTGCACCGCTCATGATGAAAGAATCTGTGATTTCAGCATCTTTTTTAACTTGAACATTCGTTGAGAGAATAGAATGGTTAACTTTTCCTGAAACAAAGCAACCATCAACAACGAGAGAATTTTTCACGCTAGCCTCATCAGTGATAAAGTTTGGTGGCGCAATAAGGTTTTTAGAATAGATTTTCCAAGAACGGTCACGGCTGTGCAATTCGTTGTCTTCACCAATGTATTCCATATTAGCTTCCCAAAGTGATTCAATGGTACCAACGTCTTTCCAGTAACCATCAAAGTTATAAGTGTAAACACGGTCACCTGCTTCTAGATAAGCTGGAATAACATTTTTACCAAAGTCAGACATGTCTACATTATTCTTTTCAGCGTTTACAAGTACTTCACGCAAACGTTTCCAGTTGAAAATATAAATCCCCATAGATGCCTTAGTAGACTTTGGATGTTCTGGTTTTTCTTCAAATTCCACAATGCGGTCATTTGAATCTGTGTTCATAATACCAAAACGGCTAGCTTCTTTAAGCGGTACATCAATAACCGCAACCGTCAAACTTGCTAAATTATCTTTATGTGTCCGAAGCATGTCATCATAATCCATCTTGTAAATGTGGTCACCAGATAGAATAAGGACATATTCTGGGTCAATGGAATCGATATAATCAATGTTTTGATAGATGGCGTGACTTGTTCCTTCAAACCAACGATTACCTTCTGTTGCTGAATAAGGTTGAAGAATGGTTGCGCCTGAATTAATCCCATCAATTCCCCAGTTCGAACCATTTCCAACGTGGCTGTTTAAGACTAATGGTTGATATTGAGTAATGATACCAACATTATCGACCCCTGAGTTAGCACAATTTGAAAGTGCAAAGTCAATAATACGATAACGCCCACCAAATTGAACAGCTGGCTTTGCAATGTTTTGTGTCAATTTTCCAAGGCGTGTTCCTTGTCCCCCTGCAAGGATGAGTGCTAACATTTCATTTTTCATTCTATTTTCCTTTCTTAGGAATCTGTTTTGCCAAACGTCGTTTAATTTTCCATATACTAGCACCGAGTGCAGGTAAAGTGAAACTTAAAGTGTTATGGTAATCTTTCCAAAGTCCTTCTTGTGTCCGTGCTCTGAGATTATGTTCTTTCCAAACACCGCCAAATTCTTGCATTTCTGTGTTCCAAACTTCTTCGTAAATTCCCGCAACAGGAACTCCAATTGTAAAGTTTTTACGTTCAACGGGAACCATGTTAAACACACAAATCAGCATATCGCCATCTTTATTTTTACGAATAAAAGATAGAACGGTCTGGTCAACATTATCGGCATCAATAATTTCAATGCCATCATAACTATCGTCAATTTGCCATAGGACATTATGCTCTTTATAGAAAGCATTCAGTTGACTTGTAAAATATTGCATTTTTTGGTTCAAATCATCTTCTAGATTTACCCATTCTAATTGGTAATCATATTTCCATTCAAGAAATTGTCCAAATTCACTTCCCATGAAAAGCAATTTCTTACCTGGATGGCAGATTTGATAGGTATAAAGATTACGAAGACCAGCAAATTGATTGTAACGGTCACCCCACATTTTATGCATTAGGCTTTTCTTACCATGCACCACTTCATCGTGTGAGAATGGCAGTATAAAATTTTCCGAAAAAGCATACATAAAACTGAACGTCACAAGATTAAAATCGTATTTACGATAGATAGGGTCTTCTTCGTAGAATTTCAAGATGTCATTCATCCATCCCATATTCCACTTGTAATCAAACCCGAGAGCATCATACTCAATAGGACCTGTAATCTTAGTCTCACTAGTACTTTCTTCGGCAATCATCATGACATCAGGATAGTAACTTTTCAAAACTGCATTCAGTTTTTGTAAAAAATAATACCCTTCATAATTGCGATTTCCACCATCTTTATTCGGTGTCCAAGGTCCGATATCGTAGTCACGATAAAGCATGTTGCTAACAGCGTCCACTCGAATACCGTCTAAATGATAATAATCCAACCAGAATTTAGCACTAGAAATTAAGAAAGACTGAACTTGATTTTTCCCAAGGTCAAAGTTCAGAGCACCCCAGCCACGGTTATGAGCGCGGTCATCATCCTGATACTCAAACGTTGGCGTTCCATCATAATAAGCCAAAGCATCATCATTAATGGTAAAATGCCCTGGAACCCAGTCCACAATGACACCAATATTATTGAGATGACACGCTTCAACAAAATTTTGAAAATCCTCTGGTGTTCCATAGCTGTGCTCAAACGCGAAATACCCCATCAGTTGATAACCCCAACTCATCCCAAGAGGGTGCGCCATTAATGGCATAAATTCAACATGCGTGTAATTCATTTTGACTAAGTAAGGAATCAATTCCTCCGTTAGCTCTTTAAACTGATATGGACGTCCATCTTCATGTTGTTTCCAAGAACCTGCATGAACTTCATAGATATTAACAGGACGATTTCGGAAATGAAAACGTTTGCGTCGTCCTAACCAAAGCGAATCTTTCCATTTTTTCTCTGGAAAATCCGTGATAACAGCTGCCGTCCCTGGGCGCTCTTCGAAGTAAATCGCAAATGGGTCCAACTTTTCAACTTCTTGTCCAGTTGAACGTTTTACAAGATATTTATAAAGTTGCTTTTCTTTAGGTAAATCTGTAAAAACTTCCCATACACCCGCTTCATTACGCTCCATAGCAAGCGGGTTGTCTCTCCATTGAGTGAAATCTCCAATCAGATGAACAGCTTGAGCATTAGGTGCCCAGACTCTAAAAACATAACCTTCGGTACCATCACGAGCAACTTTATGAAAACCAAAGTAATGCTGTGCATGAAAATTTTCACCTGTTCCAAAAGTTCTCAGTGCTTCTTTCGTGTCCATCACATCACCCTCCCTTTTAGTTATTAAATATAAAGCTCCAGAAAAGCAAAAATAGCCCTAGAATAGGGCTATTTCTCGATTTCAAAGATCGAAACAGACAAAGCTTCAAGCTTAGCATTTTTATAATGTAAGCGCTTTATATTTGTAATTATTATAGCATATTTAGAAACGTCTGTCATGTAGTTTTCAAGATTTTTTTCATTTTCATTAAAAATAATGCGATAATTTTTTTCACCTAAAATATCAAAAACAACAACACCTTCAGAATCATTAGCAGCATGAACATAGACATGTTTTCTTATCTCATCATAACTTTGATAAGAAAAAGCTGAGTCAGTTCGTTTCAAATGAATAATCGCACGCAAGAACGCAATTGTTGCATGATACTCGGTCACATTATCCCAATCAATCTGATTAACACGGTCAGGAGCATTATAGCTATTCATCGCGAGCTGTTTATCAGAATCCATTAACTGACCATTTTTTCCTGTTGGCTGCAATTTCGTCCGCAAAAATTCTTGACCGATTTGCATAAATGCCACACCTTGCATCAAAATGTTCATCGCTGAGGCTAATTCAATTCGTCTGACATGAGTTTCTTGATTATCATCTGGGTGCAATTCCCACATGAGGTCATTTAGATTATAGTTATCATGGGCTTCAACATAATTGATAACTTGACTTGGTGTCAAATAAGACGACAATTCATCACTACCTAAAACACCTTTAGCAATAATCCCTTCTGTTGCCGCACCTGACACAAAACCATGTTTAAAATGACCATAAACTTCTGCTCCTTTAATACCATCTCGGACATTATCATTGAAAAATCCAACATTTGGCATTTGGTAAGCATTATCTTTTTTAGCTTTTTGATTTGGCAAAAGTCCTGTTCCCATGTCCCAACCTTCGCCATACATCATCAGCCGTGGGTCAATCTCGTCTAGAGCTTGACGAATAGCATTCATTGTCTCAACATCATGCAATCCCATCAAATCAAAACGAAAACCATCAATATTGTACTCAGTCACCCAGTACAAGACAGAATCAATCATATACTTACGGAACATTTCTTTTTCGCTAGCTGTCTCATTTCCACAGCCCGAACCATCTTGAAAAGTGCCGTCAGCATTCATCCGATAAAAATAATCTGGAACCGTTAGTTGGAAAGCAGAATTATAAGATGAGTAGGTATGATTGTACACCACATCCATGATGACAGCAATACCTGCATCATGATAGGCTTGAATTAACTGCTTTAATTCTAAAATCCTATTTTCTGGCTTATGCGGTGCTGTCGCAAAACTTGCCTCAGGGACGTTGAAATTTTCAGGGTCATATCCCCAATTATAGGCATAATTACCATCGTTATCAATCGTCTGATGATGGTCAAAAATTGGCTGCAATTGAACATGGCTAATGCCTAATTTTTTTAAGTAATCAAAACCAGTTTTATCACCATATGAATTATGCGTGCCAGATTGGCACGCACCTAAGAATTTACCACGATAAGGTTTGTCAACTCCTGAAGTTGGTGATTTTGAGAAATCACGGATATGCATTTCAGTAATGACAGCTTGATTTGGATTGTCTAATCGCCAATAAGCTTCCTTACCTTGCTTAACAGAAAATCCTTTAGGGACTAGGTGCTCTTTAGCTAAAATAACAGAACGTTTCCCATTTGCCGTGGTCGCCGTTGAATACGGGTCACGTGTGTCTTGAAAAGTTTTATCACGATAGTAAACACGATAAGCATAGGCTTGATAATCTAAATCATGTTCAATCGTTGCAAACCACACACCATGTGTATTCAACTCATGATGCTCTAGATTGACACCATCTCCACGTTCCATTGGAACGATGTAATCAATACTAGATTTATCATCAGTTGTTTGATAAAAAATCAAATCAACCTTAGTAGCTGTTGGCGCCCAGAGACGAAAAGCTGTTTTTTCTTTTTGGTATTGGTAACCGAGCCACCCTTGAAATCCCCATTGATAATCAAAATACTGATAATTCGTTGCCATATCAAAGGCATGACTATCACGATGACTATAGTAATGGCTAGTAATTGCTGCTTGATGTGAATAATAAAGCGTATCATCCCCCTCAACAATCCATACTTCTGTTTTTGGAACGCCACTGTTACGTTGAATTCTAAAATCTCTTGTCTTAATAGACCAGTTATGATTTTTGACAATCACATAAATGTGCTCCAAAAAGAACGGACTATCTATTACTAGAGTTCCTACTAAGCCAAAACTATCAAATCCTGAAAATGGACTATCTGTTCCTTCATGAAAGTCAATCCATTTCCACAAACTATAGTCAAAATAATTGCCATGCTGGCTATGATAATGAACGATAACTGTATTTTTCATATGTCACCCTCAATATCTATTCTTCTGAATTGAGCTCGTCAACTTTCTGTGTGAATTTTTGGGCAATAGCTTCTAATGCTAAATCTTCTTGGTCCCAAACGAGTGCATCATCTGAGATTTCATCTGTGTTAGCAAAGAATGTGATGTGATTTTTAAGATTACGAAGTTTGATTGGCGCATCACCACCATACTCACCATCCAAGTTAATCATCATCTTCTTATCAGACAATGGTTCGATTTCTAAGAAATCGGTCTTGATGTATTCAATACGTTTGTCACCAATGTGTTTACCACCGTCAAGTACCAAGCGGATTAAACGTAGAATTTCAATCAAGTTTGCTGTTTTGACCAAAATCAAGGTGAATTTACCATCATCCAATTTGGCATCAGGGGCGATTTGTTCAAAACCACCGACTGAATTGGTAATGGCAGCAAAAATCATTGAGACATCACCTTCAAAGACACCTTTTTCATGCTTGATACGAACAGGTACAGTACGAATTCCTGGCAATAATTCAACGCCTTTGGCTAAATAAGCCAGATAACCAAACATTGTCTTCAATTGGCTAGGAACGCTATAAGTTAATTCCGTAAAAGAACCAGCTGCAGCGATATTGATAAAATAAGTATCCTCACGCGCTTGACCTATATCCATTTGAATGGTTTGATTTTTACCAATAATTTTAGCGGCTTCAACAGGATTTCCACGCGGAATTTTAAGAGCACGCGCGAAATCATTCGTTGTTCCTGTAGGGATAATCGCCATTTGAGGACGATGAGTTAGCGGAGCAATCCCATTAACCACTTCATTGATTGTTCCATCACCACCTGCAGCAATCACCAAATCAAATCCAGCTTCTGCTGCACGCTTAGCTTCATCACGAGCAGAATTTGGCTTTGGTGTCGTTTGGAAAGCTGAGGTTTCATAACCAAAACCTTCTAAAACATCAAGCACTTCTGCTACATTTTTCTTCATTATTTCCTGGCCAGAGGTCGGATTGTAAATTAAACGCGCACGTTTTTGTTTTTTAACCATAAAAATACCTCAAATCGATTATAAACTTTCTAACCAAGCTTCATCACGAACATCAATTCCTAGTGATTGAGCCTTTGTTAATTTTGAACCTGCATCTGCTCCTGCAACAACAATATCCGTTTTCTTAGAAACACTGTTTGTCACTTTTGCCCCTAAATCTTGCAATTTTTCTTTGGCTTCATTTCGTGTTAGGCGTTCTAATTTACCAGTCAACACGATGGTCAAGCCAGCTAACTCAGCATCTTTAGAGACTTTTTTACCAAGATACGCAAAATTAACACCCGCATTTTTCAATTCCTGCAACAGTTCTTCAGCTTCTTTTTTAGCAAAATAGCTGCGCAGTGAATTAGCAATAACAGTTCCTAAACCATCAATGCTAGCAATGCTGTCAGCATCAGCCGCAACTAGTTGGTCAATTGTTTCAAAGACTTCTAGCAATTGACGGCTAGCTTTAGCGCCAACATGACGAATTCCAAGTCCAAACAGCAATTTATCAGCTGAATTTTCCTTAGAAACCTGAATGGCATTGTAAAGTTTTTCAGCAGATTTTTCTTTAAAACCATCCAAAGTCAACAAATCGTCAACAGTCAAATGGTAAATATCAGCGACATCATGAACCAATTCTGCCTTAAAGAGCTTCTTAACGATAGAAGGTCCTAAGCCTGTAATATTCATGGCATCACGGCTAGCAAAATGCGTTAGGCGTTCTTGAATTTGGCTTGGGCAAAGTGGATTGATACAACGTAAAGCCACTTCATCTTCATAGTGAATCAATTCACTACCACAAGATGGACAGCTTTCAGGAATTGGCATTGGAACTTGCTTATCACGCTTGCTCTCAACAACGTGTAGCACCGCTGGAATAATATCACCTGCTTTATAGACAATAACCGTATCACCAATACGAATGTCTTTTTCAGCAATATAATCCACATTATGCAATGTCGCACGGCTAACTGTTGTTCCTGCTAATTGGACAGGACTAAGATTAGCTGTCGGTGTTACAACCCCCGTACGACCAACCGTCCAATCAACCGAAAGGATTTCAGCTTCTTTTTCCTCTGCTGGGAACTTATAAGCAATTGCCCAACGAGGTGCTTTAACCGTAAACCCGAGTTCTTCTTGCATGGCAAGACTATTAACTTTGATAACAATACCATCAATATCGTATGGTAAGTTATCACGTTCTGCGGCTACTTCTTGGATAAACGCCCAGATATCTGTCATCGAAGACGTTGTGATACGTCTTGGATTGACCGAAAAACCATAGCGTGACAATTCTTCTAAAACATCATTTTGCGTTGTCATGCTAGTTGAAGCCACTTCTTGATAAAGGAATGTTGCCAAGTTTCGTTTTGCAACAACGGCTGTATTGAGCTGACGCAATGTTCCAGCAGCCGCATTTCGTGGATTGGCAAATTCTGCTTGACCACTCTCACGACGTTCCTCGTTAATCATATCAAATGAATTTCTTGGCAAGTACGCCTCACCACGAACGGTGATATTAAGCGGCTGTGACAATTTATGAGGAATGTCCTTGATACGCTTAACATTTTCAGTGATATTTTCACCTACCGAACCATCACCACGAGTGGCACCAACTTGCAAGACACCATCCACATAAACCAAGGAAATAGATAAACCATCAATTTTCAGCTCCGCCATATAAGACGCATTGGGAAATTCTGCCTTAACACGACGGTCAAAATCTTCTAACTCTTCTCGTGAAAATGCATCTTGCAAACTATATAACGGCGTTTCGTGTTGATATTTTTCAAAGCCATCTAAAATAAGCCCTCCGACTTCTTGCGTTGGACTATTGGGCAAAATTAATTCTGGATGAGCTTTTTCTAACTCGACTAATTCGCGATAAAGCTTGTCATATTCGCTATCTGAGACCGTTGGTTGGTCTTCTGTGTAATACTCTTTTCGGTACTGGTTGAGCTCATCAACCAATTCTTGAATACGTTTTTTCATATTACTATTTTAACATATCTGGTAAAAAATGCTCTCTAAAAAAGCTAACTATTTTTTAAGAATTTTACTAAATAAAAAACTCCCTAAAAAGGAAGTTTTTAATCTATCTAAACTGTTAAATCGATACGTTTTCCAAGTTTGTCCATGATAATTGAACCGATTAAAAGCGAAGCAAATTCTCCTACAGCTGATGTAAACCAAGTCATCAAAAATGGTGAACCACCAACATAATACAATTCTAGCGCAATGGTAAACATTGAAGCTGAGAATAATAATGAAAAGTAAAAGAAAGCTTTATTGAGCAATCCATTAAACAAATATTGCTCTTTATAGCGGTCAAATAAAATGACTCCTAAAGTCAGAAAAACAAATGTTTGACTACCGCCAACAACGACATCAATCAAACCAAAGCTATACAAATTAGCAATCATACAACCAAGTGTCAAACCGACAATATACTTACGATTGTAAAATGCCATAAACGCTAACATTTCTGACACACGGAATTGGTAAGCGCCATAAGAAATAGCATTTAAAGGCGGTGTCACTGTAAGCACGATATAAAGCGCAGCCACAAGCGCTACCTGCGCAAAATCACGAATAGTAAACTGTTTCATAAAAAATCTTCTCCTTTAACGTTAAAGAGTTGTCAGCTCTTTACGCTTAAAATATGCTTGACGAAAGGGAACTAAGCGTCAAGGGTTGTTTGCACAACGCTTAAAAGTATAGCACAAATTAGCAAAATTTGGTATAGTAGTTCTATGAAAAAGTTATTATCTAGTGAAGTTTTTAAATACCTATTTTTCGGCGTCCTTGCCACACTCGTTTACATGGGAGCACGCCTGATTATCTTTTCATTAACGAAATCTGCCACTGTTTCTGCTGTTATCGCTAATGTTATTGCCATAGTCTTTGCCTTCTTTACCAATGACTATTTTGTCTTTAACCAAGTCAGAACAGGCTGGTTTGACCGCTTTGTCAAATTTTTCGTTGCTCGTCTATCAACACTTGCGCTAGATTTGGTTTTAGCCTATCTTCTAGTCACAAAATTTCCTCATATCATCGGACAATTTGTCAATGATAATATTTCATTAGTCAACATGATTGAGACTGTTTTCTCACAAGTCCTTATCATCGTTTTAAACTATGTCTTTAGTAAATTATTGATTTTCAAAGATAAAAAATAACACCCTCACAGGTGTTATTTTTTTGTATCTTTATCTTGTTTGCGATGTGTTAAGATAGAAAGAATATCGCCACGTCGGCTTTCCATTTTTCCTTGACGTAATTCCTGATAGGTTGCATTGAAAATTGCCCCCAAAATCAAAATGTGCGCTAGGAAAATAAACCATAACATTAAAACAAAAATCACAACCGAACCAAAGGTTTTAATATCCACCATGCGTTCAAAGGTTCTAAGAATATAATTACTAAACAAATTATTCAAGAACACAATAACGAAAGAGGTGAAAACCGTCCCTGGTAAAATGTAACGAAAACGTCTAATTTTGACATTCGGTAGAATAAAATACAACAACATCAAACCAAAGACAATGGTTAAAACCGTTACTGGCTGAGATAAATTCAAAATGACTGTTGCAACCGTATCACTCAAATCATAATGAGCGTTGATAATTTGCAAAACAACTTTTGAAAAAGTAGAAAAGATTAAAACGAACGTCAATAGGAAGAGGATAAGCAAGCTTGCCAATACCCCAATCAAACGACCAATCACAAAATCTCTATGTTGCGAAACGCCGTAAGCTTTATTAATGGCTTTTTGTAGAGAGGTCAGCGATTTAGACATTGTCCAGAAAGCCGTCAAAGTCGCAACTCCCAAAATGCTACCAGAAGGTTTTGAAAAAATATCTGTCGTAATCGCCGAAACGGATGGGTAAAGATTGGTTGGCAAATTCTTCTCCATGAAAGACAATAATACTGAAATATCAATATTAAGATAAGGAAAGATATTTGCTGCAATCACAATCAATGGGAATGCTGTCAGCAATAAATAATAGGCGACAGCAATCGCTGATAAATCAATTTCTGCACTACGATAATGTTTTAAATAAACCTGTAGCGGTTGCCACTCTAACCTAGACACTAATTTGTCTATAAGCTGCTTACGATTCATCCTAGTATGTTCTTTCTTCTCCTTGACTTGTTAAAATAACAGGTCCATCTTTAGTGATGACAAATTGATGTTCGTATTGACATGACAAACCACCGTCAAGCGTTTTGTGTGCCCAACCAGTTTTCATATCTGTATCAATTTCCCAAGTTCCTGTATTAATCATTGGTTCGATAGTCAACACCATACCTTCACGTAAGCGTAAACCACGACCAGCTTTACCATAATGTGGTACCATTGGTTCTTCATGCATTGTTGGACCAACACCATGACCAACCAAATCACGGACAACACCGTAACCATGGCTTTCAGCATATTCTTGAATAGCTGCACCGATATCACCAATACGGTTACCAACAACAGCTTTTTCAATACCGATATAAAGGCATTCTTTTGTGACGTCCATTAGATTTTTAACTTCTTCAGACACTTCACCAACAGCATATGCCCAACATGAGTCAGCCAAACCACCAGAATATGATTCTGTGTATTTTTTAACTTGTGCAACATTGTCAAAGTTCAATTTTGAAACATCAACAACTGATTTATCAAGAGGTTCACTCAAAACCATATCGACTTTAAGCAAATCACCTTCTTTTAAGATGTAATGACGTGGAAAAGCGTGAGCCACTTCATCATTAAGACCACAACATGTGGCATAAGGATAGTCCATGATAGAACCGTCAACCCCAATTTGAAGCGGAAGCGCATTAGCTTCTTTACAACGACGACGAACGTATTCTTCGACTTCCCACATATCAAGACCTGGTTTGATTAATTCACGCAAACCGATGTGAACTGAAGCCAGAAAATCTCCAGCGCGGTCCATTGCTTCAATTTCACGAGCTGATTTTAATGTAATCATATTAATAATATACTCCTATAGTAATCTCTAAAATGCATTAATAACACTAATTATACACTGATAGTCACCAAACTGTCAAAAATAGAACAATTCTGTAACCTTTTTTAACACCTAATTATTTTAAAAATAATTGCTATTTAGTTAATTTTCGTTGTCACTACAGCTTTAGCAACAATTTGTTCTTCTAAAAGAATCTCAAAATCAATCACCGAACTGCGACGTTTTTCAGTAATGACACGCGGACGAATCACCAAACAATCATCAATCTGAACAGCCTGCACAAAATAAAGCGACAGTTGCTCAATGATAATATTTTTCTGATGTTTTTTCGTCAAAACCCGAACACTAATATCTTTGATAAATTCCGTTAGGACACCTTGAGCAAAATTGCCAGCATTATCAATCATTGCAGGTTCAACCACAAATTGATAAATACCATCTTCATACTTTAGATTTGCCAAAATCTGGTCACTGTAAGTATAAAGGTTTGAATGTTGTAAATTAGGCAGATTTTCAACGGCTTGGCGGCGTGTAATAACCCCAAGCAAAGTCAAATCCTCAGCAACAACAGGCAACATATTCAAATCTTCGAAAATCATTTTTTGGCTAATATTCGCAAGACTTGCCTGTGGTTTTGCCACGATAAGATTACGTGACATAATGCTCTTAATGTCGATATTGGTCTCTTTGCCAACGACATCTAGCATACTGACAACACCAATAACCACATTTTTGCTATTTACAACAGGAAAACGTACGTTTGCCGTTTGCTTTATCATTGCATTAAATTCACGAATCGTATCCCCTTCTTGTAAAAAGCCATATTCTTCTTTGGTCTGATAAACCTGCTCTACCGTTGTCAAATCCGTTTTAATCCGAATATTTGAAAGAGCATGGTTAATCATCGTTGCCACGGTAAAGGTGTCATAGTGCGTGACCATAACAGGAATACCAAGTTCATCTGCGACACGAATTACCTCGTCAGAAACCGTAAAACCACCTGTTACCAAAATCGCATTATGCTTTTCAAGTGCCAACAGTTGAATGTTCTCGCGGTCACCAACAATCAAAAGCCCACCTTTAACAAGGTAATGCAAGATATTTTCTTGGGTCATCGCTCCAATTGAGAATTTACTAAATTCTCGGCTGAGCCCAGCTTTACCCGCTAGCACCTCAGAATCACTAATACGAGCAATCTCTGAATAAGTCAAACGCTCGATACGAACAGCTGGCTTTTTCTCAATTCTAACCGTTCCACTACGAGGTCGAGTTTCAACAATTCCACGGTTTTCAGCTTCTTTAATAGCACGATAAGCCGTACCATCACTGACTTTCAAGTGATTTGAAATGCTTCGCACACTCACGCGCTTCCCGATTGGAAGATTTTCCAAATACTCTAAAATTTTCTGATGTTTACTCATAACGATAATCACCTTTACTGATTTGATAATCAACGTAGTCTCGCATTTTACGAGTATAACGGTCACTTCCTTTAAATTGCTGTTTCAGTTTAAAACCTGATTTTTGGGCAACACGTTGACTAGCCAAATTTTCTCCATGGGCAATAACATGCAATTCTTTCAGTTCAAATTCTTGAAAGCTCATAAAACATAATGTCTTTAAACATTCTGTCATTAATCCTTGTCCCCAGAAATTTTGATTCAAAAAATAACCAATTTCTGCAGATAAATTATTAAAATCTATTTTTTCAAATCGGATACAACCAATCATTTTATGAGATTTTTTATCTTCAATCGCCCAGACACCAAGCGGTTCTTTCATAAAATAATGAACCATCAAAAAATCACTTTCATGGCGACTAGCTCGGCTCGGAAAAATAAATCGAAGATTATCAGGATTACTACAAATCTCAAAAAAATCCTGACTATCCTTATATGTAAAAGGGCGTAAATACATGCGCTCTGTTTCAAAGAACGCATAGCGTCCTAAACGCGTCCAAATATCCATACCTCTATTATACCACAAGAGCTTCTAATTTTGTCTTTAACCAACCGACCACAGGCTACAAAAAAAGAAGCCATTTGGCTTCTTTTTACGCTTCTATCAGCTTAATATCAGCACCTAGTGCTGTTAATTTTTCAATAATATTTGAATAACCACGCAAGATAAATTCAACATTAGTGATTTCTGTTTGACCTTCTGCCATCAAACCAGCAATTACAAGTGCTGCACCTGCACGCAAGTCAGATGCCTTAACAGGAGCACCCGTTAATTTATTTGGTCCTTGATAAGCAATACGACCACCAACGATAGAAATATCAGCACCCATTCGTACCAATTCGGTAACGTGGTTAGTACGTTTTTCATAAATCGTATCAAGAATTGTTCCACGCCCTTCTGCTGTTAACAACAAAGGTGTAATTGGTTGTTGCAAATCAGTCGCAAAACCTGGGTATGGTGATGTTTTCACAGACACGGCTTTCAAGCATGATTGTTTTTCAACGAAAATAGAGTCTTCTTCAACTGTCATACGAACACCCATTTCTTCAAGTTTAGCAATATAACTTTCTAAGTGTTCATAAAGGACATTGGTAATACGGACTCCTTCACCCATTGCTGCTGCCATAGCAATATAAGTCCCTGCTTCGATACGGTCAGGAATAACTTGATGACGTGTTCCATGAAGGTAATCAACCCCTTCAATTGTAATAACATCAGTACCTGCACCACGAATATGAGCACCCATATTATTCAGCAAAGTAGCCACATCAATGATTTCTGGTTCACGCGCTGCATTTTCAATAATAGTACGACCATTAGCTTTAGTTGCTGCAAGCATCGTATTAATTGTTGCCCCAACACTAACGGTATCCATGTAAATATGAGCACCATGGATTGATTCACCATTAGTAGCTAAGCGCATTGCTTCGCCTTCATAAGAAATGTTAGCCCCCATAGCTTCAAAAGCTTTAAGGTGTAAATCAATTGGACGAGGTCCAAGGTCACAACCACCTGGAAGTCCCACTGTTGCTTCACCAAAACGGCTAAGCAAACTACCATAGAAATAATAAGAAGCACGCAAACTATTAATCTTACCATAAGGCATTGGTTGATTTTTAACACCTCGTGGGTCAATTTCAAGTGTGTCTTCTACTCTTTTAACCTTAGCGCCCATGATTTCCATAATCTCGATTAGACTATCAACATCAGAAATGGCAGGGACACCATCTAATATCACAATATCATCTGCAAGAATAGCCGCAGGGATTAAAGCCACGACACTATTCTTTGCACCCGAAATAGCAACTTCACCTTTTAAAGGCTTGCCACCATTAATTACAATTTTACGCATACATTCAAAACTTTCTGCTAGAATTCAACCTTTTCATTTTAACACATATTATTCAAATTGACAAACTCATCACGCCGATTTTCTCTAATCCACTGAAAAATTTTTTTACAGCTTGTAAATATTTGTCATCAGTTTTTCATATTTCTAAATGTCACCTATGAAAACTAGCAAAAAGAGCCCCTTTCTGAGCCCCTTCATATTATAGAAAATAACGATTATCTATTCCAACTTTTCTTCTTGTCTTCATCAGTAATTTGGCGAACGACTTTGCATGGGTTTCCAACTGCTACAGAGTTATCTGGAATATCCTTAACAACAATACTTCCACCGCCAATAACCACATTACTTCCAATAGTTACCCCAGGCATAACGTGAACGCCAGCGCCAATCCAGACATTATCACCTACCGTAATTGGATAGGCATATTCCAGACCTTGATTTCGACGTTCAAAATCAATTGGGTGACCAGCTGTATAAAAACCACAATCTGGTGCGACAAAAACATTATCACCAAATGTGACTTTAGCTCCATCTAAAATGACTGTGTTATGATTGGCAAAGAAATTTTCGCCGATTTCGATATTATAGCCATAATCACACCAAAAAGGCGCTACAACCGTGAAGGTATCCTTTGTTTTTCCAAATAATTTTTTGAGAATGGCTTGTTGACCTTCTTCATCAGAAGGACGCAATTGATTAAAATCGTAACAAAGATCTTTTGCTATTTTTCGTTCTTTCAGCAAATCTTCGTCAAAATTCGCATCATAAAGCATTTGCTTCAACATTTTTTCTTTTTCTGTCATCGAAATTTATTCCTTTCCCTTTGCTGCTTCTTCTAATCCTTTACGGGTAATTCCATATTTTAACCAGTCCAACGGAATATCATCACTAGGATAGCCCGCAATTAAGATACATTGAGCGTGAACGCCATAATCGCCAGTTTGAACAACCGCTTTGCATCGGTCACGCATTTCATAGTATTCAGGGATATAATGCATTGTGTGGATATTATTTTCGCCAAGCTTATCAACCAAAAACTGATAATCTGTCTGATTGAGTTTTAGCATGTCCTCAGTCACAATTGCGCCTTCAAAATCACCCACCTCCACAAGAACATCAACGATATCCTGCATAGATGGAGAACCTGTTACCGCTTCAAGATCAATATATTGAACAGAAGGACTCAGCGGATGAAGTGCTTTTTCCGATGTACCGCTTCCAGCATCAGCAATAAATAACATTTCACCATGGCGAATCTGAGCCACAACTTCTGCCAACTCTTTGTTTAAGATTCTCTTTTTCATCTTCAACCTCTCAAATTTCCATTGATCAATCTTAACGGTTTTCATTATAGCATATGTCTTACAGAATCTAAAACGATAACAAAAAAGCTGGAACATTCCAGCTTTACTAGACTCGAATTTTTTAAGCAAAATCGCAGGATTTATCAGTATCATCACGCCTAATAATAATGCTATAAAATTGTCAATCTTGTTGCAAAAAAGAAACAATTTCTTTGATGGCAGGCAAAATATTGTCAATTTGACAATGTAATACCCCGCCAGTTTCTTTATCAAATAATTTACTTGTAACGCTTTTAGCATTGACCAATTCTTTTGTTAACTCTCCTAAACGTTCTTTAGGGACATACATGTCCTCGCTTCCTGCCAATAATAAGCAATCTTGTGTCACCTTATTTGCATATCCTTGCAAGGAATGTTGGGAAATATTTTCAATAAAGTCAAAATAAGTTTTCTCGCCTGTAATATCAGTACCGTGTTGAAGCATCCATTTTAATGAGAAATCGTTATTAGCACGCCATTTCAGAATTGAATTAATAAGATATTTCTGTCTAAAAAACAATGCTTGTTTCAAGAAAAAATATTCTAATGTCGTTGTTTGTAACTTCAGCGTATCCAAAGCTGAATAAAAAATATCAAAGCAAACACAACGCTCTAAACGTTTTTCAAACGCTGCTGCTCTAAGAACAAAATAACCACCCCACGAGATACCAATAGCATCAGCTGTCTCTAATTTAAAATAATCAAGAACTGTCGTAACAACTTTTTCATAGTTTGCTTCAAAATATATCTTTTGAAATGGTACCGAGCCTTGCCCAGGACCATCAAATAAAATGATATTAGCATTGATCTCATTTTGTAACGGTAAAAACCACGCAACTAATTCTTCTGCAAAAGAGTCAAAACCTCCTATAACAATTAAAGTTCTATCCGCTCCTTTTTTAGGCATAAAAATAGCAGGCAATTTTCCCTTACCATAAGGAATAGCAAAATAATTTAAATGATATGGCTGATAGTACATTTCAAAACATCGTCTAAATGACTTATAAGCTTCATATTTCCTGTAATCAGAGAAGCTAAGGTAGAATAAAGAAGCTCTATAATAGGTCATTGCCACTTCAATTAAGTGATTATCTTCATAAAATGTTGCCCTACTGTACCACCAAGCATACCATGTTTCAAAATCACTAATCGCTTCTCCCATTACTTTTAAATCTTGGCTTACTTCTGAGTATCTTTTTCTCAATTCACCTGTAAAACGTAAGATTTGAAAATCAAACTGTTTAATCCCTGTAATTGTTTCAATCATTGTAATTATTCCTCCCTTTTTACCAAAAATATGCTACAATGAAGGCACATTTTTAGCATAACAATTTTTTAATGAAAAACAACTTTGAAACTGGAAGTGCCATAAATTTGTTATAAAGTAGCACATAATTGAACACAAGTCACGAACTGTGACAAATAGGAGAGCTTAAATGAACGGTAAAAAAGAACAAATCTTAGTCTCTAAATCTAAAATTATCGAAGGCACTTTCCGTTTGTTAAAACTGTACACCTTTGATGAATTGACGCTTAATGAAATTTTAGATGAAGCAAATATTTCAAAACGTACCTTTTATCGTTATTTTTCAAATAAACAAGATATCTTAAATTACTATTATGATGATTTTATTATAAATTATCGCTCATTAGAAAGTGAGATTTTACACCAATCAAGTTTAAACGGAGTATTAGGCGTCACTCTTGATTATTTCTATCAAAATCGCCATTACCTGCGCCTACTTATCAAAAATCAAAAATTTTATTTACTCCTTGAGAAATTCAACCGTGCAGCTGTCCGTATTTATCAATCTATTGATGCTCCTTGGCATATTAAAGCGAAAACACCATTAGAACTCACAGACAGCTTACTTTTTATTGTCGGTGGTTATTCTAATATTATTTCTTCTTGGTTAACCGAAGAAAATCCGCGTAATCCACAAGAAATTGCAGAACACATTAACAATATATTTATCAACGTTTCACGGAATCTAGAATTATAAAAACAAAAAAGCTGGAACATTCCAGCTTTTATTTTCTATTTTACAGCTTCTTTCAAAGCATCGACTTTATCAAGTTTTTCCCATGGGAGGTCAATATCTGTACGTCCCATGTGACCATATGCAGCTGTTTGACGGTAAATTGGACGTTTCAAATCAAGCATTTGAATGATTCCTGCTGGACGAAGGTCAAAGACTTCACGAACAGCTGCTTCTAATTTACTTTCAGCAACGGTATTTGTTCCAAATGTATCCACACGAACTGAAACAGGTTGCGCTACACCGATAGCATATGCCAATTGCACTTCTGCTTTCGTAGCAAAACCAGCAGCAACAATGTTTTTAGCGATATAACGCGCAGCGTATGATGCTGAACGGTCAACTTTTGTAGCATCTTTACCAGAGAAAGCACCGCCACCATGACGCGCATAACCACCATAAGTATCAACGATAATCTTACGACCAGTCAAACCAGAATCCCCTTGAGGTCCTCCGATAACAAAACGACCAGTTGGGTTAATGAAGAATTTCGTCTTGTCATCAAGGTATTTTTCTGGAATAACAGCTTTGATGACTTTTTCAATCACATCATTATGAATTTGTTCATTAGTTGCTTCTGGGTCATGTTGTGTTGAAATAACAACGGTATCCACACGCACTGGTTTATCATTTTCGTCATATTCAACGGTTACTTGAGATTTTGCATCTGGACGAAGGTATGAAATTTCGCCTGATTTACGCAAATCAGCCAATTTTTTCACCAATTTGTGAGAAAGTGAGATTGGCAATGGCATTAACTCAGGTGTTTCATCAATTGCAAAACCAAACATTAGCCCTTGGTCACCTGCACCAATCAAATCAAGCGGATCTTGGTCTGCATTACCACGGACCTCTAATGCTTCATTAACCCCTTGTGCAATATCAGGTGATTGTTCAACCAAAGATGGATGAACCCCAACTGACTCAGCAGCAAAGCCATACTCTGCATTTGTATAACCGATTTCAGCAATCGTATCACGAACAATACGGTTAATATCAACATAAGCTGTTGTTGAAATTTCCCCAAATACATGGACTGACCCAGTGTATACAGCTGTTTCTGCTGCAACGTGCGCATCAGGATCTTGTTCCAACACAGCATCTAAAATAGCATCTGAAATTTGGTCTGCAATCTTATCTGGATGCCCCTCAGAAACTGATTCAGACGTGAAAAGTTTACGTTCTGACATAAAAATGTCCCCCCTTAAAAATTTTAAAAATTGCTTAATACATTACCATACAAAGCATTTGTTAAAAATTCCATGGTTTCTTCCAAAATCAACTTACCGTTCGAGTTACGACGGTAAAAAGCAGCATTCGATAATAATGATGCTTTTTGCCTAGTAAGTCTCTTAGGAAAATTCCCATAGGATTTTCCGTTGTTTTATGAGTGAGTTTACTCACCATAAAACAACGAGAGTTACAAAGTACCACCTTTCAAGACAGTCTTGCGACTGTCCTTTTCTCGTTTAAAACGGGTTTGAGGCTAGGCAACGAAGACGAAGGCTATACTCAAGTATGCCGAGTCAAGTTAACGACGCATCTAACCGTTTTAAACCGAAAAGGTGTCTTATCGGGACTCATTAACTCACTTATTGTACCACGTTTTAGCCCAAATGCCTATAAAAAATTTTTTATCAATTGATAACTTTTTCCTATCTCAAAAGTTAAACTTCAGAAATTTAGCAATATTTTGTCTTTGGCTAAGAATATTTTTTGAAAATATATTATACTAAAAGTATGAAAACTTACGAAAAACTTTATGATTATCTAAAAACACAGGATGATTATGTTAGTGGCGAAAAGTTGGCACAAGATTTCAATCTCTCTCGTACTGCTATTTGGAAAGCCATTAAAACCTTAGAAGATAAGGGCATTCAGATTGATTCAATCAAAAAGCGCGGTTATAAAATCATCTCAGGTGATTTGTTACTACCTGAGGAAATCGCGAAAAATCTTAATATTACGGTAACTTTAAATGAAAAGAGCGAATCCACACAGCTAGATGCGAAAAATAATATCGATATCGATAAACAGCCGCATCTTTACCTAGCTCCAAGTCAGGAAATGGCAAAAGGACGCTTTGGCAGACGCTTTTTTGCTTCAAAACAAGGTGGCATTTATATGTCACTTCATTTAAAACCAAACGTTCCCTTTGAGCAAGTCAAGCCATATACTCTCATGGTAGCTTCTAGTATTGTCAAGGCAATTTCACGTCTAACAGGCATTGAAACTGAGATTAAATGGGTCAATGATATTTATCTAAATGGAAAAAAAATCGCTGGAATTTTAACCGAAGCTATTTCGTCTGTTGAAACTGGTTTGATTACCGATGTCATCATTGGTGTTGGGATTAATTTCCATATCACTGATTTTCCAGATGATATTGCCCAAAAAGCAGGCACACTTTTTACAGAAGACCCCAAAATTACACGAAATCAACTTATTACTGAAATTTGGAAACTTTTTTTCACCATTCCTGAAAAAGATTTGGTGAAAGTTTACAAAGAAAAATCACTTGTCTTAGATAAACAAGTGACTTTCATGGAAAATGATATTTTATTTTCAGGTATTGCCGAGGAAATTACAGACCACGGACATCTCATCGTCAAACTCGACAATGGTCAAGAAAAATTATTACGCAGTGGCGAAATTAGTCTTTCTTCTTGGTAGTTGAGGTCAATGTTCGAATGAATTTATCAACGGTATAAGCTCGGCGAAGATCACGTAAAAGCAAAATACCCCAGAAGAAAGCGAACAAATAATCGCCATCAAATACGCATTCGTTAAAAAAGTATGTTTCAAAAGCGCACATTAGCGCTAAAATGATAAAACGGCTTTTAGTCATGTTTTTATTATAGCACACCTTTTCCAATTTGACAGATTTCGTAAGCGGCTTATCATCAAAAAAAGAAATTGAGATACTTCATCTCAATTTCTTTTTTAATCTTCTATCTTATTAATTTTATCCGCTAAGAAATCAAATCCTTCTGGGATAAAATTATCATCCTTTGGTTCTTCTTGGACTGCTTCTCGTTTTTGTTTTTTCAGATTTTGAGCAAACTCTGTTCGGATACTGTTAAAGTCTTTTCGTGGAACTGCCAAAATATTTGGTGAAAACCCTGCTGCCTTACTCATGATGTTACCAAACATATCGTTAAGGTCACTACGTTTCATAGCTTGTTCCGCATTAAAGGCAGCATCAAAAGCTAAAATCGCATTTTCACTATTGGCAAGAACTGGCTCTGACCCCAACAAAAGCGCACGGTCTTGAGCAGAAATACTATCTAAGATTTCATTCCAAGCACCTTTAAGTGCTTCCAAATATTCCCTTGATTTTTGACTATCAACAATCGTTTCTTCCATGATGGTCAAAATCTTCACACGGTCAACTTTAAACTTAAAGCCAGTTGATGATTTCTTACGTGTTGCTCCTTTTTGAGAAATAGCAGAGCTATCTATCTTAGCAAGTTCTTGTTTTAAATCTCTAACTTCAGCCTTAAGTGCTTCTAGCTCATCTGATACTCCTTCAGGAACTTGAGCTGCCGAGATTTGTTTGGCTGATTCTGCCAACTGAATCGTTAACATTTCTGCGTAGATTTTTGGCTGAACACCATTCTTGATTTCAGGCAAAGCTTTTGTCACCAAATCAATCATCGTAAAAATTCGCTCTTGCTGAATGCCTGCTAAATTATCTTGGAACGTTTGGCTAGTATGAGTATTTTCACCACCAGTCTGAACCACTAGTAAATCACGTAAATAATTCAACAAGTCCGTCGCAAAGCGACTCATGCTTTTTCCGCTATCAAAAATAGTTTCCAAATTAGCCAAAGCTTGACTAGTTTGACTAGCTAAAACATTTGCCACAAAATCATCTAGAGCCGTCATTGAAATACTGCCTGTGATTTCTTCAGCAATTGCTAGCGAAACATGATTGTCAGGTGTCAAACTAAGCGCTTGGTCAAGGATAGAAAGCGCATCACGCATTCCCCCTTCAGCACAACGAGCAATCAGTGTTAGCGCATCTTCTTCATAGCTAATCCCTTCTTTATCAAGGATACTAGCCAAGTGCTCACGAATAGCTGCTAATTTAATCGCTTTAAATTCAAAACGTTGAACACGTGATAAAATTGTTGCTGGAATTTTATGTAACTCTGTCGTCGCCAAAATGAAAACAACATTTTCTGTTGGTTCTTCCAGTGTCTTCAAGAGTGCATTGAAAGCCCCCGTTGACAACATATGAACTTCATCGATGATATAAACTTTATAAGTAGCACGACTTGGTGCATAAGTTGATTTATCACGGATTTCACGAATTTCATCAACACCATTATTTGAAGCGGCATCAATTTCAATGACATCTTCAAGGCTACCATTAGTAATATCGCGGCAAATATCACAATGATTACATGGTTCACCATTAACTTGGTTAGGGCAGTTCATTGCCTTGGCAAAAATTTTAGCAGCACTTGTTTTCCCTGTTCCACGAGGACCAGAAAAAAGGTAAGCGTGACTAATTTTCCCTGAAGACACTGCTTGTTTTAAAGTTGTTGAAATAACCGTTTGCCCAACCATTTCATCAAAAGTTTGGCTACGATATTTTCGATAAAGCGCTTGATACATTATTTTTCAACTCCAAACATATCCAAATTCCAGTATGATTTTTCCAAAAGTACTGCCACAAATTTTTCGAGATACTCTTGGTCAATCGCATCATAATCATCTGTTAAACGTGAATCCAAATCCAAGACACCAACTAATTTTCCATTCTTAACCATAGGAACAACGATTTCACTCATTGCTGCTGAATCGCAAGAAATATAATTGGCGTGTTTTGTCACATCGGCAACAATCATTGTTTCTTGGTTAGCTGCTACTTCACCGCAAACACCTTTTCCAAGGGCAATGTGAACACATGATACCCCACCTTGAAATGGTCCTAACAACAATTCTTTGCCATCATATAAATAAAAACCTGTAAAAACTGAATTAGGCAAGGTCATCTTTAACAAAGCGCTAGCATTTGAAAGATTTGATAGTAGATTTTTTTCATTAGCAAATAACGCTTGTGCTTGCGCTAACATGATTTGATAATTCTCGATTTTCTTTGTGTTTTCCATAAGGTTTATTATATCAAAAAATAAGGCTAACGTCATATCTGAATCGAGAAGTAATTTCTGCTTTCAAAACAGCATAAAAAAAGCTGAAATCCTGCGATTTCAAGCTTTTTAATCTATTAACTGACTGCAATTCTTTCGTTGCCTACTTCTACTTTTTAAGTCAACACCTACTCTTTATTGCCAATAGCTTGGACGATTAGCTTCATAAGCTGCAATCAAATTTTCATATTGAAGTGTGATGCCAATATCATCAAGCCCAAGAACAAGTTTACGTTTCCATTCCCCATCAATGTCAAATGGAAATTCTCCCGCAGATGACTTGATAACTTGGTTTGGTAAATCAATCGTAATTTCTTCACCAGCTGGCAAGGCTGCTAATTTTTGACGGACTTCTAACGGCTGAACAATCGGAAGCATCCCATTTTTCAATTCATTATTGTAGTGAATATCAGAGAATGAACCTGCAATCACACAACGAAAACCATAATCTTCCAAAGCCCAAGCAGCATGTTCACGTGAAGAACCAGAACCAAAATTATCTCCTGAAATCAAAATTGTTGCATCACGATATTCAGGTTTGTTAAAGATAAAATCTGGATTTTCATCGTAATTATCATTGAGATAACGCCACTCAAATAGCAAATTTTTACCAAAACCTTTTTTATCAACAGCTTTCAAAAATTGTTTTGGAATGAGCTGGTCGGTATCGATATTATCATTCATCAAAGGGACAGATTTCCCTGTGTAAACAGTAAATTTTTCCATTATCTCTCTCCTTTACTGAACTTCTGGCATTTGACGAACGTCTACGAATTTACCAGCAATCGCTGCCGCTGCTGCCATGGCTGGGCTACAAAGATGCGTGCGAGCCCCAAACCCTTGACGTCCTTCAAAGTTACGGTTACTTGTTGAGGCACAATGCACCCCTTCTGGCACATGGTCAGGGTTCATCCCCAGACACATTGAACAGCCTGGTTCACGCCATTCAAAGCCAGCATCCATGAAAATTTTATCAAGCCCTAAGCGCTCTGCTTCTTTCTTAACAGGACGTGATCCTGGAACAACAATCGCTGTTAGATTTGGTGAAATGTGCTTACCTTTCACAATCTTCGCAGCCAATTCAAGGTCAGATAGACGCGCATTGGTACAAGAACCAATGAAAACATAACCCAAATCAATATCTTCAGCTTTATCACCAGGTTTAATATCCATGTAATGATAAGCACGTTCATCATTCATATCTTTAATTTCTGGGAATGGTTTGCCAAATTCAACACCCATTTCAGGGTTTGTTCCCCAAGTCACCATTGGTGCCAATTCTGAAACGTCAATGGTAATAACCTTATCGTATTCGGCATCTGGGTCAGAAACCAATGTTTTCCAATCTTCGACAGCTTGGTCAAATTTCTCACCTTTTGGCGCTGCCTCACGACCTTTAACATAATCAAAGGTCTTTTGGTCAGGGTTCATCAAGCCCATTTTTGCACCAAATTCAATCGACATATTTGCAATGGTCATGCGTTCATCCATTGAAAGAGCATCAATGGCTTCACCACAATATTCAACCGCATACCCTACACCAGCATCAACACCATATTGAGCAATCAAGGCAAGGATAAAGTCTTTTGAATAAACACCCTTTTGTGGTTTCCCGACAAATTCAACCTTCATTTTCTTAGGTTTTACTTGCCAAATACATTGTGTGGCAAAAACGTGTTCGACTTCTGATGTTCCGATACCAAAAGCAATTGCTCCGAAAGCACCGTGAGTTGCTGTATGGCTGTCCCCGCAGACAACAAATTTACCAGGTTGACTGCGTCCTGTTTCTGGACCTACCATATGAACAATCCCTTGGCGTTCCGTACCATGTGTTGCCGCATCAATGCCAAATTCTTCAACATTTCGAGCAAGGGTATCAATTTGATTTTTTGACACCAAGTCACGAATATTGAAAATATCCACCGTTGGGACATTATGGTCAGTCGTTCCAAAAGTCAACTCTGGACGACGTACCTTACGACCTGCATCTCTAAGTCCTTGGAATGCCTGTGGACTTGTTACCTCATGAATATAATGCTGGTCAACGTACATAAGTTGTGGTTCACCTTCTTCACCAGTAACCACATGACGTTCCCAAAGCTTATCAAAAATTGATTTTCCGCTCATTTCATCCTCCAATTTCCTCTAATCATTTCACCGCATTAGCGCCAAATAGCAATATACCAATACAAACTAGCTATATCGACAACAATTCCTAGATACCAACAAACTCTAAAGTACCATTTTAAGGTTTTGTGGCGAAATACCTTTCCACCAAGGAAAGCTCCAATACCACCCAAAACAATACTTTCTAACAATAGTGTTTTCTCTGGAATTCGCCAACGTCCATGCTCTGCCTTCTTTTTATCGATACCATAAGTAACAAAGGCAACAACATTCCACAAAATGAAAATAAGGAGTACTAATTCTTTTAAAGTCATAGATTTGCAATAATAGCTGCGGTCATTTCAGCTGTTGAAGCATTACCACCCAAATCACGTGTTAAAATGCCTTGATTAAATGTTTTGTCTACCGCATTTTCAATCAATTCTGCTCCCGCTACTTCACCAAAACTTTCACGAAGCATCATGGCAACTGACAAAATCATGCTGACTGGGTTTGCAATACCTTGCCCAGCAATATCTGGAGCTGAACCATGAATAGGCTCGTAAAGGCTTGGTCCATTTTCTGAATGACTAGCTGATGGCATAACTCCAAGTGTTCCTGGAAGCACACTTGATTCATCAGATAAAATATCACCGAAAAGATTTTCCGTAACCACAACGTCAAAGCGTGATGGATTTGTAATCATAATCATAGCTGCGCTATCCACCAATTGATGTTCTAAAGTGACATCTGGAAATTCTAAAGCCACTTCTTCAGCAACTTTACGCCATAATTTTGAAGTTGCTAAAACATTTTGTTTATCAATGCTTGTCACTTTTTTACCGCGAAGTCGTGCTAATTCAAACGCCTTACGAATAATGCGACGAATTTCTTGTGCAGAATAGTCATTGATATCACGCGCTGCTTCATCTTGCAATTGATGTTCACCGAAATAAATACCACCTGTTAATTCACGAACAACAACAAAATCAACACCTTCAATACGCTCAGGTTTCAATGGTGACAAATGTTTCAACGCATCAAAGATACGAACAGGACGGATATTAGCAAAGAGATTTAATTCTTTACGAATGGCAAGCAAACCTTGTTCTGGACGAACAGGTGCATTGTCATATTTTGGACCACCAATGGCAGCTAACAAAATCGCATCAGCTGATTTTGCCGCATCCAGAGTTTCTTTTGGTAGCGGATGACCACTAGCGTCAATTCCTGCACCACCAAAAGGTTTTGCATCAATGTCATAATCAAAATTAATTTTTGAAGCTACTGCTTCAAGGACTTCCAAACCTGCTGCCATGATTTCTGGACCGATGCCATCACCAGCAAGTGTAACAATTTTTTTCGTCATAATAAGATACCACAAACAACTATTAAGTTGTCTCTCACAAAATTCCTTTCTTATTGATTCGTTGGGACATCACGGAATGAAACAGCTTTGCCGATTTCACCAGCGTTTTCTTTTTGAACAAATGCGTTGGCATTAACATAAGCAATCGCACCAGCTTTAAGCACATCAAAATCAATACCTGATGCGTTGAAAATTGTACCTGTATCAACATTTTCAATTGAAACAGATACACGTGCTTGTGAATCAATACCATCTGTTACTGCATCCATTGTATAGCTGAGAAGGCGGACAGTTTGATTGAAGAATTTATCGACAGCGTTATAGATAGCTTCAACAGAACCTTTTCCATTTGCGATAACTTCAACTTCTTCACCGTCAGCATTTACCATAAGCACTTCAGCCGTTACCGTATCATCAGCATTTGATGTCAATTTCAAATCGCCAAAATGGAAACCTTCTGGATTTTCAATTTCTGTTCCAGCAACCAAAGCTCTGATATCAGCGTCTGTAATTTCATGTTTCTTGTCAGCCAATTTTTTGAATTTGCCAAATAACGTTGCAATTTCTGATTCTTCAAAAGCAAGTTCAAGTTCTTTTAATTTTTCAATAAAGGCATGGCGACCTGAAAGTTTACCAAGCGGAAGTGAATTGTGTTTAACTCCGACAAGCTCTGGCGTGATGATTTCATAAGTAAGTGGGTTTTTAAGCACACCATCTTGGTGAATACCAGATTCGTGTGAGAAGGCATTTCCACCAACCACAGCTTTGTTCTTAGGAATTGAAATTCCTGAGAAGCGTGAAATCAATTCAGAGGTATTGACCGTTTCGTTAAGGACAATATCAGATGTTGCTTGATAGTAATCTTCACGGATATTAAGGGCTACTGCAATCTCTTCAAGTGCCACGTTACCAGCACGTTCACCGATACCATTAACCGTTCCTTCAACACGTCCAGCACCATTTTTGATAGCCGCTAAAGTATTAGCTGTTGCCATCCCAAGGTCATCATGACAATGCGGACTGAAGATGATTTCACGGTCTGATTTTGTGTTTTCAATAAGGTATTTAAAAATATTACCGTACTCTTCTGGCGTTGTAAAGCCAACCGTATCAGGAATGTTAATGTAAGTTGCACCAGCATCAACCGCTGTTTGAACAACTTGCAAGAGGTAATCAAGCTCTGTACGTGTTGCATCTTCTGGAGAGAATTCAACCACATCAAATTTACTACGTGCATAAGTCACATGTTCTTTGATAATGTCAAGAATTTCTTCTTTTGTTTTTTTCAATTTATATTCACGATGAATAGGACTTGTTGCGATGAAAACGTGACATTGTGGGTATTTAGCATCTTTCAATGCTTCATAACAAGCATCAATATCTGATTTCACAGAACGTGCTAAACCTGACACAGCAGTCGTTGTCATAGCAGCAGAAATTTGACGAACCGCTTCAAATGAATCTGGGCTAGCAGCTGGAAAACCTGCTTCAATTGAGGCAATGCCCCATTTTTCAAGCTGTTTGGCAATCGCTACTTTTTCTTTGATTGAAAAATTAACGCCCGGTGTTTGTTCACCGTCACGGAGGGTGGTATCAAGAAATTCAACTTTACGCATAGTAACCTCTTTCTATATTAAACAAAAGCATTAAGATAAAAATAAAAACATCTCACGGACAAGCGAGATGTTTTTTATCCCGCTTGGTAAGCCAAACAGGACTAATGCTTTTTGCACTAGCCCTCATTACGCAATAGCAAGACTGTCATAGTTGCGAATGTCATTGACTTATTCCCCTTCGATGTTTCTTTTTAAACATGATACCCTTTTCTACCGCAAAAGTCAACAGAATAATCAAAATAAAATAAATTTTCTGAATACTTTCTGGCACTTTTGAAAATTTCTTCATATTTTTAATGAAAATCCTAAATGTGAACACACAAAAACTACCAAACATAGCGTTGGTAGTTTCTTGTCTATTAATCAAATCATTCCAAAATAGTTGCAATCTTAGTGTTGATAAGGTCGATAGCGACAACATTTGAAGCACCTTCTGGGATGATAATGTCTGCATAACGTTTTGTTGGTTCAATGAATTGGTGGTACATTGGTTTAACAACTGATGTGTATTGGTCAATAACACTATCTAAGCTGCGTCCACGTTCTTCCATATCACGTTTGATACGACGAATAATACGAATATCATCATCAGTATCTACAAATAATTTGATATCCATCAAATCACGAAGGCGTTTATCTTCAAGTACTAAGATACCTTCAACAATAAAAACATCTTGTGGTTCTTGACGATATGTTTTTTCGCTACGTGTATGTTGTGTGTAATCATAAATTGGAATGTCAACAGGACGACCCGCAATGAGTTCATTGATGTGTTCAATCATCAAATCAGTATCAAAAGCAAGTGGGTGGTCATAATTGGTTGTAACACGTTCTTCAAATGTCAAATGACTTTGGTCTTTATAATAAGAATCGTGTTGAATCATCGCAATCTTTTGGTCTTTAAAATTTGCCAAGATAGCTTTTGAAACACTGGTTTTTCCTCCACCAGATCCACCAGTCACACCAATAATAATAGGTTTTTTACGCATTTATTACTCCAAATCAAAAATATTTCCTATCTATTCTACTACATTTTTCTCATTTTTTAAATGCTGAAAACTCTTACTTAGTCAGGAAATAAAAAAAGATTTCTTTTTCTGTGTTATAATAAGTAAAGATTACAAACATAGAAAAGGAAACTTATGATTTCACAATTTCCACAAGCGTGGCAAGAACACCTAGCTGCCCTCAATTTCAGTGAGCTAACTGACATTCAAAAACAAGTTTTTGAGCCCATTTCACAAGGGGATAATCTTCTTGGTATCAGCCCAACTGGTACAGGAAAGACTCTTGCTTATCTCTTTCCGACCCTTTTAAACCTAAAGCCTAAAAAAGCACAACAATTGTTGATTTTAGCACCAAATACCGAGTTGGCTGGACAAATTTTTGATGTAACCAAGACATGGGCAGAGCCTTTAAATCTTACAGCACAGCTATTCATCTCTGGTTCTAGCCAAAAACGTCAAATCGAACGTTTGAAAAAAGGTCCTGAAATCCTTATTGGAACACCAGGACGTGTCTTTGAACTCGTCAAACTCAAAAAAATTAAAATGATGAACGTTGATACAATCGTTTTAGATGAATTCGATGAATTGCTCGGTGATTCTCAATATCATTTTGTTGAAAATATTATCAACCGTGTTCCTCGTGACCATCAGATGATTTACATGAGTGCAACCAATAAAGTTGATGCTGAAGCGCTCGCTGAGAATACATTAACCATCGATTTATCTGACCAAAAACTTGACCAAATTGCTCACTATTATATTATGGTCGATAAGCGCGACCGTCTTGAATTGCTTCGTAAATTCTCAAATATCCCTGATTTCCGTGGTTTAGTCTTTTTCAATAGCCTTTCTGATTTAGGAGCTGCTGAGGAACGTTTACAATTCAACCATGTGTCTGCTGTTTCTCTAGCTTCTGATATTAATGTTAAATTCCGTAAGGTCATTCTTGAAAAATTCAAAAATCATGATATCTCACTACTTCTCGCTACTGACTTAGTCGCACGTGGTATTGACATTGAAAATCTCGAATACGTTATCAATTTTGACCTCACTCGCGATAACGAAACTTATACCCACCGTGCAGGACGTACTGGTCGTATGGGAAAATCTGGTGTAGTCATTACCTTTATTACACACAAAGAAGAGCTGAAAAAACTCAAAAAATACGCTCAAGTTTCAGAAGTTTACCTTAAAAATCAAAAACTCCATTTTAAAAAATAGTTTTGACATATCTAAAAAGCACATCTACGAGAAATTCTCAATAGATGTGCTTTCTTTTTATTTAGAGGAAGTGTTGACTAGACTTACATGATTAGTCCTTATAAACTTTTTTTCGTTTCTAAATACCTGCTGTTAAGGTTACCAAAGCAAAACCAAGAACAAGGAGATAATTTTGTGTAACGCTTGATGTTTGAGGGAGTTCATCGGTTGCTTTTGGATTTGCCAAAACTTTAGCAGGCGTTGAAGCTTTAGCTTCTTTATGGATAGTTGCAACCCCTAGGGCAGCTACCTCTCCTCCTTTCTCGTCTTCAATAGCTTGAGGTTGTGGAGCCTCTTCAGGTGGTGTTTCTGGTTTGATAACTTCATCAGGGATGACAATTTCTTCAGCAACACTATCAGTGCTTTCGATAACTTCTTGACCATCTAAAGCTGCTTCTGCTGCTTGCAATTTAGCCAAAGCTGCATCGACTTCTGCTTGCGTTGCACCTTCATTTGCCAAAATAGCAAATGCTTCTTCAAGTGCCTTATCATAAGCATCTTTGACACCTTCGCTAGCATTTTGATACTTAGCAGCTGTTACTTTAAGAACAGTAGATTTAGCTGATAAATCACGCAAAGCTGTAAAGTCAGTCGCTTGTCCATCTAAAGCTTCACGCGCAGCCACTAAATCAGCTAAGGCTTCATCGACTTCTGCTTGAGTCGCTTGAGCTTTTGCCAAGATGAGTTTAGCAGAACGGTAAAGAGTATCATAAGTAATGCGTGATGCTGCGCTAGCATTGTAATAAGCTGGATCAGCTTGAACATCAGCATAACGGTCACTTTCATCACTCAATGCTTGATATTGTGTTTCTTGCCCATCAAGAGCTGCTTCTGCCGCTTGCAATTTAGCCAAAGCGTCATCGACTTCTGCTTGCGTATGTTTTTCTGACAGAATGGTTTGTGCACTTGTTAAAGCATCACGGTAAGCCAACAATTTAGCTAATGAGGCATTATAATAACGCGCTTCTTTTTCTAAATCAGCTGTCGCTTTTGTTTCAGAAGTCAAAGCTGTCTTATCAATCACGCTAAATTTCACACGGTTTTGTTTGCCCGAAGTTACCGTAAAGTCAGGTTCTTCATAGATTTCATAGCCTTCTGGTAAGTCCAATGATAATGTGTAGTCACCAGTGTAAACATCTTTACCATAACTTGTTTTAAGATAGCGAGCTGCTGGAACAACTGTCACTTTACCATCTTTATTAACAATAGCAACTTCTGTGCCTTTAGGAAGTGTCTTATCAAAATCTAACACCAAAGCTGCTTTGCTGAAAGTATGAACAAAGAAATCGACTACTTTATAACTATCATCGTCTGATAACGTCAATGTCTTACTTGAAGGACCAACCAATTCACCCCATTCTTTGTCGTAAAGGGCAAGTTCAACTGTGTAATCGCCAAATGGCAAAGCAAGAGTTGTTAAATCACCACCATATGGACGTATGTCTGTAACCACATTTCCTTTAGCATCTTTAATGATGAATGTGTAATCAACTTCGCTAGCTGTCTTATTTGTTTGCTCATCAAGAAGTCGAACATTAACCAAACCACTTTCATTTCCAACGTTAATTAAATCTTCAACTTTTGCATAAGCAACGTTTCCTGCATAGTCTTCAACGGCATAGTAGAATTCCGAAACATCAGCTAAATCAAGCGGTAATGTGAATGAACCATCTGGATTTTGTGCAAGGAAGACTTGTTTATCTTCACCTTTTTCATTTTCTGTATAGTAGAAAATACTTTCTTTGAAGACACCTGAACCATCTGGATCAAGTACTTTTCGTGGTTTAAAGGTAAAAGTATCTTTGTCGTATGTTGCTGTTGTGATAATTGGTTCTTTACGGTCAACAATCACATCAAATGCTAAATGTTGTGGTTCAGCGCCAACGACATCTGGATAGTAAGTCAAGACATATTTATAATTGCCATCAGCTAAATCTTTACCATCTTTGTCTTTACCAGCCCACTCTGTCGCATAAAGAACACTTGCTTTACCAGAGTATGTCTTAACGCCATCAGTACTTGTACTTTCCCACAATGGGTGTTCCAAATTAACATCATCTGCTGCATAAACAGCTGCTGTTGCATTTGCAAAGTTTCGCAAGAAGACACCTTTAAAGACTACATAATCTTGATTACCATCTCCATCTGGTGAGATAGCAAGATGTGGTTGTCCATTCTCATCTAATTTCAAGACAAAGTCACCTTCGTCGTTTGCATATGTCCCAAGAACATGATAATAAGAACTTCCTTTGGTATTTGTCAATAATGATGTCACTGTTTCGCCACTTTCAACGATATTGTCATCATTAAGTTCAAAATAAACGCCTTCTTTACCATCTGCGACTAAGTTATAGACTGGTTTTTCAACAACAGCTAGATTTTTGAAATCACCTCTGAAACCAACGTATGGAATGCTGACAACTTCAGCCAAATCAGTTGGGTCTAAGAAACGAATAAATCCTTCAAGATAATAACCATTTGGCATTTCTTTAGTTAATAATTCTGCAAATTGACTCGCATCAACTGTTATCGTGATAGTTTCAGAACTATTAGCCTTAACGGTAAGCACATGACCTTTTGTTGTTGATAATAGACGAGGATTCAAAGTGATTGAACCATCTTGAACTTCGTCTGTTTCAAGATTAGTTTCATAAGTTAAAGTCTTATCTTTATCACCAATATTGTGAATTGTCACATCAAAACTAAAGGTATCCCCAACATTTCCTAAAGTAACACTACCATAACCATCATCACCTGTTACATAAAGCCCTGTGCTAACTGCTGATGCCGTATCAACAAGCCCTGCACCTTGTTGACGTGGTGACGTATAAGCTTGCGCTTCTTTGTTGTAATGAGCTTTAGCATTACTCATAATCAAGGCTTTAACAAGATAACCAACTTCTTCATCTGATTTTTCAGGGAAATTTTCTTTAAGGTATTGTTTTACCAAAGCAATAACACCAGCAACATGGGGTGATGCCATACTTGTACCACTCATCGTACCGTATTTACTATTATTGAATGATGAATAAATGCTTCCGCCTGGTGCGGCAACGTCTGGTTTTAATTCACCATCAGTTGTCAATCCCCAACTACTAAAGCCAGAGAATTTACCTGCCCCTGGATTATCAAATTTTTCAGCTGCATCACTAAATTTGATTTGATAGCCACCTTTAGCGAGTTCAATACCAAATTCATACGGAATAAAGGCTGATGGAATCGCAATGGCTGTATCATCAATTGCCATGCTGATAGTGCCATCTCCAGCAACGTTATTAAAAATCACAACCCCTTCAGCACCGTGAGCTGTCGCGTTAGCAATTTTTTCTGAGAATGTTAAGCCACCACGTTGGATAAGAGCAAGTTTGCCAGTCAAATCAAGTCCTTCAAACTCAGCAGTTGTCCCTGTTCCAACATAGACATAGTCATAAGCCTTGCCATCTTCAAACTTCTTATCACTTTTATCGGGATTTGTAAAAGCACTCTTACCATGATTAAGGTCAGCATTATCTTCCATTCCCACAAAAGTAACCACGTTACTACGTGTGTAATTAGCATTATACGAAGCAACCGAGATAACATCACGTGTTGTTGACGGATTACCGACAAGACCATAATCTGGATTTTCTGCTGATGGATTTGCCCAACCGTCAGCAAAAACGCCATCATTACCAGCAGAAATGGCAACATTGACCCCTGCTTTTTGAGCTGCTTTAATCGCTGCAATCAATGTCTCATCCATGTTGACTTCAGAACCCGTCGTACTTCCAAGACTAAGGTTGATAGAGTCTGCTCCCAATTTCACAGCATCTTCAATAGCTCGAACGTAAAGTGCAGGACCAGTATATGATTTCAAATCTGAGAACACACGCAAGAAAATAACTTGTGCTTCTGGTGCCACACCATAAATGTATTCATCCCCTAATGGTTTGCTAGGATTACCAGTTGCAATCCCTGTAACGTGCATACCATGTGAGGCATCTTCACTTTCTTTTAGAATCGTATTACCATCAACGTAGTTATATCCAAAAATAACCTTGTCATTAAACCATTTCCCGTAGGTAATACCCGCAGCTGCTTTGGCTGCTTCAATCTCTTCTTCACTGCCATACTTAGCAGTTGAAAGGTCTGAAATATGTAAGACATCATGGTCTACATCCAAACCTGAGTCAATAATAGCAACGATTGTTCCCTGTCCTTTATAGCCGCTCTCCCAAGCCTTGGGAACTGTAATAATTTCATCACTATCAATACTTTGAGGCGTTGCTACCTCAGCTGTTTTTGCTTCTGGCTGTGCTTGTTCTGCTACTTCAGTAGCAACTTCACTAGAAACACTTACTGCAGATGCTTCAACATCGCTAATTGCTTGTGTTGCTTCCTCGGCAACTTCATTAATAGCAACTGTCGCTGTCGTATCCGCAGTAGCTGTTTCTTCTGCTACCGCTTCTGTTGCTGCACCATCTGTCGTTGGACTTTCAACAGCACTTACTTCAGTCGTTGCATCCACTGATGCCACTTGAGCAAAATCAGTTACACTTGAACTTTCTGTTGCCTGAACAACCTGTTCAATCGTCGAAGCAGGGTCTGTTTGACTTAGTGCCGTTGCTTTTGAAAGCTCATCGGCAGAAACACGACCTGCACCTGCTGCCAAAAAGACAGCTCCCACAAGGACGGAAACTAGTCCAACCTTGTACTTCCTAAAAGAGAATCTCTCTTTCTTATCCATAATAAACCTCCCAAAATGGTTAATCTCATATTGACTCCCGTCAATATAAAGAACATTAAAACACAAGTTTATTAAAAAATCAATGATTTTTCTGAAAATTCTACAAAAAAATACCATAAATTTTAGTTATAAATATATATTTATAATTTTTATAGCTGTTTTTTTACAACAAATGTCATGAATATCAACATTCTTTG